>JAFIFA010000082.1 GCA_020832225.1 Balneolaceae bacterium
TACCGTTGCCTATCCGGATACGCTGGTGGGAACTGACTCTCACACAACCATGATTAACGGACTCGGCATTCTTGGCTGGGGCGTTGGCGGTATCGAAGCAGAGGCAGCAATGCTGGGTCAGCCGATCTACATGCTCGTACCTGAAGTGGTTGGTGTGAAGCTAACCGGAAAGCTGAAGGAAGGAATCACAGCCACCGACCTCACGCTCACCGTAACAGAGATGCTCCGTCGCCATGGAGTGGTTAGCAAGTTTGTTGAATTTTTTGGACCAGGACTCAGCAATATGAGTCTACCCGACAGAGCGACAATCGCAAATATGTCGCCTGAGTATGGAGCCACAATGGGCTTCTTCCCGATTGATAAGGAAGCACTCCGCTATATGAGCCGAACCGGCCGTTCGGACGAGCAGGTGAAGCTTGTGGAAGCCTACATGAAAGAGCAGGGGCTCTTCCGCACCGATGACACTCCGGATCCGGAGTTCACGGAAGTGCTTGAGCTCGATCTGGGCGAAGTGGAGACATCCCTCGCCGGACCAAAGCGTCCGCAGGATCGTATTACCCTGCCCAATATGAAGAGAACATTTGAAGCTTCCCTGACGAGCGATGACCCAACCATGGGCTTCAGTCTCGCGCAGGAGAAGCTGGCCAACAAGGGAACGTTCAAAAACGGACAGACTATCGAAATGAAGCATGGTGATGTGGTGATTGCAGCTATCACAAGCTGTACAAACACATCCAACCCAAGCGTTATGCTGGGTGCCGGTATCATTGCGAAGAAGGCAGTTGAGAGAGGAATGACAGTTCCTCCATATGTGAAAACATCTCTCGCACCAGGTTCCCGTGTGGTAACAGAATATCTGAACGAGGCGGGCTTAACCGATTACATGAATAAGCTCGGTTTCAACCTTGTTGGTTACGGATGTACAACCTGTATTGGTAACTCGGGTCCTCTGCCAGAAGCGGTTGAGACAGCTATTAAAGAGGGCGATCTGATCGCTGCCGGTGTACTGTCTGGTAACCGAAACTTTGAAGGTCGAATCCACCCGTGGGTGAAAGCGAACTACCTTGCATCACCACCTCTGGTAGTAGCTTATGCGCTGGCCGGAACCGTAAATATCGATCTGGCAAATGAGCCGATCGGGAAGGATAAAGATGGCAAGAATGTCTATCTGAAAGAGATCTGGCCAACTACTGATGAGATTACCGAATTCCTCGATGAGGCGATTCGACCGGAACTCTTCGATAAGATGTATGGCGATATCTTCGAATCCGAGACATGGGACAAGATCCCTGTAGGCGGAGGCGAGCTCTATGAGTGGAAGGATGAGTCGACCTACATCCAGGAGCCGCCATTCTTCCAGGGAATGGGAGAGATTCCGGAGCCGATTAAACCGATCACCGGTGCGAAGGCCCTGGTTAAGGTTGGAGACTCCATCACCACAGACCACATTTCACCGGCAGGTAACATCAAACCGGACAGCCCGGCAGGAAAGTACCTGATCGAAAATGGCGTGGAAATAGCCGATTTTAACTCCTACGGATCGCGTCGTGGTAACGACCGTGTGATGACGCGCGGAACTTTTGCCAACGTACGATTCAAGAATCAACTTGCTCCCGGGACTGAAGGTGGATTTACCAAATATCACCCAACCGGAGAGGTGACAACGATTCATGATGCTGCCGAGCGATACAAAAAAGAGGGTACTCCTCTTGTGGCGCTTGCCGGAAAAGAGTACGGAACCGGTTCATCCAGAGACTGGGCAGCAAAGGGAACCATTCTTCTTGGTGTCCGTGCCGTGATCGCCACCTCCTACGAGCGGATTCACCGTTCCAACCTGGTAGGCATGGGCGTTCTCCCACTGCAGTTTGCGGATGGAGAGAGCCACGTCAGCCTGGGCCTAGACGGATCGGAGTCATACAACATTCATGTTGATGATAACCTGAAACCGCGACAGACGGTGAAGGTTGAAGCGAAAAAGGCAGACGGAACCGTGGTTAAATTCGATACCGTATGCCGGATCGATACCCCGGTAGAGATCGATTACTACCGCAATGGTGGTATTCTCCACAAGGTTCTCCGAGACTACATGGAAGAGGATAAGAAGCAGCGGGCGTAACCAACCGTCTGGCAACCATTTATAAAAACCTCCGGGGCATCGGCTCCGGGGGTTTTTTTATTCCCGGATATTCCATTCTGAATTATTGAATTGGCCGATTATTTTATAAATTCAGAACCTGAATTGTCGCATGCTGCTGAACTTGAAATAAAACAGGGAGTTTATGGCTGAACCTACCGAAAATCCAACTACCAATGGTAATCTGCATAAGCAGTTACCGAAAGAGAATCTCTCCCTGCTTCTCGATACCATTGAGGGAATCAACAATACCAATGAGTTTAAAACCGTGCTCTCACAGAGTATGGAGGCAACCCGTCAGGTGATGATGTCTGAAGCTAGCTCCCTTCTTCTGATTGATCAAGAAAAGGACGAAGTCTTCATAACGGTGCCAACCGGGCCTGCAAAAAATGATGTTGTAGGTAAAAGCCTCCCTAAGAATAAAGGAATTGCCGGCTGGGTGATTGAGAACAAGAAGCCCTATGTGACCAATGATGTAACAACCTCTGAGCACTTCTACGGTGATTTCTCCGACAAATTCACCACGCGAAATCTGATCTGTGTCCCGCTTATCAACAAATCGCACGAGGTTATCGGAGTTGTTCAGGCATTGAATAAACGCAATAACGAAGATTTCACAGCTACCGATATCCCCGTATTTCAGGCTTTGGCTTCTCACGTTACCATCGCCATTGAGCGTACACGAAAAATTGATGACCTTCGGCAGCAGGTTCAGCATAAAGATGTGATGATTGCCGAAATTCACCACAGGGTGAAGAACAATCTGCAGGCGATGACCGGACAGATCGATCAGGAGATCGACGAAATAGAGGATGAGAAGGCGAAGGAAGCCCTTAAAAAGGTAAGCGTACGAATGATTTCGATGGCACGCCTGCACGATATTCTTTGCGAGAGAAAGGTGAACCATCAGATCGATCTCCGTGGCTATATGAATGAGTTGGTTGATCGAATCGAAGAGACGATGTCCTATCTGCTTCACGACCTGGAGATCGAAGTTTCGGAGGATGAGATTATGCTGCCACAGGAGAAAGCCCTGCTTTGCGGCCTTATTCTGAATGAGTTGCTTATCAACATCTACAAGCACGCATTCTTTAAGGATGAAGAGGAGAAGGAGGGAAGTATACTGATCAACCTGGCCAACGATGAGGGGCTGGTGATCATGAGTGTTTCCGATAACGGTATCGGTTTTCCTGAAGATTTCACCCTGCACGCCAAAGGTTCAATTGGCATGTGGATTGTGCATGAGCTGCTTCAAAAACTGGATGCAGAGATGTCGATTCTAAACGACCCTGGTGCTCGGTTCACAATCACTTTCCACCGCTAAAGCTACCCTCTTGTCAAACAGGCCAGCTGCCGAGTCCGCGCATCGTAAATATGCGTGCGAGCAGGTGGCGTGCCGGTGTCTTGATCAACGCCATTACCAATATTTTCCAGGCAGCCCCTGCTGAATCCCTTCTGCCCAGATGCATATTGAGCTCTGCCCTGAGTGCAGTCTGTTTGGCAACTCTTCGCTGAAGGGATGTGTAAATCCTGAACTCATCGTGATAGTTTCTGTTCATCAGTAAAATATTACTGAGTGCTTCGGCTACAGCTTCAGCATCGAGCCATCCGAGGTTCATCCCCTGTCCGCCAATAGGACTCACCACATGAGCCGCATCGCCTGCAAGTAGTATTCGTCCTTCATGAAAACGATCGGCCATTAAGTGCTGAACCCCGAAGCTGCTCATCATGCTGTTTTCACAACTTTCAAGAGAGATTCCGGTTCGGGATTGAGCAATCGATTTTAGCATCTCTGGTTGAGGATCATTTACATATGATGTGGTTTTAACCACCCAGCGGCGTTTATTGCCGGGTAGGGGGAAAGCCTCCACCAACCCATCTTCGTGGAGCCATATGGCAGCGTCACTTCCGAAATTGGTATTTTCCGTAAAGTCGCCCATCACGTAGGTGTCGGGGTATGGTCCGCCGGTAAATGGAATGCCAAGCGATTTCCGGACCGGGCTATTTTTACCGTCACAGCCAATCAGAAATCGGGTTGTCGAGGCAACCTGTTCACCATTGCGGCTCAACCGGTAATGAATTTGGCCATCACTCTCCTGCAGCTCCTCGATTTTCGCACCCCGTTGGATCGCGTCAGGATCGAGTTTGCAAAGCTCCTCTTCCAGGATTCTCTCCGTCTGCCACTGTGGAATAGCAAGAATATATCTGTGCGGAGGAGGACAGCGATCGAATGTGACTTGTCCGATCTCTTCGCGGTTCCAGAAGGCTACTCCCTTTCGAATAATAACGCCTTTCTCAAGGAACCGCTTTGTGATGCCTGCACGATCAAATAGGTCGAGAGATAGGGGATGGATACCCAAAGACTTTGAATGCAGGTCCGGTTTTTCTTTCTTCTCATAAACGCGGCACTCAATGCCTTTTTGAAGCAGAAGGATTGCAAGGTAGAGACCAACGGGGCCGCCACCGACTATGGCAACGTCGATGTCACTTTTCATTGATCTCTCTCTTGTTTAGCGCCAATAACCTGTAGGGGAACCGACGTTCTACCCACCAGCCCCCGGGCAGCTCTTGCTGCAGTTCGTTCTTTCGGAAGCTGCGGCGAATTGAAATTCGTCCATCTTTTACGATATAGCTGTTGCGGAACAGGAGGGGCGCTATTAGTGAAAATGAGAGATAACCGATGTCGCTCCGTTCGATATCACTGAACAGTACAAGTTGGTCCGAAAGGGCCGCAGCGTCTCTGCATACCTCGCGAAGCTGGCGGGTTGTGAGGTGATGCATCAGGTGATTGGAGATCACAACATCAAACTTCAGTTGCTCTTTCACCAGCTCAGCAGAACTGGCCGATCTGAAAGTGATATGAGAGGGCCAGCTGCTCTTCTTCAAAAACTCAAAGGACCTGGGGTCGGGGTCCACTCCTGTAAAATGAACCAGGTGCCCATCATCAACTGCAAGCTGATTGAGATACCGAATGATATCTCCGCCGCCGCAGCCGATATCCAGAATTTTTATCTCACCATCCTCTTTCTGGAGGATAATAGGCTTCAGGTACTCCCTGTAGATTTTTTTCCAGCCCGAGAGCAACCGGTTAATTCTCCCGAACTGATCATAAGTATTGAACAGGAGTTCCCGGCAGCAGTCGGGCCGATCCATCCACTCAACCAAATGTTCATTTCGCTTCGAAAGTAAAAGGGGCATACCTTATTCACTGCTATTAATTTGGGTTAACAGTGCGGACTCGAGCGTAAGCCCCGGACCAAATGCCATTGCCAGAGTCTGTTGATCACTCCCGGAAGAAGGGCTCTTCAGGAGCTCCTTCAGAACAAACAGAACGGTGGCGCTGCTCATGTTTCCATAGGAGGAGAGTACTTCTCTTGCCGCACGTAGCGTCTCGTCGGGAAGTTCGAGTACTGACTCCACTTTGTCAAGGATGGCTCTGCCTCCCGGATGCACAGCCCACTGCTCAATATCGTCCGCTGTAAGTCGGAACTGTTTTAGCACCGGGTTGAGGAAATCGTTGAGGCCCTCTCCGAGAAGCTCAGGAATGTAGTTGGAGAGCACCATATTGAATCCGTTATCTCCAATGGACCAGGCCATGTCGTTCGCACCTTTTTTGGTGATGGCAGAGGCGAAGCCATCAACCCGATAGCTTCCGGGCTTCCCTTTCCTATTGCTTACGATAGCTCCCGCACCACCATCTGCAAAAACCGAAGCTGAGAGCAGGTTGTCCATCTTCGGGTTGGCCTGAAAGTGGAGCGTACAGAGTTCAACTGAAACCACCATGACGTTGGCATTCGGATCGGCATTGCAGATCTGATTGGCCATTTTCAGGGCAGGGATAGCCGCATAACAACCCATAAAACCGAGGTGATACCGTTCAATAGATGGACTAAGCCCTAACGAACGGATGATGTCGTAATCGGGGCCGGGAGCGTAGAATCCGGTACACGAGACAGTAATCAGATGGGTAATCTGATTCGTTTCAAATTCAGAGTTGCCGATAAGCTTTTTAGCCACTTCAACAAATAGTTTCCGTCCTTCACTTATATAGAGCTCGTTTCTGCTCTTGGTGCCCGGTTTTGCTCCCTGTCCGTTAAAAAAAAGTGTGTGTGATCCGTTCTCACGAAAATCGTCTACCACTGAATACCGGGTTTTGATGCCGGACCTGGAGTAGATGTGATGAATAATGCGCTTGTCACGATCGCTACCCGGCACGATCGCTTTCATGCGATCCCTCAGCTCATCCTGGCTATAGGTATACTTTGGTGTTGCTGTTTCTATTTGATGAATGTAGGCAGGCATAAGCTCTCCCGGTGAGGGTTAATGGTTGGCGGACAATAGTCATTGGTTTTTTAGTAAAATTTCATTTCTTCTACTTTCGTTCATACAATTGGTGCTCACTTTTAGCTCTGAGCTTCATGCACCTTCTTCAATCTGAACAATTTAAACGTAACCACAAACCAATCTCCCCGGATTTGATGAATCTAACCCGGCCTATCCTCATTCTCGTCATTTGCTCGATGATAACAGTAAAATTTACTGAATCGGCTCAGGCACAATTGAATTTGAACACTATATCCCCGCAGGAGCAGACGTTTGAACCGAACAGTTTTGGCAACAGTGATCATGATGGCTTTACACAATTCACTCCCGTCGATCAGGGTACGATCTATCGTGTGCAGAATGGATTTTATGCAGGGCCGGAACATTTCGGTGTTGAGTCTTTATATCGTCATCCGGGGAGCAGATGGGTGATATCGGTGCACGTAGGGGCTGTATCAGGTGATGAAGTTGGTTCTTTTGGAAGGGATTGGTTTCCAATGATGGGATCATCAATTGGAAAGGATATAGCACTACGCGAAACCTCATCAGACGGGCTTGAGCTCTATTTTAGGATTAGTCAGGGTTTTGGAATTGCTGCGAGAAATTTCTTCAGCAACCAAACAACCGTGGCATATTTTGGTGGCACAACATCAGCCCTCTTCGGGATACAATATCGCATTACCGATAGATCGGCTCTTTTCATGCACGGAGGCGGGCGTGCTTACTACTTCCCGGCGCTGAATGAAATCAATTTCAAGGGTTTGCCGGTTCTCTCTTTTGGTATTCAATTTTCGTCATCGGTTGAAGTTCCAATGTCACGATTCTGATGCAGGTTTTGGCTTAATCTCATTTTGGACGGGCTTGTCCATCTCATAGGCGGTCAGGTTATTGAGTGTTATACGCGTTATCTCCCTCAGTGCTTCACGGGTTAGGAATGCCTGATGGCCGGTGATTAATACATTGGGAAAGCTCATCAGCCTTGTGATGTCATCGTCCTGGATGACTTCTCCGGAGAGATCGCGAAAGAAGAGATTCTCCTCCTGCTCATACACATCAATTCCGAGTGCACCCACTCTCTTCTTTTTAAGAGCACGGATAACGGCAGGGGTATCGATAAGTGCACCCCGGCTTGTATTGATCAGCATCACGTCCTCTTTCATCATCGAAATGGATTTTTGGTTGATGATATGACGGGTTTGAGGAATAAGAGGACAGTGGAGGGAGATGATGTTCGACTCGCTAAACAGTGTTTCAGGGTTTGTGAAGTGAGCACCGGCCTCTCTTGTTTCATCCGAAGGTTTGGGGTCGAAAGCGAGAATGCGGCACCCGAAGCCGGCAGCGATTCTGCAGAATGCGGTCCCAATTGCACCCGTGCCGATCACACCAACTGTTTTTCCGTGAAGGTTGAAGCCGGTGAGGCCATCGAGTGAAAAGTTGTTCTCACGAACCCGGTTATATGCCTTATGAGTTTTGCGGTTTAGCGTTAATATGAGGGCCATGGTGTGTTCCGACACCGCTTCCGGAGAGTATGCAGGTACCCTGAAAACAGGGATTCCAACATCTTCTGCCGCTTCCAGATCCACATGGTTGAATCCGGCCGAGCGTAGTGCAAGAACGCGAACACCCATTTTTGATAGACCTTCAAGCAGCTTTCTGTCTACCGGATTGTTGACAAACACACAGACCGCATCGGATCCCTCTGCAAGGGCAAGTGTGTCTGTTGAGAGAATGTCTTCAAAATAGGTGATGGTATGACCGCTTTCGCCAATCTGTTCATCAAAAAATTCACGGTCGTAACCTTTGGCACTGAATAGGGAGATATGCATAGCAGTAAATCATGTTTCTTTCCCTGCTCAACCAAAAAAGGTAGGTGCGCCATTCATTTAGCCATAAAAAGAGGATGCGCTTGACCCCTTTACATGCATTTTACGGAACTCAATTCTGTACTCACCGGGAGTTTTGGTGATCAGCTTTCCACTAATCTGATCCAGTAGTACGTGCAAGAGATCGCTCTCTACCGGAGGGTTATGATCTTTAGGAATCCGAATAGTTAGTGCGACCCGGCGTCCGGCTGAATTTAGGCCAAAGCTAATGGTTGGTGTAGCTGCTGCCTGATCAGAAAGAGTACTTCTCAGAAGGCTTTCCAGCAGCTCACAGAGGGCAAGAGAGAAGGGTACAGCCTGATTGATATTGATACCCGTTTTCGAAATTTCGTACTCAAATGAGAACTGATTGGAAACGCCAATCGATGAAGCCAGAGCGGCAATTAGTTTCTCCAGAATTCTATCAAACGGTACATGAGCAAACTCTTCATACTGATAGATGTCCTCATGTATCAAAGAGATCGATTTTATTTTCGAGATAATCGATTGTAAGCTCTCTGTAGCCAGATCAGGGGCTTCTCCGGTTATTTTAAAGAGTTCCAGCTCCATCAGACCTGAGATCAGCGCCAGATTGTTTTTAACCCGATGGTGAACCTCGGCAATAAGCGCCTCTTTATCTTCCAGGGCAGTTAGCAGCTTTCGCTCAGTACGTTTTTGCGCGGTGATATCCTGACAGATTGCAGTTACTTTTATTGCTCTGCCTGATTCGTCCCGATCGACTTCAATCACCTCTCTCAGCGTCTTTTCAGCTCCATCGGCAGCAACAATCCGGAATTCAAAAGGCTTTACCGTTCCGCCACCTACAATCAGCTTATAGTTATTGCAGATCATCTGGCGGTCTTCCTCATAAACCATTTCAAGCAGACGCTCCCGGGATGGGGTTCCACTTTCCGGATTCAGCCCAAAGATTCTCCAGATCTCATCCGACCACACCATACGCTCCTCAGAGGGATACCACTCCCAGTTACCCATTTCGGCAATTCGCTGGGAGTTTTTCAGGCTTTTGAGGGTTTGGGCTACCTCTTCACGGGCATCAACGTATCGCTGAATATTACGTGCGGTGATGTACCATAGTCCATCGGCCTCTGTTATCAATATGATGAAACAGACTTTTCCGGAATTTTTTACAGGGAGATCAACCCTGCACTCAAACTTTTCATTGCTGTTATTGTACTGCCACTGATTAAGCTTATCGAAAAAATTGCTCCTGGGGCTTAGGGAGACAAGAGGCTGGCCCTCCAGTTCTTTTTTGGCATAACCAAGCACCTTTTCCACACCGCTGTTTACTTCCATTATGTTGTATGTGGATGGATCTACGAGCATCATTAAATCGGTACTGTTTTCCAGAAAGCGCGCCCGGTTCAGAAGCTTTCTGTTTTTCCGCTTAATGACCCGGTTCTGGTGTTTCAGCTCCATGCGGGCTTCAACCTCCCGGGCAAGGATCTCTAGGCTATCTTTCTGCTCTTCAGTAAGCTCACGGGGTTTGTGATCAATTACGCAGAGTGACCCAAGATTGGTTCCGCTGTTACTTTTAAGGTTCATCCCGGCATAGAAGCGAATGTTGGGATCACCGAGAACAGCACTGCTATTCTGAAACCGTACATCCTTGGTGGCATCGGGTACGATCATCCAATCCTTCTCCTGAATCGTGTGAGTGCAAAAGGAGTCCTCACGATTCATCTCATCAATCTCCCAGCCAAAAGAAGACTTTGTGTACTGCTTGTTGAGCCCGATAAAGTTAACCATCGCGATGGGGACCCCGCATATTCGGGATGCCAGTTTGGTGAGCGAATCGAGAACCTGATCATCATCAAGGTCATCAATTCTATACTTTTTAAGCTCCCTGAGACGAGCTCTGTCTGAATCCTGCACTATACCGTGAACATGGGAACTTTCAACCATCTGAGAGAATAATCTGACTAACTGTTTACCGGGTAGTTTGGATTTACATGCGGCACAATGAAAAACAGATCCCGGAGCGTTCCGTGATTTTTTAATAAAAATCTCGAACGGCTTATTTTATGATGAATTATCAATGGGTTTTATCGGTCTGAAGATGGGGATTATTAACTTAAAACCCGTTTAAAAGCAGCTTTTTACAAATTGGAAAAAGGAATAGCAGAAACAAAAACGGCACAAGGTGTGTGATAACCTTGTGCCGTAGTGGATTAATTCATTTTAGTACCCGCAATGGTACAAATAAACATTTCTATTTACCGTAGTCTGAAACGAACTCCACCCATCACCCAGCGACCCGGCATAGGGGCGCCAAGAATCTCCTGATACTGTGTATCAGTGAGGTTCAGGATCTGTGTGTAGAATGTTGCCCCGAGACGTTGAGGCGAGTAACTGACGTTCAGATTTGTCAGGAAGTATTCTGATGGCACCTCTGCATCAATAATCTCTGCAGATTCAGCTGATCGTACATAGTAGCCGGATTGAGAGTGGATACTGAAACGCCCTGTTTGATAGCGTAACCCCAGGCTTACCTGATGGGCCGGGTGATTTGCGATATATTTAGAGAC
>JAFIFA010000083.1 GCA_020832225.1 Balneolaceae bacterium
ACCTTCGTAAAACCTTTGCGTCCATTCAGGTTCATAAAAAAAGGCGCTCCGAACTGAATCGAAGGGCCTTTATAACCAATTTAGTAATAAATCAGTAGGTCACTGCTTACCCGAGGAATCCGAGTACGGACTGTGGTCCCATGTTCGCCTGGGCCAGTGCCGACGTCGATGTCTGCTGCAGAATCTGCAGTCTTACCGACTCACTCTGCTCCTTGGCAAAGTCAGCATCCATAATTCGGGAAGCTGCAGAGCTGTTCGCACTGATCGACTCAGAAAGAGTTACCTCACGAATACTCAGAGAGGATTGTGCCATTCCAATGTCGTTCACGCGATCGTTCATCTCATTGATCGCGCCATCTACGGCATCAATAAACTCACGGAAGTCAGCTGCTTCTGCATCGTTAAATGCAATGCCACCCTGCTCATTTGCATCAGCCTCAGTCAGTACAATTGTGCCAGCTGTTGCTCCAAGCTCAGTATCACCACCATCCTGAGCAAACAACTCACCGATATTTACGGCAGCAATGTCCGCAGAAAGAGTATCTTCAGATCGCTCGCCAACCTGAAACGTCATTGAAAGCGCACCAGTGTTCTCTCCATCTGCACCATTCAGAAGCTGTGTATCCTGAAAAACAGTCTGTGTGGCAATTTCATTTATATCATTGGCGAGGGCTTCAATCTGATCGCCGATATAACCCCGCTCATCTTCACCAAGGGTATCGTTGGCCGCCTGTGTGGCCAGCGCCTTCATCTCGATCAGGTTATCTGTTACGGTATCGAAGCTTGACTCTGCAATATCGAGTACCGATTTGGCATCACCCACGTTGGAGAGCGCCTGCTCCAGACCGGCTACACGGGCGTTCAGCTTGGTAGCGATGGAGTACCCGGCCGCATCGTCCTCGGCACGGTTAATTCTCAAACCGGTAGAGAGCTTGAGCTGGTTATCTGCCAGATCACGGTTGATCCGGTTCAGTGAGAGCTGGGAATCCAGCGACTGAATATTTGTATTGACTCTGTTTAAATCACCAAAACTTGACATAGTAAATCACCTTTTGTTCTTCGTTTTGCAGCAAAATGGCTGCGACTGTTGCGTTGGTTAATTGCCTTATCGAAGATGAAAAGGTGATCTTAAATATTTTCCCCTAAATTTATGATACGTTTAAACAAATAATACTGTTTTTTATTAATTTGATATCGATTTATGAGCCAATCTTTCCAATAATATCATCAATTGATACATTCAAGACGTTTGACAATGAATAGTAGAATTTTTCATTCTTATAACACATTTGGCTTGTCATATAAGGTGATTCTAAGCCTGTTGCATTTATATCATATGACGATAAGAATCCATCTTTATGGTCATTCCGTTGCTCACATAGTGTCTCAAAATCCACAACTATTGGGTCTCCATCAATTACGAAGATATTCTTGGCATGCAGATCTCTGTGTGCATATCCAAGGGTGTAGATCTCTTTGATCACTTTCAGAACTTTGATAGCAATCTGCTTTTTCTCTTCATCAGACATCGACAAAGCCATCTGGTCTAATCGCAAGGCTGAGGGATAGTGTTTCATTTTAAGCCACATATCACCCAACTCGAGCCATTGAGGCGCCCAGCTTTTGTCTTTAAACTTCTTCATGGCTGTTTCTTCACTTTGGAAAGCATCTATACCATCTTCTGAATTGATAAATTTTTTCAAAAAGAATGGCTCTCCTTCTTCATAAACAATGTAGCTAGCAGCCCTCCTCCCCTGATGAAGTTTAATTTGCTGAGGATTGGATTGCTGATAACCCTCCTGCACTCTTTCAGCGATCTCTTTTAGAAGGTCTTCACCTCCTATTACTTCGATATACTCGTTGGCTTCAATAATATCATCAGTACTATGGAGTGGATTGTAACATTCGCTTTTCGGCAAGGAACGATTAACCGCGTTTCGAATGTCGATTTTCACTTTATAAGTTCTGGCATTGGATAAATAAGGATGTTTCTCCCTCAATTTACCTTCAGGGGCAACAGGTGCGTAATCGTGGGCAATAATAGCTGTATGCGGTTCTCCACCCGAAATTGGCCATGGTCCCCGATTCCAATTTCCACCACGAAGTTGATCAGCAGATTGTCTCTTCTGATTTCCTGACAGTTTGATGATTTTTTTTACATCAAACCCACAGTAGCGTATATGATTGACAAAGTCTTTAGTCCATCCATTTGAAACCGCATGCTCTCTGATTAAAAAGACTGCTGTTTCACCTTTTGTTTCTGACTTGGGTTTAACTTTTGGTTTTAATGTTCTGAGCCATGGTCTTCTTAGCGAAAGCTTTCGGATTAGATCTACTCCAGGTACCCAATCATTTTTTTCCAAATACTTCAAAAGCCCCTCCAATGTTGGCTTTACAGTTTCCTGCAATTGATTGGATAATCTTAGAATGTGTTCAGCATAATCATGATCTGGTTTAACTTTACTGAGCGGCCCTATCTCATCATTTAGATTTAACCCCGAATAATCTGCTTTGTGAAAAACAGCATGATATGCTACTGACACGATGTGTCTTTTCTTATCAGCTACTCTGTAGCGTTCTTTATAGATCACTCCATTTTTTAAAATGTCATCCGCAAGTCGTTTCTCATAATACGGCAGACCTTCAAATGAACTTCCCGGAATTCCTGAAGCACTATAAATATCACATTTAGTTGAACCAGGTTTTTCCTCAAGTGAAAAGTATGGCTCAAGTTTGTATAAATCATCATCGTCAATTAATAGATCTAAATCTTCACCTTCTTCAATTTCCGGAAGATCCTCGAACCATCTCAGAACTACATAATTAACCTGTTCTCTGTTTAAAGCATCAAAGAGGCCTTCCACACCCAACTCAGGTAAAGCAAATTGTCGTGTGCGTTTAGGGTAATTTGATCCCATGTTTGGACGTTTTGCTTTGGATTTTTTTTCCAAATCCTTTTTCTGTTGATGATTCAAAGAACTTTTGTGACGTAATACACCACCATATTCCGGATTCCCCTCCAACAATCCCATCAACTTACGCTCTTGTTCACCACTTAACAGGGTTGTGATATCTTTTAGTGCAATCCACGCCTCAACCGTCCGTACCATCAGCCAGTTTTTGAATTCGGTCTTAACCTCAGCTAAATCCTGCACCTCAAGAGGTGGAAGAAACGGCAGATCAATATCCATGCCCTGCTGGCCAAGTTTCGTGGTCTCCATCAGCTTACGCATCACTTCCACAGCCTGGCCTCGCTTTCCAAGCGCATTGAGAACCCGTGCCAGTGTAAAGGAGACTTCCAGCCCATTTTCACCGCTATTGTATATTTGCACCAGCTGCTGTGCAGCGGCGAGTATCCATACTCCTTTTCGGCTGCGGCTGTTGCTATCAGTTAAATCCTCTCTCTCTGCGGCACAGAGATAGTTGAGAGCAACAATATAGTTCTGCTGTGTTGGCGACAAATTTTTCTTCTCCCAACCTCTGAGAATCTCTTCAGACCAGGGATATCCTCCAATAACATCCCGCCAAACTCCTGCTTCAGGCTCCTCGGGGGTATAGGACTCATCGTGAATCCACCCCTCTGATGCATACTGTTCTATTTTGTCTTGTTTCAGAGCTACAAGATTTTGCAGAAAAGGATCAGGAGCTACACCACTGTCGAATGGAGTGAGCAGTCCGGGACCCGGAATGTATTCAAACAGCGAGTAATCCATCCTCTCCAGTTGCTCTTTAATACTCCCCAGTTTTTCCACATTTTCTGACACGCCGATCAAGATTGAGGCGCCGGTCTCGTTTAGCAGTGCTTCGGCTCCCGCAAGAGCGGCCTGCTCTTCTCCATTAATATCCAGCTTCAGGAAATCGACTTTGGGTTCTCCTTCATAGCTCCACCAGCTGTCCAGAGTTACCCCCTGTGCTGTAGAAGTACCCTCCTCATCGAGCCGGCTCAATATTGGTGAATCACCATTATGAAACGATACCTTTCCATTTCGGTCATAAACCGCTTTCCCAATCACCTCAAGATTCTGGAGATCGTTCTCCAGTTTACTCATCTGCAAATGTAGGTGGGCAACCTTATTGGGCTCAAATGCATAGACACGCCCCTTTTCACCAACCTTTTGGGCTGCGGGTAGCGCATATACCCCAAATCCTGCTCCAGCATCCACGACGGTCATGCCGGATTTCAGCCAATCGTTTACAAACCGGGTTTCAGGTTCATACCATGTCCCCTGTTCAAGCAGAACATAGGGAGTCAGCATCTCTTGGCTGCCCGGTGTACAGACGGTGATTCCACCCTCAATTTCAATCTTGAAGGTTTCCGGCAGTTCGTTTTCCGAATTCTCACTATTTGGTCCAGCTTCTTCTGCGGCTCCGTTCAGTGAGGTCTCTCCGTTTACGGGTTTATTTACATTCTCGGCGATCTCTGCATCCGAAAACTCGGCTTCCATGTCATCCAGTTGTTGCATCACATCATCCGAATCATCCATAGACACCTCTGACAACTCTTTAATAGATTTTTCATCCAGAGGTTTAACCTCAATATGATCCTGCCATTCACCCTCCGGAAGTCCTTTTTCATACCCATCTGTTCGCTGTTTCCACATCTCGCGAAGAGCAATTGACAGATTTGCTCCAAACCGCTTTCCATCACATACAGGAGATTCGGCAACCTTCTCTCTCATCGAAGATCTGATCTCATCAAGCTTTTCAATATCACCGGCAAGCTTAACAATGGTGTCGGTATACTCTTCCCATGAATCGGCAACCCATTCACCGAAACCGGCATTTTCAAGGTGCGTTGCAGAGTGCCGCCCGGCAAAAGTAGGCCCCGGCTTGGTTACGACAGGCACTCCCATCCAGAGCGCTTCACAGGTGGTGAGCCCACCAGAGTAAGGCCATGGATCCAACGCGATATCGACGCGGTTATAACAGTCGAGCAACTCGTTATGCGGCGAAAGTCCTTCAAAAATGAGTCGATCTTTTGAGATACCGCACTCTTCCATCTTTGATATGATTCGATCACAAAGCTCTTTTGTATCATACTGCTTGCTCTTCAAAAAGAGTCGACTCTCCGGAGTCCTCTTCATCACTTCAGCCCATCGGGCCACAATCTCTTCATTTACCTTGGACGGATTGTTAAAACAGCCAAAGGTGATGTATCCATTCTTCTTAGCCGGCAATTCACCCACCTCAGGTGCATAATCAGGTGGCAAAAAGACGATATAGTCATCCGGCATTCGCACCAGTTTCTCCGTGTAGTATGGCTCTTCCCCTGTCGGCGTTTCATAATGGTCTGTAATCAGGAAGTCTACAGATTGCAATCCGGTGGTATTAAACAGTCCACCAACCCACTTCACGATAACAGGTGCAGGTTCGAGCGCCACGGTCTTAAGGCGTGTGTCAGCTGAGTGACCGGAGAGCTCGATCAAAATATCGATCTCATCTTCCCGAATCATTTCAGCAATAACTTCATCACCATATCCCAAAACCGACTGCCATTTATCGGTCGCTTTGTGAATGCGCCGGGTAATTTGATCGTATCGGTTGTTTGTGGTGTAGCAGTAAACTTCAAACTTATCTTTCGGAAGGTTTTCAAGTGCCTTGGTGACCATCCAGCCAACAGGGTGGGTGCGAAAACCACCTGAAATCATACCAACCCTTAGTCTCTTATTCGGATCCCGGTTAAAAGGCACCGGACGCTCAGGCCTTTCTGACGGTGCAAAGTGCTGATCCCATATCTTATGGGCTTCAAATATCTCATCCCGGCTCCTATCCGGGTTGTAGTGGATCCCCATCAGGTAGTTGGATAGCGGCTCGAATGAGGCCGGTTGATCCTTAAATGCCTGTTTGTAATGTTTCTCAGATTCCGAAAACCTTCCGATCTCCTGCAGACAAAGTGCATAATTGACTCGCACGCTACCCTGCTTGGGGAATTCATCGAGCATTCTCTCATAGAGCTCAATCGCCTTTTGGTAGTTTCCCTGATATTTATGCAGCTCAGCCAGGGAGATTCTGGCCCCAAGATGGCGCGGATTATCCTGCAGTACCTGATAGATCGCCTCTTCCGCCCCGTCAAACTCCCGCTTGTTCTTCAGCACCTGCGACTTTGCCAAATGAGCCTCAGAATAACCGGAGTCTATTTTTATCGCGATGTTATAAAGCTCAAGTGCTTTGTTCACATCGCCCTGATCGTTGTAAATTTCAGCAATTCGATAGGCCACACTCGCACTCTTGGGGTCGAGCTGATTGGCTTTTTGATAACACTTTAGTGCTTCATTCAATTTTGCCTGGGCACGATAGATTGACCCTAAATGAAGCCAACCTTTAAAAAAATCCGGTTTTTTTCGCAGCGCCATCTCCTCAAAACGAATAGCTTCATCAAAATTTCCAAGATGGAAATAGCAGATAGAGATCGCGTGATCGGTTTCAGCCTGATCTCCACCCTCTTTCTGAGCCTCATTCAAAAAAGTGAGAGCCGTATCGTACTCCTTTTTCTGAACAAAGGCGATACCACTGAAGTGATAGACCGGCCATGGCACTTGCTTTTTATTAACAAGTGGCTGAAGCAGCTTCATCGCTTCATCCGGATTGGGCTTCTTTTGATTCAGTAGTGCCTGGGCTCGAGCGAGTTGTACTTTCAAAACGGTATTCTTTTTTTACGTGCTTTGGTTAAACCATCTACAGCCATGATTGCAAAAAGAGTACCGCTTCCTCTTTATCGCTCTATTCGTCCATCTATCCGATTTTGGATCTCAAAAGCCACCCCTACCACTTCCACTTTTTCCTTTAGCAGGTAAAAATTTTCCGCTGATTCGTCCCATCTTCTAATTCAGCATCACTATCCGTCTGCCGATAAGAACTACACCGGAGCATGATAAACCCATTTTATGGGCAATCGGGCAGGCTATTCAAAAAATGAATACCGGTAATGTTAAGGCTTTCTCATAAAGCCTTATAACACTTAACCTATGACTCAACCCTGCCGATAAGATGGGCAAATGACCGGTAAAACACCGTAACAACGAAATTTGAACTATGCGTAATCCTCAACTTGTATACCAGCAGCAGTCGATAAAGAACGCTTCACCGCTTCAGCTGGTGGTGAAAATGTACGACCTGGCAATTCAGGCCAGCTACAGGGAAGATGAAAAGCGGCTCAGGGAAATACTTTCGACTTTGATCAGCGGACTCAATTTTGAGCACCCGCCGGCCGATCAGCTCTTCTCCCTCTATAAATATTGCCAGGAACAGGCACGTAAGGGTGAATTTGAAGAGATCCGTGAAATTCTCGAGCCGCTACGCGATACCTGGCAGGAGGCTGCAGACCAAAACCGGGCTGACCTGGGTACAAAATTATCACAAGCATAACCAACCTAGTTTAGGAGATCAATATGGGAATGAGCTCTATTCAAAGTCTTTTCCGACAATCCAATCCATACGAACAGTTCGTTCAGCAGCTTGTTCAGCTTGAAAGCCAGCAAAAGCTGAGGCTTGAAGAGCAACAGAAGCAGCAAAATGAGAGAAAAACGGCACTAGGTGATGTTAGCGAGTCGATTTCAAAGTTTATCAGTCAGATTTCGGAGCTGGAAAATCCGAATAACAACTCATTCCAGCCCATTAAGACCTCTTCGTCCAACGAATCAGTCGTCAGGGTTAATTCGGCCGGCGGCATCGATAGGCCATCCAACTTTAACATTACCGTTGACAGGGTTGCGACAACCGACACCCGGCTCGGCCAGGTGATGAATGTTGAAGATTTTGATCTTGCAGCATCAGGCGACGGTTCAATGACTATCACCATTGGTGACCGTACTGAA
Organism: Balneolaceae bacterium; assembly: GCA_020832225.1. Lineage (GTDB taxonomy): Bacteria > Bacteroidota > Rhodothermia > Balneolales > Balneolaceae > Rhodohalobacter. Next base: position 7,815 of record JAFIFA010000083.1, read on the forward strand.
ACAATTCAGGTTGAGACAACCAGGGAAGACGGTGATGGAAATATCGTTCAAAAGAACAATCGTGAAGTTCTGGACTCTTTCGCCGCTGCCGTAAGTGAGGCGTTCGGGGATGATGCCAGGGCCAGTGTTTTCCAAGTCAGTAATGATCAGGTTCAGTTCTCCATCCAGAGCCTTGGAACAGGATTCGACAACAGAATTCAGATAGATAACGCAACCGGGGTATTGGCAGAGGTTGAGAGTACAATGACCAGCCTTGTTCCCGAAGAGGAGCTGGATGCACGATTTACCATCGATGGAGTTACATTCACCCGAAGTGATAATACGGTTGATGATGCCATTGAAGGACTCTCTTTTACGCTCCTGAACAGCAGCGATCAGTCCGTACAAATGTCGGCACAGCGAGATATTGATGAGGCCAGGGAAAATATCGACAGCTTCATCAAGTCTTATAACGATATGAACAGCAAGATCCGGCAGCGCACATTTATTGATGGTGATAATAACAGCCGTGGTCCGCTCAGAAATATGCGCTCCATCAGGGGCTTAACCAACAACCTTAGGCAGTCTGCCCTATTACCAATGGATGGTGTTGAACCTGGTCAGGTCTCAAGACTATCAGACATTGGCATCACGTTCCAGAACAACGGAACAATGGTGATTGATGATCAAGACAGATTGAATGAAGCCCTTGAGATGAGGCCTGAAGAGGTTGCAAAACTATTCAGCAGCGAAGATTCAGCCATCGCCAACATGAAGCAGCAGGCTGAATCGTTTACCAAATCGGGTGGTATTATCGCATCACTCGAAGAAGGCGTAGATCAAACCATACGCCGGCTCGACACCCGTATCGCACAGCAGGAGCGCTACCTCGAGCAGTATGAAGAGCAGCAGCGCAGAATGTTTAATGAGCTTCAGCTGATCCAGGAGCGTGGACAGGCTCAGTTTAATGAAGTGATGTCATTCCGCCAGGGAATGGGCTTTTAATTTAAACCGGACAGAAGAATACCGGATCGTATTATGAAACAGATTGAACACCAACTTACAGACCTCAACAGCGCAAGCAGGCAGATCCTGAGTGAACTACAGCAAAAAGAGCCTTCTGTTGATCTGATTAAAGAAAAGCTGGACATCCGCGGATGCTCCGTGAATCAGCTTGGAAAGCTTACTGAATCGTTTTCTGAAGTGGCGGCCAGTGATGAAGAGATCTCCCTTATGAAAGGGCTCTTCGATGAATTTGCGAACCTAAACCAAAAAATTGAAGCGGCACTTGAAGGTGCCCTGAACCAAAGCCGGGAAGAACTCGCCTCCGCAACACAACAACGAAAAGCGGAAGACGGATATAACACTTTACAGAATCCCGATATTTCATATTTTAAATGAAACAGGACAATAACATGGATATCAATAAAATCTCCAGCCACATCAACGGTAAAGTAAACGGTACCGACTCTTCAGCCGGAACCGGTAAAACCACCGCTGATTCACTTAAAGCCTCATCCAATTCAGTTTCCGACAAGGTCTCACTGAACGGATATACAGCTGATAAAAGCGAAGCGATATTTGCCAGAATTGAACTGGAGAAGCTCAACAGCGCCTCTTTCAGCAAACTGAAGGAGATGAATTCAAAGATTGAGGAGTATGAGGCGGCCAAAAAAGTATCTCCGGAAGCGGCAGCCGAAACCGAAATCGGAAAGATGATCAACGACCCAGATGTATTTCAGAGTATTGCCGAGAAAATTATAGGATAAACGCTCTCCCCGCTTATTAAAACCTATTCTGAAAGGGCGGCCAAAAGGCTGCCCTTTCTCGTTTTAAGTGATGCCATACTCTCCCCGATCCTTTCTTTTCATGACTACTTTAATTATGTTATTTCGAAGTAAATTACTTTCCAAAAAGAGATTTATCCCTTAACAATCTGCTTTAGGCGCGCTTCAGGTTTAACCCATTAGAGTGCTAACTGTATCACGCCGAAGCACTCAAGTAAACAACGGAATAACAACCATTGCCTATGAAAGGTCGTATCCTGATTCTTGACGACGACAAACTCCTGCTCGGTTTTATGAACGAGCACCTCTCTCTGAACGATTATGAAACCGTTCCCTTTGAGAACCCGGTTGAGGCTCTCGACTATCTGGAGGATAACAGCGTCGATCTGGTAATCACCGATGTTAAGATGAATGAGATGACCGGTGATGAAGTACTGAACCACGTCCTCAAACACCACCCCGATACCGGCGTCATTATGATTACCGGCTTTGGAAATATCAACCACTCCGTAAACGCACTCAGAAAAGGAGCCTACGACTATATCACTAAGCCGTTCAAGGCGAAAGAGATTATCTACCGTGTGGATCGCTATTTCGATTCCGACCCAGAAGAGCGAATCGCCAATGCAGCCAGAAAGAGTGCACCAAAAAACAGCAACGACAGTAAAAAGAGCACATCGAAAAGCTCTCACGTAAGCCGGCCCGATGAGGAGCTTGCAGAGAGCCAGATCAAATTTGTGGGCAACGATCCACACATCAAAAAACTGCTCCGGCTGCTTCCAAAAATCGCAAAAAATTACGCGCCTGTGATGATCCAGGGCGAGAGCGGTACAGGGAAAGAGGTTTTTGCCCATCAGATTCACATTAACAGCAATCGGGCAAGTAAACCCTACATCAAGATTAACTGCGCCAATTTACCCACGGAGCTTGTAGAGAGCACCCTCTTTGGCCACATGAAGGGCTCTTTTACCGGGGCAATTCAGGATAAAAAGGGAGCTTTTGATGAGGCCAACGGCGGAACACTGCTTCTGGATGAGATCACCGAGATCGATATCAACGTGCAGGCCAAACTGCTCCGGGTTCTGCAGGAGAAGGAGTTCTATAGGGTAGGAAGTCAAAAACCGATCAAGGCAGACGTCCGGATTCTTGCAACATCAAACCGGAATATTGGTCAGGCGATCTCCGAAGGCAATTACAGGGAAGATCTCTACTACCGCCTGAATGTTTTTCCGATCTCCATTCCACCCCTGCGCGAACGAAAAGAAGATATCCCGCTTCTGGCCCGACACTTTGCAGATCTCTATGCCAAGCGATATGATCTGGGCGAAAAGAAGCTTTCGGACGATCTGATCGAGTACCTGATGCGCCAGGAGTGGCGTGGAAACGTCCGCGAACTCGACAACATGATCCACCGCGGTGTAATACTCTCTCAGGACACCGAAGAGGTAACCCCGGAGCATATCGACAATCAGCTCTTCTCCAATGTGGATGAAGAGCTCACAAGAGAAGTGCTCTCCGATCTGCCACTGATGTCGATAGAGGATATGGAGCTTCAGCTCATCAAAAAGACACTTGAGCACACGCTGGGTAATCAGAAGAAGGCGGCTGAGCTTCTGGGGGTTTCAGACCGAACCATCCGCAATAAGCTCAAAAACGCCCAGCTGGATGATGAGTAGATAGTCCGGTTTACGGTTCACCATTAAATTGAAGCACCCCATTTACAGGTTTGCTTCAATCAGGTCCCGGGCCTCATCAATTTTGTCCGTTTTTGAAAAGGTGACAATAAGTCTTCGGCGATATTCGGGATTGTTTGGTTCCGACTTGTAGAGCTCCCTGTAGAGGCCGCCACAGTATTCGAACCAACCCTCTGCCATAAACATGCCGAGGTAATCATTAACCTCACCTTTCTGCTCCTGGGTTAGTTCTCCCGGAATAAGCTCCCTGTAGAGCTCTTCAAAGTAGCAGACCGACTTCTCAAAATCCGAGAGCTCCAGAGAGAGAATCAGCATGCTCTTGAGAAAATCACGGTCAACCTCTCCGTTTCTCATGGCGTAGATCTGCTCGTAGTAGTTGAGCGACTCCTCCCTGTCACCCGCCTTGGAAGCGAGATCGGCAAGGGAAAGCAGCGTCTCATACTCGTTGATACCGCGATCGAAACTTGCCCTTGAGGGGCGGTTCAGCCCTTCATTATAGGCTTTCAGGACGTTGAGCGCCTCTCTCCACTGTTTATTGAGCTGATGAATCCGATATTGAATCAAATATGGTATTCTCTGCAGGGGCTCCGCCTCAAGAGAGGTCTCGGCAAGAGATACTGCCTGTGGCCATTTAAACTGTTCGGTAAGACAGCCCGCAAGTCCGTTCACTGCCGCCAGCCGGTCGAAAGGGAGCAGGTTCTCTGTTCGCAACACTCTCCGATACTGCGCTGCCGCCTGTGCATATTTTTTTTCACCCATTCTGGCTTCCGCATTCAGCAAATGAACCTTGGGAGATACATTCCTTTCGGATAGCTCATCATCAGGGTTTGCCGAGAATATCGCACTGCTCCTTTTCCGGATGTCGATCACCTGCTCAGCGAGCGTGATCTCGTTTTCGTAAATATAGTTTGTGGTGTCTGGAAGGTTTTTTCCGCTGAATGGCTTCACTGCCGTTGCCGGTACAAGCCTCATATGGTAGTACTGGCGAAAGCTGCTCCCACCCTCCTTTGATACCAATAACCGAACCGGAATCCATCTCTTATCGGAGGTTTCGAACTCTTCGGGCAGAGAGGTAAACAGGATTTCTTCGCTCTCATGCAGAAAAAAGACCCAACCAGTGCTTGCCTCTTTTACGATCTCATTCCAGACATCTGTCCTTTTTTGATCGGGCTGATACGTTCTGATCTCTGCCCCCTCAGGCAGCGGGCCATCAAAACCCTCGGGGAGCGATAGGGTTACCCGGTCAAATTTCTGCAGCCATTTCCGAATTCGTCTCTCGCTTGGACGCCCGTCTTGGTCGAGATGTAATACTGCCTGTGTACGGCTCAAAAGTTCTTCTGCCGGCAGAGTTTGTTGGTCATTTGATGTCTTCATAGAACGATATGCTTCTCTGTTGAATGGATTGTAGTCTCAACAGGGCGTACTCCGGGCTATCTACCCGTAATTTAACCTGTATTAGAGCTGTCTTTAGAGGTAGTCGAGCAGTGTATTACCAAACATCGTGCTGTGGACTGCCATGGCCGACTCAAACGCGACCTGTGTTCTCTGGAGGTCGGAAAATGCCTGGGCATAATCGGTATCCACCATTGAGCTTACATCAGACTTTTGTGTGATGGAGGATGACTCATACTGCTCAAACATATACTCCATGCGGTTGATGTTGCTTCCGAGCCGGGAATTTAGTGTGGCAGCATGTTCGATTGTTCCCTCAAGATCTCCAATCAGCTGGTTTACTGCCTCTTGGTCGTTGTTCCTGAGAGCTTCTTCAACATTGCCAAGTATCTCAAAGAGATCACCGTTATCAGTGGCTCTGAGTTCGGCTCCGCTTATGCTCACATCGATCCTGACTCCATCACCCGCCTGAATTTGAGGCGGGGTACCGTTACTGTTATTCTCTACTCCACCCGGTCCGGCACCATTTACCGCAAACGGAGCATTCCCGCTGTTTGTACCGGCAAAGAGATATCGGTCACCATAGCTGAGATTGAGGTTATCCACCATATTGTCGCGGATACCGGCAATCTCATCGGCCATGTTGGCTCGAAGTTTCTCATTGGAAGAGTCGTTGGCACCCTGCACCATAATCTGTTTCACATCGATCAACCGATCGATCGTATTATCGAGTGACTCTGATGTGAGTCTTGCCTGACGAAGGCCACTGCTGAGGTTATTCTGATACTGTCCCTCTTTGCGAATGTTCTCCTCAATAATGCGGCTCCGCTGAAAGGATACGGGATCCTGAGACGGTACTCTCACCGCCTTACCGCTTGAGAGATCCGACTGAAGTCGCCCCATCTCTGCACGGTTCTTGTTAATATCCCGCATAAAGTTACCAAAAAGTGTCTTCTGGGTAATTCGCATGGCCTGTCTCCTTATACAATACTGATTAGGGTGTCATACATCTGCTGGGCGGCCTGCATCACGCGGGCGGATCCCTGGTAAGCGTTCTGATACTGAATCATGAGACTCAGCTCTTCATCGATATTTACGCCGGATTCGCGCTCCTGCTGGATCTCCAGCATGTTGATTTCCGAGTCGCGGGCTTCCACTTCCGAGCGCACACTGCTAAGAAGGCTGCCCGGTGTGCTGATCAGGTCTACCGAAAAGTCGACCAGCTTACGCCCGCCAACCAGTATCTCATTTCTGAGATCGGCCAGGTCTGCAGCAATATTTCCGTTACCGGCTTCACCAGGTACCGTAGAGGCTGCGATGTGCTGCTGATTGGTAATCAGGAAGTCATTCACCTTAATATCGGATGCAGTGGTAGCGTCCGGATTGAAGAAATTCCGCGCCGTATTATCTTCCAGCCCATAGCCGGATGAGTGGATAGCATTAAATTCATTGACCAGCGTTTCCGCGATCTGATCGAGACGATTTTTCAGCTCAGGAATCTCTTTCTCATACATTTCAATCTCTGCTCCAAGCTTGCCGCTGGTAACATTGATCACCTTGCCGTTATCAAGACGCAGACGAAAGTTTTTGTCCACATCATTGATTTCAGGTTTGATGTGAGTCGCCTTGTTCTCATCCAGAACCTTTATTCCGTTGATCCGTATCTCCAGCGCCCCGGTTTCGGAAACCTGCTGCTCGAAGTTGGTAAGCTCCGAAAGTTCATCCAGTTTTTTAACCTGAAGGTCGAGACTGGAGTGGTCGGGTTGGCCCTTTGCAGCACCGTTTTTGATGGCGCTGTTCAGCGTATTCAGATCCCGAAGAATGTTGTTGATGGAGTCAACCGACTTCACTGCCGACTCTTTCACCTGCTGGCTTGAACGATCCAGGTTTCGGTCTGTATCCGCAAGCTTATCGGTAAGCTGAATCGCTTCGGTGATCACGTTATTTCGAACGCTAAAATCCTGCGGATCTGCAGAGAGCTCCGAAAATGTATCAAATAATCTGCCAATTCGGAGATCGAGATCCCCCATCGAATCGGAAGCCATTCCCGCTTCAAGCTGCTCATAGATACGCGCCTTCTCAGATAAGTAGCCCATATCCTGTTTCTTTTCGTTGATCAACACATCCGTCATCTCGTTACGCAGCCGGGTAACACTGTCGATATTTACACCCAGGCCGGCATGATAACCGGTGAGCTGCATACCAATCGGTGATTTATCCACCCGCTGTCGGGAGTATCCCGGGGTATCGGCATTAATCACGTTATTTGATGTAACGGAAAGGGAGCGTTCAGCGCTTCTCAGACCGCTTTTAGAGATTTCAAATAGTGTTCTCATAGGAAAACTTTACACTTGATGATTCACCGCAACGCCGGAAGCCACTTCAGACTTACCGCCGGTAGGGCTGTAATGCGTATTTTTTGAGTCGCCAAGACTGTAAATGGAGTGCATCAGCTTGGCATTTCTGGCCAGCGCAAACTCGAGAAGATCTACAACCTGGTTGTGCTTCTTCTGGAGTCGTCGGGTGTTTTCCGACAACACCATCTTCCACTGCTCAATCTTAGTCGCAGATTCAGGATAGATCTCCTTCAATGCAGCGAGGCGAATCTTCCTTTTGTCATCCATAATCTTATCGAGTGACTTCTCAAGCTCCTTCACAAATTCTCTTTCATGCTCCTTGAACCGCCCATGTAGGATTGAGTGTTCTTCAGAAAGTTTCTCCACTCTTTCTGCATCCGCAGAGACAATGGCCTGAATTTGTTCGTCCATCACCATAAAAAGTTCCTGTGATGTTCTGTTAAGCCCCTCAACAGATTGTGAAATTCTGCTAAGTGCCAAGTCGTTGATTGTATCTGTCTGTTCTGTCATCGTAGTTGTCCTTTTTTATCTGAACCTTCAGTCTGTCCCCAGTACTCTGAGACGAGGTCTGCCATTCCCAGCCTTCGCTGAGCAGCAAGCTCGCCTGCCAGTGCGTCCGTGATAAACTCACGATATATTTCGTTAGACTGGCCGAACCCACCACTGTTATCGGACATCTGGAAAGAATCTTTAGTCATTTCCTTTACCAAATGGCGAGCAAAGAGCTCCTCGAAGTCAATGGCGGCCTGTTCTTTACGGATATCTTCCCTTCGGTTTTCACCAATCTGGTTTTTAATCAGATCCATATGTGAGCCAATATTCATAACTTTTCCCTGTCTGTTTCTATTGATTGTATTTACTCTGTGAACTCCTGATTGAGGCACTGCCTCAAACTCCTACTCATTACTACATAACAATTAGCTTGGCACGCAGTGCACCGGCCCTGTCGAGAGCCTGAAAGATCGATATGATATCTCTCGGACTCAGTCCCATCTGATTCAGTGAAGCAGACAAATCCTGTACGGTTGTCTCCGGTTCCAAAACCACGGTCTGTGCCGACTGCTCACTGATCCCAACCTGTGGAATCGGGGCTACCACAGTCTCACCTCCGCCAAATGCTGGCGGCTGACTAATAAATGGCGTCACCTGTGTTCGAACCTGCACATTCCCATGAGATACCATTGCGTCGTCGACAATCACATTGCCCCCGGCCACAATCGTACCGGTTCGTTCGTTGATTACAACTCTCGCCGGGCGGTCTACCTGTACCTCCTGTTCCAGGATGATGCTTGTAAATATGTTCATCTCACCGCGGCCCTGAAACGCATCCGGCCACTGAACCTGAACCAGTCCGGCGTGATAGACTTCAGCCAGCTCTTCATCAAATGTCTCGTTAATCACCTCAGATATTCTTCGGGCGTTGGTGAAGTTGGGCTCACGCAGTACAAGTCCAAGTGGCTGAGTGGTCTCCAGCTCCACCTCCATATTTCCTTCCACAATTCCACCACCCGGAATAGTTGCTGTCAGCGTCTGATTTCTTGAAACCCGGGCACCCGGAATCTCTGCGGTTATTCCGCCAACCACGAGGGGGCCCTGTGCTTTGGCAAAAACCTCTTCATTATCCGGATCGAATAGCGGTGTCTGCAGAAGAACCCCGCCCTGAAGGCTGCTCGCATCCCCCAGTGAGGAGACCGTTACACTAACCTCACTGCCGGGTGCGTGATAAGGGCCAACCGATGCGGTTACCATCACTGCGGCGACGTTTCGGGTTCTGAGTCTGTCAGAGTCTACCGAAATACCAAAATTTTCCAGCATGTTCGCGATCGATTGTACCGTAAATACCGACCCCCTGCTGCTAATGGTTCGGTCTCCGGTACGATCAAGACCTGTAACCAGTCCATAGCCAATCAGCTCTTTGCGCTGGGTATTCTGAATCTCTACCAGATCCGTGAGCGGAGTGGTCTGTGCAAGAGCCTCATCACATAAAAGAACCAGAACCAGAAAACCAATGGTGGAGACCTTTAATGCACTCAGAAAAGTGCGATGATTTTTGCGTTCATTCATATTCATAGCTCGTTATCTCAGCTCCCGTTGAAGAATTGCAGCACCCAGAGCGGCTGCCACTCCGGTGAACACGACCCTGCGGAAGAGTCCACGTCGTTTGGTTGCATCTTTAATTCCACCCTGCTTCTCATAACTGATATTGGCATTGGCCACCCTGTAGGAGAGCACCTGATTCCGGCTATCTACATCTCTCGCACGGATAGTGCCCGTCAGGTTCATTTTATGGGTCTCTCCGTTAATCTTCATCGATCGCGTTCCCTCCACGATCAGGTCTCCCTGATCAGTTACATCGACAATCTGGACACTCATGTTGCCCTGCAGAAGCTGTCTCTGTGAAGCTGCATTGCGGTCGTCTGAGCCGTAATCGACGCTTACATCGGACCCAAAAGTTGGCTCAAACGGAATGAAGTTACTCGACACTCCCCCGGATGCGCTCCCGTTGGAGCTGGATGCGCGCCGGTTGTCGGACGAGGAACTCCCCGAAATGTTCTCAACCAGAACCACGGTAATAATATCACCTATCTGGTTCGCCTTAATGTCTCTGTATAGTGAGTGCTGCGCATCAACCTGCGTTGCGAAGAGCATCAGCATCACACCAAAAAGTCCTGTTTTCATAATGTTCTTAGCCATGTAACCACTCCCGGGCCGGTTACCCTGCCCAGATATCTTTTTCTGGTTTCGTTACTGTAGACCCGGATCTCATCGTCCTGCCCGCCACTCTGACGAGCCTCTCCGGTAAGTTCTATTCGTACTCCGCTCTCTTCATAGATTATGCGGATGGAGTCGCCGCCCTCAATGATATACTCGCTCCCTACATCAGCATGCCGAATCGGCTGACCTTGAGCCAGGTTTCTTCGAACGGTTTTTCCGGTAAGCTCCTCGATATTACTCACAAGCTGTCCGCGATCGGTTGGTACCGAGACCCAGCTCATCTGCAGGTCAGACTCCGTCAGGCTTTCACCATTCATGATTCGCCGTCCTGCAACAGGCAGTCGCCGCTCCATATCCACGGCCAGCTGAATCTGTGTGGTACGGGTTCTGTTACCATCCTTAACTGTGACGCTGAAACTGGTATACCGTTCAACTGCACCTTCCGGCCTCACCTCAGTAATGGCAGAGGGTTGAGTTCGCAGAAGGTTGTTGGGAATCCACCTCGGTCTCAAATCAAACCGATGGGTATCACCGTCATATAGCTCCGCCAATGACTCCATCGCCAAATCGAGTATCACATCACGGGTCTCTCCATCTCTCAGATTGCTTGGACCTGCCGCACCGGCACCTCTCTGGTGGGCATCGACCACACCCGGCTCACTCCAGTGAACGGGATAGTCTGCCGGGCGATCGGGCGGTAGTATGAACGTGGACAGTATCATCATGATGAAAATCACGGTTTTATTATCGCTTGATCTGGTTGGTTACCTGCATCATATCTTCAGCCGTCTGTACCATTTTTGAGTTGGTCTCATAGGCGCGTTGTGCCTCAATCAGGTTCACCATCTCATTCACGATGTCGACGTTTGACCCCTCGAGGAAACCTTGGCGAATCGATCCAAAACCTTCCTGACCCGGGTTACCATAGAAAGGCATTCCGGAGGATTCCGTCTCTCGAAACAGGTTGTCTCCAATAGCATCAAGGCCACCGTTGTTCACAAATTTTGCCAGTTCGATCTGCCCCAGCTCCACTTCACGGTTATCACCCGCCATCAGTGCGCTAACAACACCGCTCTGAGAGATCTCAACAGCTACAGCGTCTTCGGGAATCTCAATCTGATCGGCCAGCGGCAAACCGGAATTGTTGACAAGCATACCGGTGGAGTCCCGGCTAAAGCTGCCATCCCTTGTATAGGCTACGGAGCCGTCCGGCATCTCCACCTGGAAGAAACCGGAGCCGCTCAATCCAAGATCAAGCGCATTGCCCGTCTCAGAAAGGGATCCCTGCATAAAGTTTCGAATTGTTGCGACCGCCCGTGTACCATGACCAATCTGCAGTGAAGGGCTGTCGTTGGAAACCCTGGATGCGGCTGATCCATGTTTTGAGGAAGCGATATTTTCATAGAACAGATCCTGAAACGCAATTGTGCTGCGCTTGAATCCGGTAGTGCCCACGTTGGCCAGATTGTTGGCGATGTTGTCTACCGATTTCTGCTGGGCACTCATACCAAGTGCGCCTGTACTTAATGCTCTGAACATAGTTGTCTGCTTTTGTTAGGGATTAAAATCGTCCGAGATTGTTTGTTGCCTGAGAGAGTGTCTCATCTGAGGTTCTTAAGGCCCGCTGTTGTGCTTCAAAGAGCTGCATGTTTCTCATCATGTCGGTCATTTCATGCAGCGGGTTCACATTTCCTTTTTCATAGTAGCCCTGCATCACCATGCTTCCTCCATCTTCGGAGATCGCTCTTGTATCGGTGGCGGCAAAGTAGGAGTTGCCTCTTCTCTCCAGATTGGAGGGATCGTTAACGGTAACCAGGCTTAGCTTATCAAATACCTCATCATTAAGGCGGATGGTGCCATCCTTGGCCACTTCAAAGTTCACCCCTCCATCTTCATCTCCGGTGGCCTGAAAATATTCGGGGATATGAATGGCGCCGGCTACACCCATTACATGGGCTCCCCGGCTGTTTACCAGGTAGCCGTCAGAGTTAAGCTGAAAGCGGCCATCACGGGTCAATAGCTGATTACCATCCTCCTCCACCACAAAGAATCCCTCACCATTCACACCAAAATCAAACTCATTTCCGGTTGGCTCCAGCACACCCTGCTCCAGGTTCACCTGCTGCATAGCCACCGTTCGGGTTACCTGCTCACCATTGATCTCCTCTGTAAGAAGCCGGTGAAACAGCTTGTTTCCTTTAAAACCGGGTGTATTGATGTTGGCCAGATTGTCTGATGTAGACTCCTGTGCTTTGGATAGCATCTGCATCGCCTGCATCTGTGCCTGAAATCTGTCTATCATACTGTTGATCTCCGCAGAGTTCATCTGCAATTAAATCGGGTTCACTCGTTCTTCCGCCTGCTGCTTCCCGGCGGTTACGCTCTCTACAGGATCAAATTCTGTGCCATCCATTCCACAGATAGAACCGATCGGGGAGTTTCAACCTTATTCCATCGCGGCTAATTACCTTCTGAAACACCTTTTTACCCGTATAAATGCTTGGTAACGGCCTTTTCATAACCATTTGGTTCAATCCCCGGTCACAATATGAGATCCCGGTTTGTAGCAGAAAGTTTTTCCTGAAACTGGAAAAGTGTGCGGAAAGCGGCGCCGTTTTGCGATGGAAATGTTTTCCTCTGTGATGGAGGTTTTGTCCACCACTTCGGGCAGAGTGTAGCATCATCAGCCCGCCAAAGGGGTATGGCTGAATTGGTACTGTATTTGATATAGAGAGGGGTGCTATGTCAGAACAAAAATCCGATCAGGAAAAAACAGAAGAACCCACGCAGCGGAAACTTGAGAAAGCCCGCGAGGAGGGGAATGTCAGCGTCAGCAAGGAGATCTCTTCCGTGATCCTGATGCTGGTGTCGGTCGCTATATTTATAGGGTCGGGCGGATTTATATATGGCCGCGTCGAAACCCTCTTTGTAACTTTCTTCCTCAATTCAGACATGGCTCTCGACAACCAGAACCACGCCATGGAGTACCTGGAACAGGCAATGATTCTCGGATTCGAGATGATGATGCCGCTCCTGATCATGCTGGTTGCCACCGCCTTTTTTGTCAATGTTGTGCAGACCGGTGGTGTCTTTTCCGTAAAAGCTTTTCAACCCAAGGGAAGCAAGCTAAACCCCGTCAACGGCATCAAAAAGATCTTTTCGATGAAGGGGTTTGTCGAACTCGTTAAAGGTTTTTCCAAACTCTTTATCGTCGTTCTGATCGTTTACTTTACCGTCCGAAACGATATTGATCATTTTGTTTCGATGTCGGTGACCCCTTTCGAGAATAACCTCAAAGAATCAGCCAGTTACATTTTGATGTTTGTGGGCCGTATTCTGGGTGCACTATTCATCCTCTCCGTTGCTGATATGGTTTACCAGCGCTACCAGCACAGAAAGGATCTGCGCATGACAAAACAAGAGGTGAAGGACGAGTATAAGCAGATGGAGGGTGACCCCCATGTAAAAGGACAGCGTAAAAAATTCGGGATGGGGCTCCGAAACAAGAAGAGATTAGACCACGCGGTACTCAGTTCCGATGTGGTGGTAACCAACCCTACTCACTACGCGGTTGCGCTCATGTACGACCCCGACAATAGCGAGGCGCCGAAAGTGATGGCCAAGGGAAAACGGCTCAAAGCACTACGGATAAAAGAGCTCGCCAAGCATTATGGCATACCTATTGTAGAGAACAAGCCTGTTGCCCGGGCACTTTACGCCACAGCCGAGGAGGATGAGT
>JAFIFA010000084.1 GCA_020832225.1 Balneolaceae bacterium
CCAACGCCCACGGTGAAAATAATCACTCCCCGTTCTGTCAGATTCCTGAGAGCCGCCTGATAATCGGGACCGTGGTGCTCGCCATCGGCCACAAAGAGGAGCACATTTGCAGCACCACTCTCCTGCTCAACCGACTCAAAAGCTTCTGCCGCCAGCTCCAGTGCCGATGTAAAATTGGTTCCGCTGGTTGGCATCTGATCGGTATTCGAAATATCGAGAAAGAGCCTCATTGCGGAGTAGTCCGTGGTTAGCGGAGCCTGTACAAACGCCTCATCGGTAAATACCAAAAGCCCTACCCTGTCTCCCTGGAGTCGGTTAACCAGGCGATTGATCTCAAATTTTGCCTTATCGAGCCGACTGGGCCGTACATCCTCAGCATTCATGCTTCTTGAAAGGTCTAGTGCCACAAGGAGGTTGAGCCCTGTACGCTGCATCTCCCTCACCTCTGTTCCGATTTTCGGACCTGCCAGCGCCACGATGAAAAAGAGTGCGGCGGTCATAAGACAGCTCAGACGGATCTTGTCTCCGGTTTGCCAGTAGTTAACCCGAAGCTTCTTTACAAGGCGATCATCAAACAGATCTTCCCGTTTTTTTACCTGAAGGCGCCGGAAATACCAGTAAGCAAGATAGATCAGCGGCAGCAGCAGTATGAGCCAGAGATAGGAGCTGTTTTCCCAAATCATAAGATGGCGATGGTAAACGATTTAAAATTACGTATCAAGCTAACGTTTTGGTGTTTCTGCGGCCGGACAATAAAAGTAAATATCTAGCGAGAAACCTGAACCGGTCCGCAGGAAACACTGGTTAATGGCCGACTCGTTTATTTGTATGATTCAATGATCTCTTCAACATTTGCTTTAAGATCATGAATATCTTCTGTGGCAACCACCCAGATCATGTCCATAGTCACGCCAAAATACTCATGAATAATGATATCTCTCATCCCAGCAATCTGGCGCCAGGGAACATCTGGATGATTTTCTCGAATTCCATCAGGCAGATGCTTTACAGCCTCCCCGATAATTTCAAGCCTTCGCAGAACTGCATCCTGTTTTTCTACATTTTTGTGAAACTCTTTTTCTGACACCCCATCAAGAAAGTGCTGAATATGGCTGATGCTCTCCAGAATATCCTGAAGATAAACGTCAGGTTTTCTCTTGCTCATATCACAGGTTCTTCCTCCCTTAGGATATCATCCTTCAAAGCAGGCTTGATAGCGTCATATTCAACAAGATCCACCTTCATTCCCAATTTATCCTCTAATTCCTGTTGAATACCAATAAACTCCAGCAGGCTGATCTTTTTGTCGATTTTGACAAGCAGGTCCAGATCATTCACTACAGATTCACCTCGCGCTGATGATCCGAAGATCCCGGCTTTTTTGATGCCGTACTTTTTAAGGATCGGTCTGATTTTCTTTTTTATGTTTTCGAGGTCTTTCATGATTCTGATTTGTCATTACAAACTGTAATATAAAAAAAGAAAAGAGAATTTAACTTTCAGGCTAGTACAGGTAAAATGTGCCATTAACACATATTCATCACAACGGAGAAGCATCCTCTTTCTTTTCATTGCTCTTTGAGCTTACGGGGTCATAGCGTGATGAGTCACCATTTACGCTATATTGATAGCGCGCTTCGTGCGGAACCACCCGGAAAAGCCAGAAGATACCCGATACCACGAGCATCATAGAGAATGCAAACATCGTTTCTCGTATTGTGAGCAGATCGAACTCAAGAATCAGGGCCGCTATGGTTACAGATACCGACTGTGCCAGCGTAAAGAGCAACCACTCCAGGCTGAATACACGTCCCCGAAAGCTATCGGGTGCCCGCCGCTGAAGAAGCACCGTACTCATCACCCAGTTCGAGCCGGATGCCATATGGGCAAGCATTACGAAAATCCCCATTACAATCACCGACTGGGAACTGCTCACAACCGCATACATTGCTCCCGCCGAAATCATAAAGATTCCCATCCCCTTAATCCAGTGGCTCTCTCGCGTAAAGAGCCGGCGGCCCAGCACCGGACCAATTCCGGTACCCACGCCTCTGGCCGCGTAGAGTATACCCAACCCGATACTTCCCATCATCAACACCTCTTCCGCAACGATAATAAGCATGTAGACGAGCGCACCCAGACACATCGTAAAGGTTCCTTTTGCCAGGGTGGGACGAAGAATGTGTTTGTTCTCATAGAGGTAGCTCATCCCCTCGCGAATTCCCGTCAGCGGATTACGCGTACGGATAAGCTCTCTTTTCGACATCTTTGTCTGCGGAATCACAGCCCTAAGAAGAAAAAATGCCGCAATAAAGTAGGAGAGCCCGTTAATGATGAAAACAAGGTCTGTACCCAGATAGGCGGTGGCAAATCCCCCAATCGCCATTCCGGTTGTGAAGATAATGCTCCAGGAAGCAGCAGAGAGGATATTTGCAACCACCAGTTCATCTGGGGTGGTCACATTTGGAATAGAGGAGGTTTTAGCCGGTTCAAAAATCGCTGCAAAGGCCATTTGAGCGGCCGTAAGCACAAAAGCGAGCCACAATAGATCTTCGGTTCGTATCAGCAAAAACCCAAGTACAACCACTCCCCGGAAGATATCACACCAGATCATCAGCTTCCGGCGGTCGAACCGATCGGTGATGTAGCCGGCTATCGGTGAGAAGGCAGCAAGACTGAGCATCTTAACCACGATAATCAACCCAAGCAGAAGCTCTGATCCGCTATACTCATGGATCAGTGCATAGATCGCGAGCAGACCGAACCAGTCACCAAAATTGGCAATGATCTGTGCCAGCCAGAGCCTGCGATAGTTCGCATTGCCCCGGAGCAGATTAATGTATGGCTGCAGTTTAAACTTCAATTCTTCGCTGATGTATTGGATAGAGTTATGAGACAGAACGGATCTGAATAATCAAACCGGAAAGAACGTTCTGCTACATTGAGAGAGCGTGAACTGAAACGTGAAAATTCAATCAGGCCTGATACAATATTGCTTCAGACGCCGGTGCTTCCAAAACCACCATCTCCCCTTAACGTGTCGGGCAGCTCATCTGCAACTTCGATCACGGCCTGATAGACCGGGGCAATTACCATCTGTGCAATACGGTCACCGCGCGCGATTGTAAACGGCACTTTACCGTGATTGATCGCCAGCACCTTCACCTCACCCCTGTAGTCGGAGTCGATTGTGCCGGGGCTGTTGAGCATCGTAATTCCATGCTTCCACGCCAAGCCGCTTCTCGGGCGGATCTGCGCTTCATATCCTTGTGGCAGTGCCATGCAAAATCCGGTTGGTATCAGCTTTCGGTCGCCCGGCTCCAGTCGAACCTCACCTACTACCGCAGCCCGGAGGTCCATTCCTGCAGCTTCCGGAGTTTCATATGCGGGGAGTTTAATGCCCTGGCCGTGACTCAGTTTTTTGAAAATCACCTTAATTGGAGCCGTGTCGCTCATAGTCGATCAACCTTACTTTTACATTGCCAAAAATTACCCGTACGTGGGCCTCAACCGGCACCCTGAGGTCGTCGGTAGCGAACCAGGCCCGGTAGCGCCCCCGAAACCCGAAAGGCCCTTCAATATCTGCCTCACCTGCGGTTTTGTAGGTCTCAATATCATCATTAAAAGCGTCGTAGCTTCGCATCTCCGTATCACCGCTGTTGTGGCCGGTTACAAACCCCTGCTCACCTTCAATATAGACCGGTAGTTGAAAACTGCGGTCTGTTCCGGCAAAGAGCCGGGAGTAGTAGAATATGATATCCCCGCCACTTGCCGGTTCTAGAAGGTTCAGCGTGTCGGTGGGTTCCCCTTTTTCAAAGAAGTGAACCTCATTTAGCTCTCGGTTAAACTTGATTCTCACCCGGTCGTAGTTATCGTCATGAATATCATCTCTCCAGAACTCATGGCTGTAGAGCCAATCCTCATTATATGAGAAGATGTTCTCATAGTTGACGATGCGTGTTCCCACAAACGGAACCCGGCGATTGGAACGGATGCGTGTA
>JAFIFA010000029.1 GCA_020832225.1 Balneolaceae bacterium
GACGATCGTTTTCATGGTACGCATCAGAGTATCCTGCCGCTGCAGAATCGAATCGATAAACCACTGAGCCGACTCCACCTTCTCCTTGATAAACTTCTTCGCGTTCTTCTCAGACTTGTCCCCATTGTTCTTGCTCTTCAGCTGCTCCCACATAGTCTTATACTCCGGTGAGATTCTAAGAGGCGGCACATTTCGTTGGTTCAAACGGATTACAAACTCTCCCTCATCCTCTCCGCTGTCCGTGTCGTTCGGCTTGAAGTAGACCTCAAAGTCCGGTTCTATATATTGCCGGCTCTCCTCGCCGGGTGTTGTCACTGCACCTGGCCTGGGGTTGAGCCCTTTTATCAGATCGAAGATCTTCTTGAGCTTATCGTCATCAACTTTGAGGCGGTTTTTCAGCTTCTCAAAATGCTTTTTCTCGAATGCCTCCCAGTATTTGTTGAGCATTTTGATGGCAAGATCTCTCACCTCTTTATCCGCACCGGTATGTTTTACCTGGCAAAGAAGACAGTCTCTCAGATCTGTAGAGGCAATGCCAACCGGTTCCAGCCTCTGTATCTTTTTCCTCACCTTATCGACTTGTGAGTTGCTAACCAGTTTACCATGGTTGAAGGCGATGTTGTCTACCACGGCCTCAGATTCACGGCGGAAGTAACCATCTTTATCGAGGGAACCGAGTATCTGATCGGCAATCAACATCTCTTCGTCATCAAAGTCGAGCAGTGAGACCTGCTTTTCAAGTTCTTCGAGCAGTGTCTCTTGATACGGGTTGGGCAGATCCCTCCAATCTTCATCCGCAGAAGCGCCGGAAGATGTTCCCTGGTAACTGTTACCATCATACTCTGTGTTGTGCATAAAGGAGTCCCAGTCGATATCTTCATTCTTATCTACCGGGTCAGTTTCATCCTTCTTTTCAACCTCCTCTTCCCAATCCGATTCGGAGATACGCTCCTCGGCCATTTCAGAATCACCCTCTTCCAAAACCGGGTTTAGCTCAATTTCCTCCTTAATTCGCTGCTCAAGTCCGATTGTGGGTAACTGCAACAGCTTCACAAACTGAATCTGCTGAGGAGATAGCTTCTGCTGAAGACTCTGCTTCTGCGATATGTTCTGACCGGTTCTAAGCAAGCTCTTTTTCGCTCCTTACTTCATTACATGTTTCCAGAAATTGATTGTACCAATCACGCCCGTATCGTCGAACCAATGCTTTTTCAAGGAAATCAGAAAGCCAGACGCCTTCGCGATTGCCGCGATCGCAGCCTGCTCCGCATAGTTCAGGGATATATTCAAAATTGGCATACTCCATACCGGCAATCTTCTTGAGCCGGATTGGATAGAGGTGACAGCTGATCGGTTTTTCCCAGCCGATTTCACCGCGGTAGTACGCATTCTGAATGGCACAGGTGGCTGCTCCGTTCCCATTGCGCTCCACAAATATGCACTCGCCGGAGTCGACGCAGCTAATTTCATATCCGTTTTCAGAATCGCCGGTTACAACGCCATCTCGTTCCACCCTCTGAACGGCCTCTTCCGAAAGCCGCTCCTTCAGCTGCCTGTATGCCTTATTTAAAATCGGAATCTCTTTTTTGGAAACCGGGGCACCTGCATCACCAATTACACAACAGGCTCCTTTGCATCGCGAGATATCACAGGCAAATCGAGCAGTAGCTATTTCATCTGATAAAACAACATCTCCAAGGCGAATCATAGGGGTACTTCTTTAAAAAATTCAAACTCCATTGTAGGAGCAACACACGAAAATATAAAAATTTATGCCAAATATGAGTCTTCCTGTCATACTAATTCTGATTTTCAGAACTTTTACGCTATTTAAGCTGAGACGGGGCTGCAGAGTTCGAAATACTTTCCTGCTTTCTGACGGATCACACCTTTCATCTCCAGTTCCAGCATTAAGGGTAATAGCGCAAAGGATGGTTTTTGGAGCTTTTCACATATCTGTTCGAGGTGGAGGGGTTCAGCCAAAAGATCGCAAAGTGCTTTCTCCTCCGGTGAAAGAGAGATGGTTATGACAGGTTTATCAGCCGGTTGAACCGGGCCGGACTCTCCCGATAGTGCTTGAGGTAATTCTTCCATTATATCCTCGATTGAGGTGATCAGTTTTCCCTGTCCCGTCTGTATCAGATAGTTGCAGCCTTCCCCTTTCAGATATCCAAGCTGGTGGGGAACCACAAAAACTTCACGGTTCTGATCGAGTGCATTTCTGGCGGTTATCATACTACCACCCTTTATTCCGCTTTCTACTACAAGAACTCCGTGACTGAGTCCACTTACAATACGATTTCTGGCCGGGAAATTGACCGCATCTGGTTTGGTTCCGGGAGGAAATTCACTAAGGAGAAGCCCCCTGCCACCAATCATCTCTGCCGCGATGTGACTGTTCCGGGCTGGATAGATCACATCAATACCTGAACCCAAAACGCCAATCGTTGCCCCACCCTGATCGAGTGCAACCCGATGAGCTTTGGCATCCACGCCATACGCAAGACCGCTATTGATGCAGATTCCGCTCTTCACAAGCTCCTTAACCCAAATTTCAGTCTGGTTTAGCCCATAGCTGCCGGGGCGTCGGGTTCCGATAACGGCTACACCCGGTATCTCAAAGAGGTTGAGATCGCCTTTGTACCAAAGAAGAATGGGTGGATCGTAGATTTGCCTCAGCATGGAGGGGTACTCCGGGTCATCAAATGCAAGAAGGCCCGCTCTGCACTTTTTTGTATTATCCAGAATACGATCGATCCTCGCCCAGCTGTTAAAACCGGCTATATTTCTGGCTACCTGTTCGCCAATTCCCTCAATACGCATCAGACGGGATGGACTCCATGAGAATATCTCCATGGAATTCCCCGAACCGCATGCACGCATCAGATGGCGAATCCGCTGCAGACCGAGTTCCGGCACGTTCAGAAGTGCAAGAAGCGCTCTATGATGGTTCCTCCTCTCCAAGATCCTGCAATTTTTTCCAGATCGTCTCTTTCAGTTTATCTACCTGATGACCGGTAGCAGAAGATATTTCAATCACCTCTACATCATCGCCAATCACCAGTGGTTCATCAAATTCATACCCTTCAACCAGATCCATTTTGGTAATTGCCAAAATTCTCGGTTTATCGAGCAGATCGGGTCGGTACTCCTTCAATTCGTTAAGCAACGCCTTATACTCAGCCTGAATGTCGCTGTCGCTGCCTACCATAAAAAGCAGGAGGTTGTTACGCTCGATGTGTCTCAAAAACTGGATACCAAGGCCTTTACCCTCATGGGCATCTTCAATGATTCCCGGGATATCTGCCATAACAAAGC
>JAFIFA010000101.1 GCA_020832225.1 Balneolaceae bacterium
CCCACTTCACCCGCATTGAGAACGGGGGTAGGCTCCTTCTTCAATTTCAGATAGCCGATCTCCTCCGCATCATACTCCTTTCCGGTTGCCATGAACCGGATATGATCTCCTTTTTTGATCGACCCCTCCATCACACGAACATAGGCGATCGATCCGCGGTAGGTGTTAAAAACAGAATCAAAAATAAGCGCCTTCAGCGGCTTATCTACGTTTTCTGACGGTGGTGGAACCCGCTCCACGATCGCCTCGAGCAGCTCCTCCACTCCTTCACCGGTTTTACCCGATACACGTAGTATCTCATCATGATCACAACCAATCAGATCCACGATCTGCTGTCCAACTCCGTCCGGATCGGCGCCGGGGAGATCGATCTTGTTCAAAACCGGTACAATCTCAAGATTTTGGTCAATTGCCTGATAGAGGTTGGAAATCGTCTGTGCTTCAATACCCTGAGCTGCATCCACAATTAGAAGCGCGCCTTCACAAGCTTTGAGTGCGCGGGATACCTCATAGGCAAAATCAACGTGACCGGGTGTATCGATCAGATTGAAAATAAAAACTTCTCCATTTGGACGTTTGTAGTCCATCCGGATTGCGTGGCTTTTAATGGTGATACCGCGTTCACGCTCCAAATCCATATCATCCAGGACCTGCTCCTGCATCTCTCTCTCGCTGATGGTGCCGGTGCGTTCAAGAAGACGATCGGCAAGTGTCGACTTACCGTGATCAATGTGGGCGATAATACAGAAATTGCGAATTTTGCTCATGCGAATAGGTCGGAAATGAAACTTATCAAAGACATCAAATATACGAATTGGAAACGGTGATTGCATTTAAATGTTATTTCACGCTACTTAGAACTGATGTCTTCCGACAGTTCTCCGGGAGCCAACTCAACGCATCCTGTTTAACCCTAAACCGATAACACATGAATTCAATAATACGAACCTTTTTTATATCAATCGCCTGCCTGCTGCTGCCTGCTCAAATATTGGCTCAGGTAAAAACTTTTGAGGAGGTTGTTGGCCATCAGATCGGCGACCGAATTACGCTGAGCCATCAAATCGTGGACTACCTCAACTACCTCGATGAGGCCTCCGACCGCGTTACCCTGCAGGAGATCGGCACTACCTACGATCACCGCCTTCAGGTAGCCGCCATTCTCACAGCACCCGAAAACCATGAACGGATCGACGAAATCCGAAGCAACGCACAGCTTCTGAATGATCCTAGGCGTACAAACAGTGATGATGCGGAGCAGATCATCAGCAATCAGCCGGCCATTCTCTATCTGGGCGGTTCCATCCACGGCTTTGAGCTCTCCGGAACAGAGGGCGTGCTGAAAACGCTGGAGTTTTTTACAACCAACAACGATCCGGAAACGCTGGAGCAGCTCCGAAACACCGTGATGATTGCCGATCCGGTTATCAATTCCGATGGTCGTGATGCGTTTGCACAGTTCAATCATCAACACCGTGGCCGTGATGCAAACTCCGATCTGGCTGACTGGTCCAACGATTTTACAGGATGGGACGGACTAAAGTACCGAACCAGCCACTACTACTTCGACCTGAACCGAGACTGGTTTGCGCATACCCACCCTGAGACCCGGAACCGTGCAGCCCTGCTTCAGGAGTGGAGGCCACAGGCCGGGGTTGACGCCCACGAGATGGGATCTGAACGTGAATTTTATGTTGACCCGCCAACCGGTCCCTTCTCACCATTTTTCCCGGAGTATGCAACCAACTGGTTTGAGGAGTATGGTCGCGCCCATGCCGAGGCGTTCGACAGGGAGCATGTAGAATACACAAAACGTGAGATCTTTAACTTCTTTTACCCCGCCTACTTCACCTCCTACATGACCTATCAGGGCGCTGTAGGAATGCTCTATGAGCAGGGTTCATCCCGTGGTTTTGCCTGGGAGCTGAGCGACGGCACTGTCCGGACCCTGAGTCAGGCGGCACACCAGCAGTACACGGCATTTCGTGCCATGGTCAAACTTTCATCAGACCGTCGGGCCGATTTGCTCAACGACTACTACCGCGCAAACCGTGATGCCATCGATATGGGCAGCCAGGGTACCGTTCGATACCTGATCAATCAGGAGGGTGATCCGCTGATGGTTGCAGAAGTAGTTAATCTGTTGATGAGAAGCGGGATTGAAGTCCACCGCCTCACGGAAGATCAATCTCTGCGCAATGTCCTGGACCGTGAAGGAAACGAGATCGGATCGCACACCTTTGTTGCCGGTACATTTCTGATTGAGGCTTCACAGCCGAGAATGGCTTTTATCAGAAAATTGATGGAGCCGCACATTCAGATTCCGGAGGAGTTTCTGGAAGAGGCCCGAGAGCGGGTAGAGAGAAGTGAGAATCCCCGTTTTTATGACATTACCTCATGGTCGCTGCCTCTGCTCTACAATCTGCAGGGTTTCAGCACATCGCACGGCACATCGCTATCTGCAGAGAGAGTTACCGAGCCGATAGGCAATCCGGGTGGTATGACAGGCGACCGGGCTGAGTACGCCTACCTGATCAATGGAAATCAGACTGCTCTAATGTCTGCGATCATCCCGCTCAGGGAGAATGGCGTTCGCCTGCACATCATCTACAAGCCGACCCGTATCAACGGAACCGACTACAGCTCCGGAACCCTGGTTGTGAGAACAGATGGCAGAAATGAAGAGGTTCATGGGCTGCTATCCGAACTCTCAGAAAAATATCAGCTGAGTGTAGATGCCGTTAACAGCGGTCGAGCGGATGTGGGTTACCCCCCACTTGGCACCGTTGAGGGAAACCGGATTAAAAAGCCAAAGATTGCCATGCTGGGGAACTATCCGGTGCAGGGGTACTCATTTGGATGGGCCTGGCACACACTCGACAGGGAGTATGAAATCCCTCACACCATCATCAATCCAACGGCAATTGCCTCTACCCCGATGGAGCGTTTCGACACACTGATACTCCCCGAAATCCCGAACAGCAGCGAGATGGTTCGCTATATGGGTGAAGCGGGCATTGAGCGCCTTCAGCGGTGGGTGAATGATGGAGGAACGCTGGTTACGATCGGCTCCGCTACCGATTTTGCCCGAAACAATCTGGAGTTGGGCAATCTCACCACCTGGTACGACGATGATGAAAATGAGGGTGCGCAGCGAGTTCAGGTGCCCGGTGCCTTTGTTCGTACCGAACTGGATGAAAATGAGTGGATCGTCTCCGGTTACGACTATGAACTGCCAATCCTGATCAACTCCAACCGGCTCTATCGCGCTCCTGAAGGGCCTCCTTCACCAAGGCAGCGCACTCCGGTTAAAGTGGCTTCTGGTGATGATGTGCGCATTGCCGGACACATGTGGGAAGAAAACCTTGAAAGGCTCCCGGGATCGGTATTTCTCTATGAGGAGCGGGTTGGTTCAGGCCGCGTTATCTCTTTTGCGGAGGATGTTAACTTTCGGGGGTACTGGAGAGGGGCAGATCGTCTCTTTCTGAATGCCGTGATTTTAGGTCCAAGTGCGCCTTAACGCAGAGCAGCAAAACGTACAGGCTAAAAAAATAAAAGCCCCGGATGATGAGGTTCAGCCACATCTGTCCGGGGCTTTTTTTGTTCTTCTGAAATGGTTATTCAGCAGTTGGACTGAGCAGTTCTACATGGAATCGGAACTTTTGGTTCTCAACAGCCATTTCATCATATACTTCACGGATAAGGTCGAACACCACATCGGTGTCTCCCTTGATGCTTGTTGAGAGATAGTTTACATCCACCTCCACATCATGCTGAGCTACAAACTCCAGCAGATCCTGAACCTGTTCTTTAGGGTGATCGGTGTAAAGCGGTATATACGTCAGCTGAGCAATCGTCTTCATGAGTCTGTTTTTCTTGCAGTAAGGTTCAATAGGTGATGCCATCGACCGTTAGTTATCCACGGGCGGGAACATCCTGTCTTTAACTGCCTAAAATAGGTTGAATACCCCCAAAAAACCAATTCAAAGACCATTCATCAATGAAATATATTCGTACAACGATTCTTTTAATTCTATCGGCAGTTTTGATGACAGCCTGTAATCTTTCGACAGATACCAACCCCGGCGTGATGCAGATACTTCTTACTGATGCACCCGCCAATTATGAAGCTGTTCTGATTGACATTCAGGAGGTTAGGGTACACAGAAGTTCTGATGCTGAAGACAACGAAAGTGGCTGGGAAACAATTAACAGCCAGCCGGTGCAGGTAGATCTTCTTGAACTAACAAACGGAAATACTGAGATCCTTGGCGAAGCTGAGCTGGAGGCCGGAACATACAGCCAAATCAGGCTGATACTTGGAGAAGCCAATGAAGTTGTGATTGATGGTGAATCAATTCCGCTCAATACGCCCAGTGCCCAGCAGTCGGGATTGAAGCTCAACATTAATGCAGAAGTTGAGGCCGGCTCTCTCTATACGCTACTGCTTGATTTTGACGCCTCACGCTCTATTGTTCAGGCCGGGCAATCCGGAAAGTACAATCTGAAGCCGGTGATCCGCGCTGTAAGCCTGGTTGAGGCCGGTGCTATCCGCGGTGAAATTGAACCGGCAGATGCACTGCCATGGGTCTACGCTATTGCTGATGAAGATACTGTTGCAGGAACACGTGCTTCTGAAGAAGGCGATTTCCTGATGATCGGACTCACCAGCGGCACCTATCAGGTTTCTGTGGTGCCATCTTCAAGCGATTACAACATGACCGTTATCTCCAATGTGGATGTTGCTGCACCAGACACCACCGACCTGGGCCAGATCGACTTGAACACACCAGAGTAGACACTTTTTTCGACTTTCTTATTCAAAACCCGGCTCCTCTTTGGGTCGGGTTTTATTTTTTGATTGGTGATCGGGTTTTTATCAAATTAAATGTACACAGTCACATGAGAAAAGTTTAATCATATCAGCAGTGCCATCCCATTCAGTGCCCTGCCTGTCAATCAATCGGAGGATGGCTATCAGATTCACAATTACTCTATTTTCATTTCTCTTAATAGCTTCCTCTCTTACAACCTCAAGGGCAGAAAGTGGTGACGACGACCGGCAGACCCGCTTTATCGGCCTTAACTATACAGCCGCTTCACTTTTTGACACGCCGGCCCACTTCCTTTCAGCCGAAGCTGGCAGAGAGAGTTCTACAGGTATTTCATGGAGCTTTCAGGCCGGTGCACATATTGCGGGAGCCTCATCGGAAACTGCACTCAGATCCGAAAGATTGGAGTTCATGTTCTATCTGGGCCCCTCCTTACGAATAACCCCCCTGCCCCGAAAACGATTATCCCCATTTATTGGCGTGATGGGCGGAGCCTCATTTATGCGCTACGAGTGGAGGGAACTCACCTCATCCACAACGGTTGCAAGTGCAGTCATTGTTAAACCGGAGATTGGAATCCGTTATAACACCGGATTATACACTATCTCTGCAGCTGGAACACTCATTTATAGCCGTTTTATAGGTGACTCCGTTTTTCGGGACCGACCGGATCACTTTACCGCATTTCCCTCGCTAAGCTTCTCCATTGCTCGACAATTTTAACCATGCATCACTTTACCGGAATGATATGAACCCTGAATACGGTTCTAATTCTGAAACATTGGCTTTCAAAATCTGAAATCCATACCTTTTGATCTGTGAAAAATTCCGTGACACATACCTCTCTTCATCATCATTGCCGTCTGGGCATTCATGGACATGCTGCGCACTAACCTATCTGCTTGTCGTAGCACCCATTCCATCACTTCTCTTTTTACTTTAAAACACTCTACAACCTGATTTATGAGAACTCTCGATTCGAACACGTCACTCCGTATTGCCATACAGAAAAGCGGCCGCTTAACGGATAAAACCATCACCCTTCTTGAGGGCATCGGCCTGAAATTTGACGACTATAAACGGAGCCTATTGGTTAAATGCCGAAATTTTGACGTTGAACTACTGTTGATTCGCGACGACGATATTCCTGAATATGTTCAGGATGGCGTTTGCGATCTCGGATTTGTGGGAGCCAACACAGTGGCCGAAGATGAAGCGGATGTCACAATATTGAGGGGACTCGACTACGGCGTTTGTCGACTCTCGCTCGCCGCACCAAAAAATGGTGGAATTAAGAAAGTTGAGGACTTCTCAGGCAAAAAAATTGCGACTAGCTATCCGGTACTCACCCGCAAGTTTTTCGAAGAGAGAGGGATCAGCGACACCACAATCGTTACTCTGTCCGGATCTGTTGAAATTGCGCCAAGGCTAGAAATCGCCGACGCAATTACAGATTTGGTATCAACCGGTGGCACACTGAAAGCGAACGGACTTGTTGAGATCGCCAAGATCTTCGACTCGGAAACGCAGCTGATTCAAACCAACAAACCACTCTCTGATGGCAAAAAACAGCTCATCAATAAAATGCTGCAGCGCATTGAAGGGCACAAAACAGCCGCTGAAAGCCGCTACATCATGATGAATGCTCCGGAAACATCAGTCCCCGAAATCAAAAAGATTATTCCGTCGATGAAGAGCCCTACGGTGATGCCACTTGCCGATAACGGTATGGTTGCGGTTCATACGGTAATTCCTATCGATACCTTCTGGGACGTAATGGAGCAGCTAAAGGAAGCCGGGGCATCCGACATTGTCATGCTGCCAATCGAATCGATGATTGTTTAAAATTAGTCCTGAGTCGTGAGTCATGAGGTTTTTTTAGCCCTTCACTCAAGACTCAAGACTCAAGACTCTAAATAGATGAAAACCTACAACTACAGCTCATTAACCCGTTCTGAAACCGATAAACTTCTGAAGAGACCGAAGATGGATTTCGCCTCGATCTTCGGCACCGTTCAGCCTATATTGGACGCCGTTGAGTCAGAAGGCGATGAAGCGGTTCTTCGCTATACGGAACAGTTTGACGGTGTTTGGCCCAACCCTCTTGTGATCAACCCCGCCGAAAAGGAGGTTAAGCTTGACAAGAAAGTGCAGCACGCGCTCGATCGAGCCATCAACAACATCTTTTTCTTCCACAGGGAACAATTCACGCCCGACCTCGAAGTTGAGACGATGAGCGGCGTAATCTGCAGCCGTGTTGCGAAACCGATCGAACGCGTTGGCCTCTATATTCCCGGAGGAACAGCACCCCTCCCCTCCACCACCATGATGCTCGGTATTCCGGCTATGGTTGCAGGGTGTAAAGAGATTGTAATTTCAACACCTCCCGGAAGCAATGGTGAGATTCCCGAGTCGGTGCTCTACGTGGCTAAAAAAATTGGCGCTACGGCTATTATTAAAGCCGGGGGTGCTCAGGCAATCGCAGGAATGGCATTTGGAACGGAGAGCATTCCCAAGGTGGATAAAATTTTTGGACCCGGCAATCAGTATGTAACCGCTGCCAAGATGATACTTCAAAACAGTGAAGCGATGGTCTCCATCGACATGCCGGCCGGCCCTTCCGAGGTACTCGTTATTGCCGATCACACAGCTGAACCCGCATTTGTAGCTGCAGACCTGCTGTCTCAGGCAGAGCATGGCTCCGACAGTCAGGTTGTATTAGCTATTACAGAGAGTGCCGATCTGGACGCCATCCAAAAAGAGACAGAGGCACAGCTGAAAAATCTCCCGAGAAATGAGTTTGCACAAAACGCACTTAATAACAGTTTCACACTCATAACAAAGTCAACAGAGGAGGCAATGGCCTTCTCCAATCTGTATGCACCTGAGCATCTGATCATCAACACCGCCGATGCTGAAGAGCTCGCCGGAAAGGTTGAAAATGCGGGTTCTGTGTTTGTAGGCCCGTGGACCGCTGAGAGTATGGGAGACTACGCCTCCGGTACAAATCACACGCTTCCCACATACGGTTACGCCCGGATGTATAGCGGGGTCTCACTCCAGAGTTTCCAGAAGTTCATCACCCTTCAGCGGGTGAGTGAAGATGGGTTGCGAAAGCTTGGCCCTGTAGTGGAGACGCTTGCAGAACTGGAAGGGTTAGTTGGGCACAAACAGGCCGTAAGTCTGAGATTGGCAAAGCTGAAGGAGATGTCTGAGGCGGCCAAAAGTAACGTATAGGGCATACCCTTCGAATATATTCGGAAGGTGCCAGTTGTTGCCTTAGTTATCACCTTCCACTCTAAAACGATAGAAATAAACTTTTTTTAAGACGACTCAACATGCCGGTTACAGATATAGAATCACAGATTCGTGAAAACATCCGCAAGCTTACGCCCTACCGCAGTGCTCGAGACGACTTCAGCAAGGGAGTACTGCTTGATGCCAACGAGAATAGCTATGGCTCAACCGTTCGCAGCGATCTTAAGCTGCACCGATACCCAAGCCCCACCCAGGATGAGCTTCGCCAAAAGATTGCGGAGTACAGAGGCGTCGATTTTGAAAATATCTTTCTGGGTGTAGGCAGCGATGAGCCGATCGATCTGCTGATGCGGATTTTCTGCGAACCGGGCCGGGATTCGATCATCACCACGCCTCCCACCTACGGTATGTACAAAGTCTCTGCAAATATCAATAATGTTGAGGTGAAAGAGGTGCTGCTCACCGATTCGTTTCAGCTCAAACCGGATGAGATCATTTCGGAAGCCGGAGAGGATACCAAGATTCTGTTTCTCTGCTCGCCCAACAATCCCACGGCGAACGATATGAAGCGTACCGACATGCTGAAGCTGGTTACCCGCTTCCCAGGAATCGTAGTTGTTGATGAAGCCTACATCGACTTCAGCAAAGAGGAGTCGATGGCGCAGATGGTTCAGCAGTACCCTAATCTGGTTGTTCTGCAAACCTTCTCCAAGGCGTTTGGCCTGGCAGGTATCCGGCTGGGAGTGGCTATCTCCTCTCCACAAATCATCAGCTACATGCTTCGCGTGAAGGCTCCATACAACATCAACAAACTTACCGCTGATGCAGGGCTAAAAGCGTTCGATAATAAGAATCTGTTCAAATTCAATATCGAAGCGATTCTAGATCAGCGCGACTACGTTGCAGAACAGCTCAGCTTTGCGGATGCCGTTGAGAAGGTCTACCCTTCAAGCACAAATTACCTGTTGTTTAAAATCAGGAACGCAAAAGAGATCTATGAGAAGCTTGCAAAAAAAGGTATCATCGTGCGCTATCGCGGCAATGAGCCACTTTGCGAGGATTGCCTCCGGGTAACCATCGGAATGCCGGATGATAACGTGCGTTTTCTGAAGGCACTGAAACAGATCCTCGACGAAGAATTAGAAGATTGATTCTGAACCTGACTGTCCTACTCTGAACACTATGATGAAACTCTACATCCGTCCTGAAGCTCTCTACAATGAGAACAATACACTTCTCGCATCAGGCGCAATCTACGGGTTAAAAACACTTCTTGAAGCAGACTATGAGCTCTCGTACGACGAGAGTGAACTCAGCGACTCTCAAAAAGCACTTTTGAAAAACGAGCAGATTGAGAGCAGCAACTTTGACGCCGAAGGTGCCGACGGAATCATCTCCCGTGAAGCCGGTGGTAAATTCCATTTCACAGCCTCCCGCAAGCGTGTTGAGGAGCAGCCTTCCTGGGAAGAGCTTACCCGCTCGATTCTTTTCCCATCCCGGAAAGCGGAGCTGAAACGGACCACAAAAGAGACCGACATCACCGTCAAAGTTAATCTCGACGGTACCGGTAAAAGTGATATCTCAACGGGATTAAACTTCTTTGACCATATGCTCGATCAGATTGCCAGACACGGGCTGATCGACCTGGAGCTCAACTGTAAAGGAGACCTTGAGGTGGATGAACACCACACCATTGAAGATACCGCCATCGCACTCGGTCAGGTTATCAGAAAGGCAATTTCCGGGAATAAAGCGGGTATACAGCGATATGCATTCGTTCTGCCGATGGATGAGGCGCAGGCTACTGTTGCCATCGATCTATCCGACCGCCCCTACCTCAGATGGGAAGTGGATTTAAAACGTGAGTACGTAGGCGATTTTCCTACTGAAATGTTAGAACACTTTTACCATACAATCGCCATGAACGCAGGGTGCACACTTCATGTTGAAGCTGACGGAAATAATGAACATCACATTATTGAAGCAGTATTCAAAGGTTTTGCACGATCTCTTCGATTTGCAGTAAGCCGAAATGAAAGAATCAGGGGTATACTGCCAACTACAAAAGGGCAGATTTAAACCCACTTTCATTCGCTTTATGTGAACGTAACTAAGGAAGTTTTCATTGACTATGAGCCTCTTTGCAAACAAAGATTTCAATCGCAACCAAACGTTTTACAAACGGCATTAACATACATTACGACAAGATTTAGAAAGTGCTATGATAGGTATCATCAAATATCAGGCCGGCAACCTCGCCTCCGTTTCAAATGCTCTTGAGCGACTCGGTGCAGACTACTTTATTTCGGACGATCCCGCTGAACTCGAAAAGGCAGACGGAGTCATCTTTCCCGGTGTAGGCCATGCTGCCGCTGCGATGGACGACCTGCGGTCACGTGATCTTGATGTTTGGCTCAAAAACACAAAAAAGCCTGTTCTTGGTATCTGTCTTGGTATGCAATTGCTTTATGAATCTTCTGAAGAGGGAGATTGCAGCACATTGGGCGTTATTCCCGGACGGTTGAAAAAGTTTGACTCCAGCATGGCAAAAGTGCCTCATATGGGTTGGAACCAGCTTAAACCGACTAAAGATCATCACCTCTTAAAGGGGATTAATAACAAGCATTTTCTCTACTACGTACACGGGTATTATGCCCCATCAAACGATCACACCCTGGCTACCTGCAAATATATCAAAGACTTCGCAGCAGTAGTGGCTAAAGACAACTACATGGGAGTCCAATTTCATCCCGAGAAATCCGGTCAGGTTGGATCTCATCTGATTCAGAATTTTCTCGATGTGGTTTACAAGAAAGAATTGAACGGTCAGAATTTGATTTAATGGGCACCATAGTTTTTGTTAATTATGGGTGATTTACAGATATGATTCATAAGTAAAAGTCTCCCCTTGCGCTTGCGTCCCGATACCTCGGGTAGGGGAGTGGATGCCGTAGCGAAAGCGGAGGCAGACGAGGGGTGTATTCGTGGAGATCTGAGTTTAATTCCAGATCAATGCATCGTCTACACACTTCCCCAGTGGGTTAGGCCCTTGCTCAAAAAGAAGTGAAGTCTATTTTCCGGAAAACTAAGAATCGTACTCAGGCTCAGAATACATTTTCCAAAAAGCCGATCAAAAAGAACCACTATTTCTCCCTTCAAACTCGCTTCAATTCCCTATCTTCCTACCGTTTAGAACAGACCACTGATCAAGCGCATACTATTCTATGAAAATTATTCCCGCCATTGACCTTCTTGACGGACAGGTTGTACGCCTTCAAAAAGGAGAATACGACAAGAAGACCATCTACAATCACCTGCCGATTGATGAGGCATCCAAATTTAAGGAGTCCGGTTTTTCCCATATTCACGTGGTAGACCTCAACGGAGCCAAAAGCGGATCGTTTGAGAACCTGCCAATTATCCGAACAATGATCAACGATCTTGGGCTATCGGTGCAGACCGGCGGCGGGGTGCGTTCACGCAAAGATATCGACCTGCTTCTTGATGCCGGATTGAACGGTGTGATCTGCTCCTCCATGGCGGTAAAAAAGCCTGAAGAGTGGCTTCAGGCCATTAAAGATCACCCGGACAAGATGATTCTCGGGCTCGACCTGAAAGATGGAAAGATGGCATATGGCGGCTGGCTTGAGACCACCGATGCGCCCATCGAGGAGTTCCTGAACCCGATGATAGAGGCAGGGCTGAAACGGGTTCTAAGCACCGACATTGCCCGGGATGGCATGTTGAGCGGGCCAAACACAGAGATGTACACCGATCTGATGGAGAGATTTCCTCAGGTTGAATGGATCGCCTCAGGTGGCGTCTCAAACCACACCGACCTGATAGAGCTTCAGTCCCATAACCTCTATGGAGTAGTAGTGGGTAAAGCGTACTACGAGGGACACATCTCACTCTACGAAATGGCTCAGCTCAGCAGCTGAAACCCGGTCTTAATTTAATACCGGGTTCTTTACTTTGCCCATAAAGAGGTTCGCTCCGCTCTCCCTTTCATGAATGATAAAGAGAAATGGTCGGTCTACGATCATTTGTGGCGACATCGATGTGGGCATTACCCCAACGCTGGTTGCAGCCGCGGCCTCTGTACCCTCTTCATCCACGCGAATGAACACCTTATGGAGCACCTCATCAAGCACGAGATTTCCCTGCCCTGATTCACTGAGGCCGGAGAAGTCGGCAAGGCCATCAGAAAAAGCAATCTCCATGCCCATTGCGCTCAGAATATTACTGTACTCGATCTCATACTCCAGCTCAAATTTCGGGAGCATAATCGTAGCCTCGCGCGGATCTGCAGAAAGATTGGATCTCCAGCTGTTCAGATTCTGATAGGTCAATTTCTCCTCCACAAATCGGTCGATCGGCATATCGGGATCGGTGGGCATCATCACGCTCATTGAGAAGAGACTGTCGCCATAAGGTAGCTCAATCATCTGTACATCACCATCAAAGTAAGTAGCAAAAAGCCCTTTCTGATCCATCATCTCCACTTCGACCGTTTCACCGCTCTCGAGCCGGAAATCGGCCGGAGATGTATCATTAGGATCAAACTGTCGCAGCCAATCACCCTTAAAATAGAGCGCGTTAATCAGATACATGATCCTGTCCTCATCAATCTCATCCAGCAGCTCCGTAATCAGACCCTCTGTCTTCCGGTCAACCCAGCTATTGATTCTGTTCGGGATTTCACTATCCTTAAAATCAACCGAGTGGACCTCTGCACTGTAGTACTCCTCCATTCGATCTATAAAATCTGTATTCACGTCAAACCTGTCTGAATGCCATATAGAGTTGGCAACCACCATTTCTACTTCCGGATCTACCGTTACCAAAAGCTCTATGAGAGATCGAAACGCTTCATTGATCTCATCCCGCTCCATTCCGGAAAGCCGGAGCGCGTCCACCATTGCATTGTAGGTATCATCCTCTGCACCATTCAGCGTCATTGCCAGCGCCAGCGAGATACTGATCGGGGAGATCACCACATTTTCATCATCCTGCTGCTGAGCAACCGTTTTTCGGAAAAGGTCGTAGCTAAATGATCGGTCTGCATCTATCAGTTTTTTCTCTGCGGCCGACAGCTCCCGGGGCAGCTCACCCCCGGGTTGGCCCGGATCGGTTATCTGTGTATCACAAGCGTAAAACGCGGTCGCTAAAAGAGTGAATGAGAGAAGAAGTGTTAATGAGTAGAATTTGTTCATGGCAGCATTTTGTAGGCGTTCACATTTCAGCAGGGTTTTCCCATCATAAGCTATACTCCCGCAACGTATTAAAACGAAAGAGAATCTACATTGTTTCAACACTCTCTGGTTTTTTTAAATCTATAAAGGTTTGCACGGAAAGTCAGACTTTGCATAAAATCTTCTTATCTTTGAAGGCTCAGATATGCTTACAAAACGAATTATACCTTGCCTGGACATTAAAGACGGACGCACCGTAAAGGGTGTCAATTTCGTGGGACTCCGCGATGCGGGTGATCCTGTGGAGCTTGCACGGCGATATGCCAATGAAGGTGCAGACGAACTGGTTTTCCTCGACATCACAGCCACCAAAGAGAAGCGCCGAACGCTTGTAAATCTGGTGAAGGAGATTGCCCGTGAGATCAACATACCGTTCACAGTTGGCGGCGGCATTAAATCGGTTGACGAAATTGAAGAGATCCTGAAGGCGGGTGCAGACAAAGTTTCCCTGAACAGTGCGATTGTTCGTGACCCGGACCTGATTATTCGTGCATCGGATGCATTTGGCTCCCAGGCCATTGTGGCTGCCGTGGATGCCAAGCGAGTTGGCGACCATTGGGAAGTTTTCGTAAAAGGGGGCTCAGAGCCAACAGGCCTCGACGCCCTGGAGTGGATCCGCAGAACCGAAGAGCTCGGTGCCGGTGAGATTTTGCTTACCAGCATGGACCGCGACGGAACCAAATCGGGATTCGACAACGAACTGCTTGCCGAAGTCAATAAATTAGTGACCATACCCGTAATAGCCAGCGGCGGTGCCGGTACCGTAGAGCACTGCATCGATGCCGTGTTAGCCGGAAAAGCAGATGCCGTACTTGCTGCCAGTATCTTCCACTTCCGTGAAATTGAAATAGCTGACCTGAAGAACAAGATGGCCAGGGCAAATATCCCTGTACGCACCATTTTTGAAATGACGGACTAACCCAACACCTCTCATCCAGAACATGTCTAAAGACGAAATACAGTTTCTATACGATCTCGAACGCCTCCTTATTGAACGAAAAAAAGAGCTTCCCAAAGGCTCCTACTCAACACGACTGTTTAAAAAAGGGATCGACAAGATTGCCCAGAAAGTAGGCGAAGAGGCTGTGGAAACCATCATCGCCTCCAAAAACAAGAAAGACTCAGAAGTGGTCAACGAAACCGCTGATCTCTTTTACCACATTCTCGTACTGCTCGTAGAACGCGACATCCCGCTTGATACGGTGATCCAGGAGATGATGTTGAGGAGTAAGAAGTAGTTCTGAGTCCTGAGTCCTGAGTCTTGAGTCCTGAGTCTTGAGTCCTGAGTCGTGAGAGTTTATCTAAACCTTATTGTGCAATTTGTAATACCTTAGTGCCCATAGTGGTTAAATATCACCGAGAGCTCATTATGGATCCTATATGAATCTCATACATATTCAACCGCAAAGTGCGCTGCGTAGGCGCCGAGAACACTGAGGAGAACCAAGTAAAACAACACTCCGTACCTCAGCGAATCCGCCCCGGCCGCCGCGGTTAAACAAACCCCAGATCTTATTCAGGGATAGACACCTCACGACTCAAGACTCAGGACTCACAACTATAACACCTATGAAACCAATCAAGCAGGGCGCTTCTCTCTATTACATTATCATCATCCTGCCAACAATTCTGTTCCACCGGCTTATCACAGATAATACGGTTCTGCCCGAGCAACCTTTTGAAAGCACTGCCGGTGTTCTCTTTGTCGATTTAGGGATATTTTTAATCCTCTTTATCCTGTTCAAAATGATCATCGATATCACCTTCTACAGGAAACCCTCTCCCGAAACTGAGGGGTGAAATTACTTCATCCATTTCTGTTTCTCCTCAGAAAACTCCAGTCCATAAAAAAAGGGCACGGCTCAAAAACCGTACCCTTTATTAAACCTCAAGACTCACGACTCAAGACTCATATCTAAAATCTATCAAGGAGCCGGATAGACATAGTTTGCTTCAAAACTGAGCGGAATTCCGAGCCACCAGTAGATCAGCAGGAAGATCGTCCAGGTAATACCGAAAATGATCGAGTATGGAAGCATCATCGATATCAGCGTACCGATTCCAGTATTCTTCACATAACGCTGACAGAATACCACCACGAGAGGGAAGTATGGCAGCAGCGGCGTGATGATATTGGAGACGGAGTCACCAACCCGGTAGGCAGCCTGAGTAAGGTCAGGACTAATTCCAAGCTGCATCAGCATCGGTACAAATATCGGCGCAATGAGAGCCCATTTTGCTGAGGCTGAACCTACCAAAAGGTTCACAAAAGCACTCAAGAAGATGATTCCCACAATGGTAACCTGTCCCGGCAGCGCAAGTGCCTCCAGGAAACCTGCACCCTTCACGGCCACAAGAAGTCCTACATTCGACTGGTTAAAAGCGTCAATAAAGAGCGCACAGAAGAAGGCCATAACCACGTAGTAGCCCATGCTCTCCATCGCTTTGGTCATATTGTTGATCATATCCTTCGAGCTCTTGTATTTGCCCGATACATATCCATAAACAACGCCGGGAATAAGCAGCAGAATAAAGATCAGCGGTACGATCGCCTGCATCAACGGAGCGTTGAATGAGAAGAGAGAACTCACTTCGGGATTGTCCCACTCAGGATCGCGAAGGGAAGAGGCCTCAGGCCATGCCCATGCAAATAGACCAATCAGACCCAGGATCATCGCGGTAAAACCCCACCAAAACGCTTTGCTTTCGCGTGGAGATACTTCCTCCATCTGGGGCATCTCATCTTCATCACCATCCACCTCGATACCCTCAAGGCGCGGTTCTACAATTTTATCGGTGATATACCAGCCAACACCAACAATCAACAAACATGAAGCGGCTGTAAAGTAGATATTGTTGAGCGGGTTCAGCTCCATAGATGGATCCAGAATCCGTGCAGCCTCAAGGGTAAAGCTCATCAGAAGCGGGTCGATGGCCGACGGAATAAAGTTGGCGGAGAAACCACCACTCACCCCGGCAAAAGCCGCGGCAATTCCCGCCAAAGGATGGCGGCCGGCAGCGTAGAATATCACACCCCCGAGCGGAATAACAAGGACATAACCCGCATCAGCAGCGGTATGACTCACAATCGCGATGAAAATCAACATCGGCGTAAGGAATGACTTGGGCGTTTTGCCAAGCAGTTTTTTCAGACCTGCATCGATCCAGCCGGAGTGTTCTGCAACACCTACACCGAGCATCGCCACCAGTACAATTCCCAGCGGAGCGAAGAGTACAAAGGTGTTGATCATGTTGGCCAGGAAGTCGGCAAGACTCTCACCCGTCAGCTGATTTTGAACCACCAGATCCTGTCCTGTACGTGGATCAACTTCACCAAAATCGAATGGTGAGAGAATTGCAGAGAGTGCCCACACGAACACCAAGAGCAAAAAGAAGAGCATGGCCGGATCAGGAAGCTTATTCCCCAGCCTTTCAATAACGTTTAGAAATTTATCAAAGAGTGTGCCGCGCCCCTCAGACTGGGGCACCTCATTTTCGGGTTCTTTATTCTCTTCAGCCACGTAAATGTGATTTGGTTAGAGTTGCATGAGAATACAATGGCAGAAAATAAGAGATTCACGACTGTTTGCAAGAACAAACTAAAAAAATCACCTTCACTAATGCTCTTCAGTTCACTGGAAATCATTCCGTTCAAAGATTGTGCTTCATCTCTGTCGGTGCCCTATATTCATCCATACCCAACAGAGATCATCAATAATGACAAAAAAAGTATCAGAAGAGGAGCAGCGAAGGGCTCTCGAGCGGCTCGATCGGTTTAGCTACTGGACCGACAGCAATATCCGTGTGCCATTTACCAAATTCCGGTTCGGACTCAGTCCACTGATTGGCCTTATTCCCGGTATCGGCGACTTTGCCGGGCTAATTCTATCGCTCTACGTTCTCTATGAAGCGCGCAAAGTAGGGGCTGACGGAAAAGTTCAGCGGAAGATGATCCGCAACATGCTGATTGAGTTTGTCGGTGGGCTTACTCCCGTTCTCGGGGACGCATTTGATGCAGTTTACAAGGCTAATACACGCAACACCGAGATTCTACGGGCCTACCTGTACCGCGAACTCGGAGAAATCCCTCCTAAAAAATTTCCGTGGATGATTTTTATTCTGCTCTCCCTGAGCTTGGTCATTCTGCTTGTTGTGATTGTACTTCTGGTTTTTTGAGAGACACTTCTCGAAAATCTCTGTATATGCTCAAATGGGAAATAGAGAGTCTGTAAGGGTTCTTCAGTTTTGGGCTCATACAGATGAATAGTAACCATTTGTGATTCTATAATGAGCTAAATAAATGGTATTCAATTAATATTCATAATGTTCAAATTGGAAATAAACTAATTGGCGCAAAAATAATTCACCTTATATTTTCATCAATAGATTTCACACAACCCAAAAAGGAGGGATTATGATTAGAACAACTTTTATGAGCATTACATCTATTATTATGGCTTTTAATTTAGTCAGCTATGACCACAATTATAATGTTGATTCCGCAGCCTACTCCCCACCCTTACACTTCTCGAGTATTTGTTATGATGCCTTTATAATAGAAGAATGCTCAGAAGAAGGCTTACCAAATAAATGTTGTGAATATTGGAGTACCGGAATTGAGGAGCGCAACCTTATGATTTTTGGCTTTCCCTATACTTCCTACGACTTCTCATGTTCAACTGGTGGAACATTAACCTGTCCTTTAGGAAATTGTATTGATGAACAAGACGAAGAATTAAATGAAAATGACGAACTGGAGGTATAAAATGATAATTCCATTGACTTTACTTGCTTTGAGCTTTGGCTCAATAAATAACACCGAAATAGTTGACAAGGATGAATTACAAGTTCCATGTAATCAAGAAGTTTACACAGAAATTGGTTGTAGAAATGATTGGAACGTAACATACAAAAGTACCGAAATTTTATTGCTTGGTTTTTGGCCAAAAAGAATAACTACTAGTGCATGTGAATCCGGTGGTAGCTTTCAGTGTCCCTTGGATTATTGTCCAGAAATTGATCAATCAGATGAAGAAGAATCATAAATTTAAACTGTAGGTTCAATTATGAAGTCACTTACCTTGAGCTTATTGCTATCATTCTTTCCATTTATAACATTTTCCCAACAATTTGATACTTCAAATTTTGGTGAAAAAGGAGGCTTCTCACTCAATCTTTCAGACGTCATTGAGTTGAGTGAAGAGAGATATTTCCTCGATCAAATCAGGGATATTTCATACATCTCCAGAGATTCCATCTACATTCTGCATGACTCCAGGGAAGCTCTAATCCTTTACACAGATAGCGGAAATGAGCAGATCCTCAAATCAAGCCATGGAAGAGGGCCCTTTGAGATGATCTCACCAAATATCCTATTTCTGAACGACCAATCACTTTACGTCTGGGATAGTGGCCAGCTTAAGCTTCTTGAGTTTGATCGGTCCGGAGTGCCGAAAAATGAGTTCTCCGGATTCAGATGGGCAATCAAAGACTTTGCTGTTGCCAACAATCGGATCATTCAATACAGCAGCGGAAACACCAGAGATGCTGTATTGCAAAAGTACTCGCTGGATCCCGTCATGAAGATCGAAGATTTTGAGTTCGGAGAATCATTCAACGAACACAACATTCTAAATGCGTTATCAGGCACAGTCAGCATGGCTCAAAACGGTGATTATCTCTACTGGATGAGCCCTGCCGAACTTACCATTCATGAGTTAAATATGACAGATGGTACTGCACGATCTCAGAAAATTGAGGATGATCAATTTTACACTCCTGCATCAAGAAACTACCGGGAAACATTGGTCAATATGGAGCTCTACCTGAACTTTCTTTCGGAAAGCAGCTATGTGGCCGACCTGATCGCTCTGGATGATTTTCTGGTCATTCGAACGGTAATAGGAAAGGAGAAGCCTACATCTCAACCTGGCATCCTATCTATCGAAGAGAGAAAGTTCAGGTTTTTTATAAAAGATTACTCTCTTAATCTGATCGACAGCTTCACCTTTAAAACATTTTCCAATAACCGTGTGATTTCAGGCACATGGTTCCCTGCAGGCTCTCAGATTGGATTTTTAACACGCGTACCTCTAAGAGATGAAGACCATTATGATGAAGACAATCCGGTGGTCAGAATCTATCTATATGATCTGGTTAGAGCCGATGCATAAAAATCAGATCTGTGTTACTCTCCATACATCGTCAGAATGAAGCACAACAGAACTCAAAAAACCCCGGGCAATAAACTAAGCCCGGGGAAGTGGGTAACACATACTTCTGGCTTTAACTCTTTCGGTTCCCATCACTAAACTCCCGAATATTCCGGATCACTCCCTCCATCAGCTCCGTTCGCGCCTCAATGCTTGACCACGCGATGTGGGGCACCAAAATCAGACGCTCCTTCTTTTTCACTTTCAAAAGCGGGTTATCAGCCGGCAGCGGCTCGGTTTCAAAAACATCAAGCGCTGCACCGGCAATCTCCCCATCGTCAATTGCATGTGCGAGTGCAGCCTCATCCACAATCCCTCCGCGACCGGTATTAATCAGAATCGCTGAGGTTTTCATCCGCTTGAGCTCGGGCTCGCCAATCAAGCCGGCTGTATTTTCATTGAGGGGTGCATGAATGGAGATTACGTCCGAGCTCTCGAGAAGTTCGTCAAGTGAGAGCTGCTTATAAGGTTGATCACTATTTTTCCCGCTCGTGGAGTAGTACACTACCTCGGCCCCAAAAGCTTCGGCAACCTTCGCTGTAGCGCTGCCGATTGTCCCGAGTCCGACAATACCGAAACGCTTACCGTTCAGCTCGTGGAAAGGCTCTCCAAGATGGGTAAATATTTTGCTGCGCGAGTAGTCACCACTCTTCACGTAGCGATCGTAGTAGGGAATGTTCTGCATCAATTTGAGAAGCATGGCAAAGGTTGTCTGAGCCACGCTTGCCGCCGCATAGCCGGAGACGTTTTTCACCGGGATACCAGCCTCTTCGGCCGCCTCCAGATCTACGTTATTCATCCCCGTAGCGGCGATGCAGATCAGATTCAGCTCTTTGGCTCCAGTGATCAACTCCCGGTCTAATACCACTTTATTGGTAATCACCACCTCAGCATCAACAATGCGGCCTTTCGTTTCGGCCGGCGATGTTGTTTCATAAAAGGTGACATCCCCCAAACCCTTCAGATCCTTCAGATTTGGCAGATCCCCAACGGTTTTACTGTCCAGAAATACAATCTTCATCTTGCTCTTTTTGATTTGATGATGTTCACCAAAATAGCAACCGTGTAAGGCTGAACAAAATCAGGGCGGTCGTTTTAAGAAGCCACTTCAAAAAAAGAAAATCGGCTTAACTTTATGTAGTTTGCTCATGCTGTTTTCTTCAAAACCAATAACTCTATTCAACACTCCTCAAATGGTTAGATGGCTGATCACCACTCTCTTATTTGCGCTGATTGCATCTGCCTGCTCCTCTCCCGAAGAAGGGAGTAGCTCCGGAGAGCTACCCGACTTCATTCGCGACAGCAATCCCGTAATCACTCACAACCTGCCGGATGAACCGGAGCCTTTCACCATTACCCCCGACCTGATCTATAATGAAGGTGAGGAGCTGCTGATGGGCGACGATCAGGGCCCCGCCGCTGTTGATGGATCCGGCCGACTCCTGATCGCCGATAACCAACAAAGCATGGTTCATATTTTTGAGACGGATGGTGAGTACAAGGGTGCACTCGGAAGGGAAGGAAGCGGACCGGGTGAGTTTTCCCACATTACCGATCTGGCTATCAGCGGAGACACCCTGCACATTCTGGATGCGGTCACCTCCCGCGTCGCCCTGTACAATACCAGAACCATGGAGCATATCAGGGATCTGAGTGTGGCGCTGGCCGAATCAGAAACCCAGCCCGGATGGATGATCCGAAAACAACGTGAAGGACTAAACTATCGCCCAATCCGGTTTTTTATCAAAGAGAATGGCAACTACCTGATTGTCTCTGCCGATGGCGGAGTTGGTATGCAGGACAACATGGAGCACCGCACCTATGAGTTCTCCCTGTTCGATACCGAAACAGAAAGCTATGACCGTCACGACATCCTCTCCTTCCCCTGGACCGGGCGACTATTAACGCACTGGGAGAAAGGTGCGGCAGTGGTGCTTTTTGATGTACCCTTCATTCGGGAAACTGAGTTCGGTTTTGATGGAGAGAAGATCGTGGCTGGTTGGACAGAGGACCTCGCACTGAATGTCTATGACGGCAGCGGCTCGCTTCAGCATGCACTTCACTATCCTTTTGAGAAAACATCCATGAGGTGGCGGGATGCGGAGTCTTGGCTGCGGAAGATACTGGCTCAGAGAGATGCCGGGGAGAGGGTTTACCGTGAGCTGTTGGCAGACACACCCGAGCATTGGCCTGCTTTCCATTCGCTCATTTTGGATGACCGCGGCAGGGCCTGGATCGCTGTTTTTGGTGAAGATCGCGAACATTTCGAATGGTACGTTGTCGATATCGCCACCGGTGAAGTTGAAAATGGGATCACCCTTCCGCGCTATAAGGAGATCTTTGCGATTCAGAACGGGTTTGTCTATACCAGGGAGCAAGTCGATGAGATGGAATCATACTCATATCAACGTTATCGGTATGAGTGATCTGATGATTCGTATATGAAAACCAGATTTTTATTATGAAACAGCTCAACTTAAAAACCCCCGACGGCCTTACTATCGCAGCTGAAAAGCTGGAAGGTCGATCCCCCACCATTATCTTCATGCCCGGTTTTTTCTCCAATATGCAGGGCACCAAAGCGACGTTTTTGGCTGAAAAGTGCCGGGAGCGAGGACAGGCATATATCCGCTTCGACTATCGGGGGCATGGCCAATCGGCTGGCAAATTCGAAGAGGGAACCTTCACCGACTGGCTCAACGATACACTGCTTGTTCTGGATGAACTGGCCGAAGCACCGGTAGTCGCGGTCGGCTCATCGATGGGCGGGTGGATCGCGCTGCTGGCCGCACTGAAACGACCGAACCTGATTCGCGGTCTCATTGGCATCGCCTCCTCACCCGATTTCACAGAAGATATCTGGCACAGGCGAATGACCGATCAACAGCGGAAAGAGATGACTGAAAAAGGGTACATCAAACAACCCAGCGAATACCAGAAAGAGCCGGTGATCATTACCAAAAAATTGCTGGATAGTGGTAAAGAGCATCTGCTGCTTCACAAGGAGTCACTCGATCTGAATATTCCCGTCACTCTTATCCATGGCAAAAAGGATGCGGATGTACCGTGGGAAAAATCCGAGCAGCTTCATCAGCTAATTGGAAAGGATCAATGTCGATTGATCCTGATTGAGGATGGAGAGCACCGGCTCTCAAGGGAAGAAGATCTGGAGTTG
The DNA here is from genome assembly GCA_020832225.1 of Balneolaceae bacterium. Classification (GTDB taxonomy): domain Bacteria; phylum Bacteroidota; class Rhodothermia; order Balneolales; family Balneolaceae; genus Rhodohalobacter. The sequence continues at coordinate 22,733 of JAFIFA010000101.1, forward strand.
GTTTGGGAGGTGACTCACCCCCTACCTCCTTCTCTATGGGATCGTTCTACCCACCTACCCGGCGGCTGAACAACCCCGTAAAGAGGTGGAAATTCGGTCATCTTAAAAAATTTTTCTGCATGGGTTGTTGCCATTTTAACGCGGTCGCTTATTAATTTAAAAGTTGGCATCTATATTTCAGCAGACTCCTTGATACTCGTTCCTTAAATCGAAATCTCAAGCGAGCCAACTATGAATTATGCACACAAAAGCAACGTCATAATTTTTCTGATCTTCGTACTGCACATTATATTCTTTCGCGAAGATGCACTGCGTGAACTGATCCCGATTGCAGGGCTCTTTCTGTTTATCGCATTGATTATTTCTCTGTATGGGTTCTGGAAGAAGAGAGAGGTGAATGGAGTTGATCAAACGCATTAAAATGTAGCAACTCCATGCTTGACTCACTTGGAACTCCATTGTGAGATCCTGGATTTTAACGCACTGCGCTCTGCGCTTAGCGCAAAGCCGGACCACATTGGTGGAATTTGGGGCTGCACGCAGGGGGGGGAGTCACAAATCCGTCACACACCCCTCACTCGCCGTCGATACCAGCTTTGCATACTTGTAGAGCGATCCGCTCTTTATCTTCAGCTCCGGGGCTTTCCACTCTTTACGGCGGGTTTCCAGCTCTTCATCGGTCAGCTCAACATTGAGAATTCGTTCATCGGCATCGATGGTGATTTTGTCCCCGTTTTTAATCAGGCCGATCGGTCCGCCAAGCTGAGCTTCAGGGGTTACGTGACCTATCACAAATCCATGGGTTCCGCCTGAAAATCGTCCGTCTGTGATCAGCGCCACATCGTTACCGAGTCCGGCACCCATAATGGCCGCAGTAACGGAGAGCATCTCTCGCATTCCGGGGCCGCCTTTCGGGCCTTCGTAGCGGATCACAACCACATTCCCTTTCCCAACTTTTCCGCCGCGTATTCCCTCCAGCGCATCCTCCTCCGATTCAAACACAACCGCAGACCCGCCAAATCGTGTCCCCTCCTTGCCCGTGATCTTGGCCACACTCCCATCAGGCGAGAGGTTTCCATAGAGTATCTGAAGGTGCCCCGTCTTCTTAACCGGATTGGATACCGGATGAATCACTTTCTGCTCTTCCAGAAGCCCGGGAAGTTCGGCTACATTCTCTTCCAGCGTTTTGCCGGTCACGGTGAGGCATCCTTCGTGAAGCAGCCCCTCATCAAATAGGAGCTTCTGCACCGCCGGTACTCCCCCCACATTATATAGATCCTCCATCACATACTTACCGCTCGGTTTCAGATCGGCCAGGAATGGGGTACGGTCGCTAACCTCCTGAAAGTCGTCGATCGTGAAATCGACCTTCGCGGCGTGAGCAATAGCCAGCATATGCATCACAGCATTGGTTGATCCGCCCAGGGCGATAATCATCGCAACTGCGTTTTCAAGTGATTTTTTTGTGATGATATCCAGCGGTTTCAAATCCATCTTGAGCAATCGGTAAATTACAATTCCCGCCAGCTCACACTCTGATACTTTCTCCTTATGGGTTGCAGGGATGGAGGAACTGAATGGCAAACTCATTCCAAGCGTCTCAATGGCAGAAGCCATGGTATTGGCTGTGTACATGCCACCACACGCACCCGCACCCGGACAGGCGTGTTTCAGCACACGGTTCATCTGCTCCTCGGTGAACTCATCCGATAGAAACTTTCCGTACGACTCAAACGCCGAGACGATATCGAGCTTTTCGCCATTCAGGTTACCGGGGCGAATGGTACCACCGTAGACCATAATCGACGGACGGTTTACGCGCGCCATCGCCATGATAGCTCCCGGCATATTTTTATCGCACCCAACAACAGAGATGTTGGCATCGTACCACTGCGCTTTCATCACCGTCTCGATCGAATCGGCAATGATATCCCTCGACGGCAATGAGTACTTCATCCCTTGTGTACCCATCGAGATACCGTCACTCACACCGATTGAGTGGAAGACAAATCCGACCATATCACTGGCCCATACGCTCTTCTTCACCTCACCGGCCAGACCGTTCAAATGCATGTTGCAGGGGTTACCGTCCCACCCGGTACTTGCAATGCCCACCTGAGCCTTTTTCATGTCTTCCTCGCTCAAGCCGGTTGCAAAAAGCATTGCCCGGGAGCCAACTTGTGATTGAGATTCGGTTAATCGTGAGCTGAATTTGTTGATTTTTAGGGACATCGTGAAGCAGTTTCTTTATTGTTTACTTTTTATCGACTTAGCCATCAAAGATCAAATCAATGGAAGCGCTTTTAAGTTTTCTATTCTTACGTCATCATGATATTCAAACATTTTTCCAAAAAAAATCTTGACTTCACTTTTCCTCTTCTATAGGTTGAGGGTAACGATTTACAGAAACTAAACAGAACGTTTGAATCCAGCAGAAACACATAACGCATATCAGGTTGC
>JAFIFA010000032.1 GCA_020832225.1 Balneolaceae bacterium
CCACCAAACGATCGGCTCAACCGGCTCCGAGATCTCGGCATCTGGATCTTTTGGAACCAGATTCCAGCGATGAATCATATCTCTGTAGGGGGTAACGCTGGTGCTCACCTGATCATCAATCTCCGTCATGAAGTAACCAACACGCGGATCATCATAGCGTGGCTGATAGTCATTATCCGGCATCTCGATAAACGTATGCTGAAATTTTATCGACACGGAGCGCCTGTCAGTAATGGCATTACTCACAGACCCGGTTGGTTGTGGAGATTCGTACACATACTCCACAATTACATCGGTATTCTTCGGGTAGCTTCTGATCTGTTCCACTTTGCTTTTATCGCGGCTCAGGCTGCCAAGTGTGTAGGTGGCGGGACCCATCAGCGGGCTTGGACTTGGCTTGATTTGATGAAGGGCCTCGGTTAGAAATAGCGGCCCGGCATCGATTACTATAACTCCATCCTCTTCATCTTCCGCTTCAATCTTCCCTGTAAAGAGAACAGCGTCAGAAATGTTTGCTGATGAGGCCCTGCTAAGCGGGCTATCCTCATCGAAATGGAAACGGGTATTAACGTGAACAAATTCTACACGATCATAATACTTCCGGATTTTGACAACCTTGTTGTCACGGAAATTACCGCGAAAATGGCCAGCTTCCAGAACGCCATCCTGAGAGAGTCCGAAGTAGATAAACTCCTGATCGAGCTGATCTTTCCGGATCGACATCTTAACCGATCCATCGGTAGTGTCTTGGTGAACCGTAAAGAGCCCCTCAAAGGCCACGGTGTTTTCAAGTGCCTGCTCTACTCCGTTTGCAGGCTGAGGCTCTGGTGGTTGATCGGCAAGCGGGTCGGTTGTACCACAGGAAGCCAGTAATAGAAGTAGTGTAATTAGGATTGAGGTAGTAATCGTACGTTGTGCAATCATAGAATTTCAATCTGATATTATTGAGGAGGTATTCACCATCACGGATGGTCTCTCGTTACCATTGGCTGCTAAATTAGCATTTTACAAAGAGAGAAGAACGTGTGATAACGTAATTTAACTCTTTTCTTTTTTATTGGTCTTTTTTGGATAGCGTTGAAACTGCATTCCTGCTGTCATCGTTTCTCAAGGTTTTTACAGAAGAGGTGAGTAGACTTGATGAACTCCTTCTTTCTGATAATCTGAAGCCTGTAAATAAAAAAACCCCGAACCATATTGGCCGGGGTTTTAAACTCAATCAAATTGTATTGGCAGGAAAACTACGCCCCTGCAATTTTCAGCTTGTTATCCGCTATTGCCAGATCTTTCTCTGCTTTGGCGCGGTCGCTTTTCACATCTTTGAGCCTGACTTTTGCGTCGGCCCGAAGTGCCAAAGCGGCATCCACGTCAATTTCTGATGCGGCTTCCGCTTTTTCAGCGAGAAGGGTAAGGGAGTTGTTGCTCATCTCCACAAACCCGCCACTGACGGCATAGGTCGTTTCGGTCGACTCCTCTTTGATGACGACAGCTCCAACAGTCAATGTTGAGACAATCGGTGCGTGATCGTAGAGCATCAGAAAGTTGCCATCGCTGCCCGGTACCTGTACGCCGGTAACCTCGCCCTTAAAGAGCGGACCTTCCGGTGTCAGTATTTGTGCCTGGAATGTTTTAGCCACGTCAGTTCTCCGGTTTATGCTTCAGCTTCTGCGAGGAGTTTCTCACCTTTGGCGATCGCCTCTTCAATGGTTCCAACAAGGTGGAACGAATTTTCAGGCAGGTGATCGAGTTCACCGTCAAGGATCATATTAAACCCTTTGATGGTATCCTCAATCTTCACGTATACACCGGGCTGACCTGTAAACTGCTCGGCTACGTGGAAGTTCTGGCTAAGGAATCGCTGTACACGACGAGCTCGCGATACAACCAGCTTATCTTCGTCAGAGAGTTCGTCCATACCGAGAATAGCGATAATATCCTGAAGATCTTTGTACTTCTGAAGAATCTCCTTCACATCCTGTGCGGTCTTGTAGTGCTCATCACCCACAACCTTTGGATCGAGAATACGGGAAGTGGAATCGAGTGGATCCACCGCCGGATAGATACCGATCTGAGTAAGCGCACGGCTCAATACCGTTGTCGCATCGAGGTGAGAGAATGTTGTTGCCGGAGCCGGATCTGTAAGGTCATCAGCAGGTACATAGATCGCCTGTACCGATGTAATCGATCCGTTCTTGGTGGATGTAATACGCTCCTGAAGGTCACCCATCTCTGTAGCGAGTGTTGGCTGGTAACCTACCGCAGAAGGCATACGTCCCAGAAGCGCAGACACTTCAGAACCGGCCTGTGTAAATCGGAAAATGTTATCAACGAAGAGCAGGATATCCCTGGATACTTCATCGCGGAAATATTCGGCAACAGTTAGTCCGGAGAGTGCAACTCGCGCACGTGCTCCCGGCGGCTCGTTCATCTGGCCAAACACAAGTGTAGCCTGTGATGTGTTCAGTACATCTTCATCCACTTTGGAGAGGTCCCATTCACCATTCTCCATTGCGTGCTTAAATTCATCACCGTAATTGATAACTCCCGACTCGATGAACTCACGGAGGAGGTCATTACCTTCACGGGTACGCTCACCAACACCGGCAAAAACGGAAAGGCCACCATGCTGCTTCGCGATATTGTTGATCAGCTCCTGAATCAGTACCGTTTTACCTACACCGGCACCACCGAAGAGTCCGATCTTTCCACCTTTAGCATACGGGCAGAGCAGGTCAACAACCTTAATTCCTGTCTCAAGCATCTCTGTACTGGTTGCGAGATCCTCAAATTTAGGGGCTTCACGGTGAATTGGGTATTTGCGATCACCTTTTGGCTGCTTGATGCCATCGATCGCCTCACCAACTACGTTAAAGAGGCGTCCCCTGATATCTTCCCCAACCGGCATTGAGATTGGTGCTTCTGTATCAATTACCTCTGTTTTGCGAACCAACCCGTCTGTGGAGTCCATCGCGATGGTGCGAACACGGCTTTCACCCAAATGCTGGGCTACCTCGAGATATAGCCTGGATCCATCTTCACGATCGATGTAGAGAGCGCTCATCATCTTTGGCAGGTGACCCTGGCCAAAATCAACGTCTACAACGGGGCCAATTACTTGTGCAATAGTTCCTTTATTCATTCGATTCGTATCGTTAATTAGAAGTCTTTTACGCGTATTATGAGGTGCTTTCCCCCATAGACATTCTTTAGAATTCTCCGCTCATCAAACTTTCATTTTAGCCAGTTTTTGAACGGGACTCTACCCCTTTCGGAATAGCTTGAAAAGGTACCCACTTCTATCTCAAAAATCAAAGATCTTATCGGAATTCACTCCACCGGGTTCGGGGTGTCATCTTCTGCTTCAATCAGAGTGCGCATTCCGAAAATCATCATTCGGCAAGACTGTGTTACAATCCGGTTCACCATCAGCAAAAATGTTACTTCCGGTTTGTGAAAAGAGGGGTCATTTACGCCCTTACTGCACATCCTGATGTACTCTTTATCCATCGCCTCTATCTCTTCATGAAGCTGTTCCAGCCGGCCGGTAAACTCTGCACCTGCATTATCACCTGTGCCTTCGGCTACCTTTTCTGCGAGAACGGCTACCATATCCAGCCTTTTTTTAACGGAGAGCCACGCGGTCTGAAATATCTGATGAGTCTCCCTCTCCATTACCGAAAACTCATCGGTTGATTCATTCATGTTTTTCAGGGTGTTCATCAGGCTGCGGCTTACCCGAAGAAGACGCTCCAGAACAGAAGCCTCCCTTTCATTCAATTCTGAAGAAATGATCCGGGTGTAATACTCAAAAATTTCAGCATGATATCTCTCAAGGTCTGAGTATAGAACCGCCTCCCCTTTATTACGGGATGGATGTATCAGCCCGGAAATATAGCGAACAGTGTACCCCAGCTGGCAGGCCACCTCTTTTCTGAACGCCTCAATTGCCGCATCCGACACCTCCGGGCTTGTCTTGTGGATATATCGGGTGAGATGCAGCCGCTTTTCAGGAATCAGGGTTTCGGCTCTTCCGGCCAGCCATGGGATGATCGGATAGAACAGCATGGCCCCAAATAGGTTGAAGATTGTGTGGAACATCGCCAGGCCAAGCACCAGGTTTTCATCAAAGCTCATGGCTGATAGCACCACCCATACCAGGAATGGAAGCAATATGAGCGCAATGATCGCCGTACCCACCGTAAATGAGAGCTGACTCAATGCCGCCTGCTTTTTCGTATGAATACCGCCGATACTCCCCAATAGTACGGTTACCGTGGTGCCCACATTGGCGCCGATCACCATCGCTGCGCCGGCCTCAAATGTGACCACCCCGCTAAAAAGCATGGTTAGAACAATGGCGATGGTTGCCGAACTACTCTGCATGACGGCTGTCAGTATAACCCCGGCTAACGCAAAGGTGAGTATCCCATAGCCGGCAAAGAGCTCAGGGTCGATAACGGCAGCAAAATCATCCACGCTGGACTTCATATAGTCCAGCCCCATAAAGAGAAATCCGAATGCAACCAGAAAACGGCTGATGTTCACATACTTCGGTGATTTTGCGAGTATGATGATACCAAGTCCGCCAAGTCCGATCAGCGGCAGAGAGAAAGTCTCTATATTAAACTCGAACCCGAAGATCGCCACAATCCATGCTGTGGCCGTGGTACCCACTTTGGCACCGATCATCACCGATATCGCCTGAATCAGGTTCATTATGCCCGCGCCCACGAAAGCGAGCGTCATCAATGAAACCGCAGAGCTGCTCTGCAGAATGGCGGTACTCACCATTCCGCTGCCCATCGCCTTGAGGCGCGTTCCGGTATAACGCCGAATCAACGACTTGAACGCCGCCCCGCTAAGCACACGGATCGACTCCTCCATCATATGCATGCCAAACAGGAAGATTCCCAGTCCGGCAAGGAACATCCAGACCTCAAATTCTGATAGCGCAGCAAGCATTATTTTACCATCTGTTTCAAATTCAATTCGACGCAATGTAATAAGAATTCTGCAACCGAATGAAGCGCATCAAAATCTGCCTTTTTGAAGGAACCCGGATTAGCAAAACGGCATCTAAAACCCTATCTTTGTGACTATTCGAAATTTGGCGTTTTTCGAAAAGCACCTGGACTTGCCAGTGAACTATCTCAAAACTCAAAACCCAGCAAAAACCATTGGATACGGAAATTACAGCGCGTACGGTCAGCATCGATTTACTACTTACTTTCGACGAAGAGAAGACACTCGATTACAGGGTTGCCAATGATCTTGAACCACGCGAGCGGGCACAGGTTCGTGAGTATGTGCAAAATATCCTGAGACGTCGCAGCTATCTGGATTTCATTATTGGTGAATATTCCAGCATCGGTATCGACGAAATGAAGCCGTCTCTGAAAAATATTCTTCGTCTGGGTCTCTACGAAATGCTCTTTATGAGTGGTACCCCGGATTATGCCGCAATCAACGAATCGGTTGAGATCGCCAAGCTGAGACTGGGCTCTAAAGCAGGCGACCTGGTAAATGCGATTATGAGAAATATCCAGCGGGATATTGAAAAACTCCCCAAACCGGCCCACAAAGACCGAGTTAAGCTGATCGCAACCACCTTCTCCCACCCGGAGTGGATGGTCAAACGTTGGGTTAAGCGTTTCGGTGAAAGGGAAGCATTTCAGCTGATGCAGGCCAACAACCAGCGTCCCGCTTTCTACGTTAGAGTGAACAACCTCCGTACCAAAACCGAGCACTTCAAACTTCGAATGGATAAGCTCGACATCACCTATGAGGAGAGCGACTGGTTGCCCGGCTACTTCAAGGTAAATACCGTAGCGCCGCTGATTGAAAAAGATCTGATGCGTAAAGGAGTCTGCCTTGTACAGGACATAGCTGCAGGCTTTGCACCTACAATTCTTGAGCCGATGCCGGACGAAACCATCTACGATCTCTGTGCCGCACCCGGCACTAAAAGCATCGTGATGTCCGACATGATGGAGGGAACAGGCTCCATCACTGCGGTCGACATCAACCCCGATCGTCTCGAGATGCTTGCCCAGAGCGCGATGGACTATAAGGCTGAAAATATTAAAATCCGACGCGATGATGTTCGTGAGCTGAACCTGAAACTTGCTGACGGCGTGCTACTTGACGCTCCATGTACAGGAACCGGTGTACTGAGTAAACGTGCCGACCTTCGCTGGAAACGGACCGAGGAGGAGCTTGAAAACTCCGTAAAACTTCAAGAAGAGCTTCTTGACGAAGCCGCCAACCATGTAAAACGAGGCGGACGCCTGGTCTATAGCACCTGCTCCATTGAGCCCGAAGAGAATTGGGAACAGATTCAGAAGTTCCTCGACAAATATGACAACTACGAGCTCGAACCACTGGACGAATTCCTCCCTGAAGAGGTTCTCGCCGAAGATGGCATGGCATACCAGACCTTCCCCCACGTTCACGGCTGTGATGGTCACTTCGGTGTTCGTCTGAAACGAGTTAAATAATTGATAACCAACATCCTCCTGCTAACACTGTTTAATAACCACAGAGCTCACAGAGCACACTGAGTTTAATGAACATGTTATAGGGATAGTCAACCCTGACGGAGAATTGAGAAATTATAGTTTTTCCGATCCTGCTTTGCTACGGGCTAGTGTTTCACTGATACGGGACCTGAAATAAAGCTTCATCCGGACAATAATTTTAAAACTCATTTGCTCCTTGGTTATCTATTTTCTGTGTAACATAGAAAAGCTTTAAAAGAATCCGACGCTAGTTGATAATGAGTATTAATAACTGCTGTAATCAGGTGAAACATTTTGAGCTCTGAGGCTTATCACTCATGAGTAATTTTTCTGAAATACCAACCCATCACGGACCATCTGCCGATAATTTCCGGGAGCTCAAAAGTTCCCATTCAATCAATGATCTTACCAACGAAGTAATCGGAGCAGCTATACAGGTCCATAAAGAACTGGGCCCTGGTCTATTGGAATCTGCTTATCAGGTCTGTCTGCATCATCTATTGATAAAAAAGGATTATCGGGTAGAAAAAGAGAAGCCAATTCCTGTAAAATTCGACGGCATCCGGCTTGATTGCGGATACCGGATTGATCTTCTTGTTGAAGGCAAATTGGTACTCGAGATAAAAAGTGTTGAAGATATAAACAGAATACACACAGCTCAGACACTTACTTATCTGAAACTTGGTGGCTTCAAACTCGGCCTGATTTTAAATTTCAACGTTCCCATCATGAAATTGGGAATCAAAAGAATCATCTATTAAACAACCTCTGTGGGCTCAGTGAGCTCTGTGGTTAATACATTATGAGCAACTTATCAGATATCCCAAAGCAATACAACCCATCAACCACCGAAGAGAAGTGGTACTCCTATTGGGAAGAGAACGGCTATTTTCACTCTGAACCTGACGATCGTGAATCGTTTACCGTTGTGATCCCCCCGCCAAACGTAACCGGCGTGCTCCATATGGGACACATGCTCAACAACACCATTCAGGATGTGCTGGTGCGGCGGGCCCGGATGAAGGGCTACAACGTCTGCTGGGTTCCCGGAACCGATCACGCCTCTATTGCCACCGAAGCAAAAGTGGTTCAGAAACTCCGTAAAAGCGGCATCAAAAAAAGCGACCTCTCCCGAGATCAGTTTATGGATCACGCATGGGAGTGGACCGACGAGCATGGTGGCATCATCCTTGGACAGCTCCGCAAACTGGGAGCATCCTGCGACTGGAAGCGAACACGCTTTACGCTTGAAGAGGGACTCTACGAGTCGGTTATCGACTGTTTTATCGAGCTCTACGACCGTGGATATATCTACCGCGGACAGCGAATGGTAAACTGGGATCCCGCAGCTCAGACCGCCCTAAGCGACGAAGAGGTGATCCATAAGGAAGTTCAGTCCAAGCTCTATCACGTCCGATACCCTATTAAAGGAACGGATCAGTATATTACAATTGCCACTACCCGCCCCGAAACCATTCTGGCCGATACCGCCGTCTGCGTGAACCCAAACGATGAGCGTTACAAAGCCCTGATCGGCAAAACCGCCATCATCCCAATGGTGAATCGCGAAGTGGAGATCATCGCTGATGAGTATGTTGATCCCGAATATGGAACGGGATGCCTCAAAATCACCCCGGCCCACGATACCAACGACTATGAGATTGGCGTGAAGCATGGGCTCGACATCATCGATATGTTCAATCCTGATGGAACCGTTGCAGAAGTGGTGCAACACTACATCGGGAAAGACCGATTTGAAGCCCGGAAGCTGATCATTAAAGATCTGAAAGATCAGGAACTGCTGATCAAGACCGAAGAGATGTCCAATAAGGTGGGCTACTCCGAGCGTACCGATGCCGTTATTGAACCAAGACTCTCCCTGCAGTGGTTCTGCAAAATGGATGAGCTAAGCAAACCGGCTCTCGACAACGTGATGAATGATGAGATCCGTTTTCATCCCGCCAAGTTCAAGAACAGCTACCGCAACTGGATGGAGAACATTCGCGACTGGTGTATTTCGCGTCAACTTTGGTGGGGACACCGTATTCCCGCCTGGTTTTACGGTGATGGAGAGAATGACTATGTGATTGCCCGCACCGAAGATGAGGCGCTGGAAAAAGCACGGAAAAAGTCCGGCAACAATAACCTTGCTGCTGATGAGATCCGACAAGATGAGGATGTGCTCGACACCTGGTTCTCCTCGTGGCTATGGCCGATGTCGGTTTTTGATCCGGAGTTCATCAAAAATAAGAGTGGCAATAAAGAGCTCAACTACTACTATCCAACTCAGGACCTTGTTACCGCTCCGGAGATTATGTTTTTTTGGGTGGCACGAATGATTATGGCCGGCTACGAATTTACCGGCAAGAAACCGTTCAGCAACGTCTACTATCACGGAATTGTGCGGGATGAGAAGCGCCGGAAGATGTCCAAATCTCTCGGCAACTCCCCCGATCCGCTGAAGCTCATTGAGAAGTATGGCGCCGATGGCACACGAGTGGGAATGCTCTTCTCCGCTCCCGCCGGTAACGACCTTCTTTTTGATGAGAACTTGTGTGAACAGGGACGGAACTTCTCCAACAAGATCTGGAACGCCTTCCGCTTTCTCACTATGAATATGGCAGAGGGTGAGACCTATACCCCCACCACCGAGATCGACCCTGAGAACCTGGCCGACAAGTGGATGCTGGGACGTATTGAGTCTAGCCTCCGTGAGATGGAAGATGATTTTGAGAAGTATCGTCTCAACGAAGCTCTGAAGAAGATCTACTCGCTGGTATGGGACGATTTCTGCGACTGGTACATTGAAGTTTGCAAGGCCGACAGCTACGGGGAAAATATCCCAAAAGAGAAACTGGAGCGAGCCCTCGGCTTTTTTGAGACCCTTATGAAGATGCTCCACCCGTTTATGCCGTTCATCACCGAAGAGATCTGGCATCAGATTCAAAGCCGATCGGAAAAGGAAGCATTAACGGTGAGTAGCTGGCCCGAAAGTTTTGGTGAGAGCTATGAACGTTCAATCACGCTTTTTAAAACGGTTCAGGGACACATCTCTGCAATCCGGAATATTCAGGCAGAGATGAATCTGGCACCTAAGGCTGAACTTACAGTTCTCATCAAGCCAAAAAACAGTGAGCTGGAAGAGTCTCTGCAGACTGCTGAGTGGATCTACCGAAAATTGCTTCCGGTTGGTTCCATCACTTTTGATACAGATTGTGAAAAACCGAAAGCCTCGGCAGCAGCCGTAGTTGACGGAACTGAGATCTTCATCCCGCTGGAAGGGTTGATCGATCTCGAGAAAGAGCGGGAGCGTATCCAAAAGGAGATCGACCGTACGGAAGGTTTCCTGAAGAGCGTTCAGAAGAAACTTGCCAATGAGAAGTTTGTCGCAAATGCACCGGATGCCGTCGTTGAAAAAGAGCGACAGAAACAAGCCGATGCAGAGTCTGACATCGCCAAACTGAGAGCTCAGATGGAGGAGTTTACAGGATAGCGAGCTTTCTTGAAATTTTTGTATTCTGAAGCCCGGACTCCCATCCGGGCTTCTCTGTTTTCGGGAAGAACTAATTTCATTACACTATATTGATGCTCTGTTTACACGATTAACCTACCCTCTACCAAAAAGCGTATTTCATGAAATCTTTCATTCTGATTGCACTTGCCATCCTGATTGTATCCTGTACCACAGAGGAAGCCACCCGAACGTTTGACCTTCAGGGACATCGCGGTGCGAGAGGTCTTCTCCCCGAAAACACGATTCCCAGCTTCCTGATTGCGATCGATCACGGTGTTGACACCATCGAGTTTGACCTGGTGGTAACGGCCGACCGTAAACTGCTCGTATCACACGAACCCTGGTTCCATCACCATATCAGTACAAAACCGGATGGAGAACCCGTGACCGAAGAGGAGCAAATGGAGTTCAACATCTTTGAGATGACCTACGAAGAGACCACGCAGTTTGATGTAGGAAAACGGGGCCACGTAAACTTTCCGAATCAGGAGCCTATGGAAGTAGCCAAGCCATTGATGATTGATGCAATTCGCGCAATTGAGGCTTACGTGGAAGAACAGGGTCTCGATCCGGTTGCCTACAACATCGAAACAAAGAGCAACCCTGAGCATTATGGTGTGATGTACCCCTACCCTGACGAATATGCACAGATCCTTTACGATGAACTAACAGTGCTGAATGAAGAGTTCGACCTGTTCGACCGGATCATCATCCAGTCGTTCGACCCGGCCACACTGGTTGAGTTTCGTCAGCTAAACGATGAGATCGCGCAGGCAATGCTCGTCTTCGAAGATAACCCGATGCAGGACTACATCGACGCTCTCGGCTATACACCGGAGATCTGGAGCCCCAACTACCAATTGGTTGATCCCCAGATGATGACCGAAGCGCGTGAGCGGCAGATGTTGGTGATACCCTGGACGATCAATACGGTTGATGAGATGCGCAGACAGCTTGAACTTGGTGTTGATGGCATCATCACTGACTACCATGACAGTGCCGCCGTATTGAGGTGAGCCGGAACGCCTCTGCCTCATTCTGAATTGATTAGACAGAATAGAGTCTATTCATCAAACTGATAGTCCATATGAGTGATAACAGAGTCGATCAACTGATTAACGACCTCGAGCTTACGCCACATCCGGAAGGGGGGTACTTCTGCGAAACCTATCGAAGCGAAGGCTCCATAACAGGTCAGGGCGGCTCCTATCCTGACGGTCGTAACTACTCTACAGCCATCTACTATCTTCTGAGAGGCGGCGATATATCCCGCTTCCACCGGATCCGATCTGATGAGGTTTGGCACCATTACGAAGGGTCACCGATCACTATTCATGTAATCCACCAGGACGGACTCTATCAGGCGCTCTATCTGGGTAAAGACATCTCCGGCAGTGAAAAACCACAGCATGTGGTTCCTGCGGGGAGCTGGTTTGGCGCCACCGTGGATCAACAAGATGGCTATGCCCTCTGCGGCTGTACGGTTGCTCCCGGATTCGATTTCGACGATTTCGAGATGGCGGATCGATATATGATGCTTCAGGCCTTTCCAGAGCATGAAGCAATTATCCGGAAACTTCTACCCGACCTCTGATGACAATACCGCATCAGCGATGGAGTACCACGTTCCATTCCCTTGTCTTACCGGTTCAATCCCTTCCTTTCTAAGCAGTTCAGTAAGGCCTGCACTCCCGGATATGATATTGAGCTCCTGAAGATTAAGATCGGGAAAAGCGGTCTGAATTCGCACCAGTGCTGAGCGGTTGTGAATCAAAACCGTATCGAAGGACTCTTTTTCGATTTTCTCCCTGTAGAGTTCCAGGGTTTCTGTCGGGATCGTTTTTTCGCTGCAGACTGAAAATTCAGAAACGGGAAGATCCAGTTCCTGAAGAAGACCGGGCAGCTCGCTTGTTTTGCCGGAGTGAACCGGGCAAAGTGAATAGCCATCACGGGAAATTCGCAGCAAAAACTCCAGAAGATCGATTGGCCGGGCCTCTGCTTTGGGGCAGATTGCGGGCACCTTCTCTACTTCCAAAAAATCGGCCGTTGGTTGATCCAATGTAAGGTTCACCAGATTCTGCACTTGGTCCAGCAGTTTATGATTGTTAACCCACTGCATAAAGAAGCGGGCATCTCGAAGGTTTTCGTGCAGGATGAATGAGAAACGGTCCAGCGTTTTGATAAGGGCCTGAGTCTCCTCTGGATCCACGCTATATCCTGTCAATTCAAGAGGGAGGTGGAGGAGATCTGTTTCACCCTCAGCCTTTTTCAGAAATGGTGCGGCAACATCACGCTCCGCAGTAATAAGAATTCGATAACTCAACTGAATAAAATCTTTATGTGGTTAATGGTTGAGGGTGTATGGATATTAAGTAGCGAAGCACCATAATCCCCCCCTATCAAGGGGGGTACAGAGGGGGTGCCCCAATTCACTTTACACCCTTAAAAAAATTGATTTAAGGCGCAACAGAGCAACTACTACAAATCATTTGGTGCCTATTATTTCACAGGCTCAATATGGAAAATCAAGCAAATTTAAATTTAGAACTACTCCTACAAAACAACAAAATCCCAGCATCTATTCAGGTGGATTGGTTCAAAAAACATACCCGACACCTGCATATATTCGAACGGCCTCGGCCGAGAAACCAACATCGCCCCTGATGATGAAATCCGGATTAAAAACGGTCATGGCACCGCCGAAGCCCCAGGAGTGGTTCCATTCGGAGAAGAACCGGTTGGAATCAAAATCCGAAAAAACCCTGCCGCTATCCCAGAAAAGCTGTCCGCCGAAACGTATTTCTCCTTCAAATATCGAGAAGAGCCAGGCTCTGGCTTCCAGAATATGGAGAATGGAGCTATCTCCACGAAACCTGTCGAGATGATATCCCCGCAGCCCTTTTTCGTCACCCAGCGTGGCCAAACCCCAGAAAGGGGTATCTCCAATGGTATGCTCGGCTGCGATTTTCTGTGCCAGAACCACCTCCGAAAAGAGTGGCAGATAGTGTCTCATCTCCGCCCATATGGTGGCATAGTCAAAATCGCTGCCAATCACTGTATTCGACAGCCTGGCTCCGACTTCGTATCGAAATCCTTCGGTTGTCCCAAATTCACTGTCACGATCGTCTGTAATCAAACCAATGCCCAGCTGGTTGGTCCAACCTTTGATACTTCCGGAAGGGAAATCTTCACCGAAACGGGATTCATCTTCCCTCAATGAAGCATCCAGATATGCAATATGGAGATCTGCAAACATATCCAGGTCTCCCTCTACACCAAAACGGCCAATATTTTTCCTTGCTCTGTAGAGAAATTCAGCTTCGCGGTTTTCGAAATAGAAGAATTGTTCATCATATAGATCCTGGGAAAAATCGACATTATTCCCCAGACCAAAGTAGTGGCTTACTTTTGAACGAAAGAGTAGCAGTGAAGCTGAGCTTCGGATCTCCCTGCCAAAACTTCGGGTGCGGTCGTAGCTCACCTTTCCAACCCACTCACCACGTATAGAACCGGTCACATCTGCCCTGCCGCTGCTTAGAAAGGGTCGATCACTATCTTCACCATAATTGATCCGCTGAAAGAACGCACCACCAAAGAGGCTTGTATCCGTTGAGTAGCCAATTACCGGCAGCAACTGGCGCTGGATAGAGGGTGTAGCCTCATCATCAGGCGGAACTATCTGGGCTAACAGACTACCCGGATAGAGTAGCATCAAAGGCCAAATCATCAGTAGCAGTAGATAGCGAAGCGAGTTCAGCTTGAAATTCGAAATCTGTGAGATCACATTTAGGTTTGTTGATATGAAAGAGTGTAACAAGATAAAAAATATCTCTATCTGCTTTCAGAATGATCACAATATTGCAAAATAAGAGAAGCCGGACTTTCACCCGGCTTCTCATAATTTGTCTCAGAAAGAGTTATTTCATCAGGTCTCGCGACATATCCTCAAGTGTACGTCCCTTTGTCTCGGTGATGAACCACTTCACAAAGAAATAGGCGATAAACCCAAACCCGGCATAGATACCGTAGGAGAGCCCAAGCCCGATGGATGAGAGCAGAATCGGGAAGGTCATGGTAATGGTAAAGTTGGATGTCCAGTGTACAAGACCGCAAACGGCGAGAGCCGCACCACGGAACTGATTCGGGAACATCTCACCCAGCATCACCCACATGATCGGACCCCAGCTGAAGGCGAAGAAAGCGATGTAAGCATTCGCCGAAAGCAGTGCGTAAAGTCCCATGGAATCGCTCAGAATCAAATCGCCCGTTGAGGAGACATCGGCGGTACCGAAGATCAATGCCAGTATTCCGAGCATTACAGCCTGCCCAAGCGCACCGATCATTAACAGCGGTTTTCGACCCACTTTATCGATCAGCGCAATGGCCACAAAGGTAAACAGAACGTTTACGGAACCGCTGATTACGTTCTGCAAAAGAGCGTTATCTTCCGTAAAACCTGCTGCCTGCCATAAGGTGGCACCGTAGTAGAACACCACATTAATTCCGGTAAACTGCTGCAGGGTTGTGAGGCCCAATCCAACCCAAACAATTGGATGGATCTTGCCTGTTGCCTTGACAATGATATCCGAAAGGCGAGGTTTCCGGTTCTCTTCGAGTGTAGACTCAATATCTGCGATCTTTGCATTGGCATCCTGTTCGTCAGAGAGAGAGGTAAGAACCACACGGGCATCATCACGCCGACCAGCAGCAACCAGATATCTGGGCGACTCCGGAATAAATATCAGGCCAATAAAAAAGATTGAGGCCGGGAGAATTTCCACCCAGAACATCCACTGCCACGCCTGAAATCCGGCCATGAAAACCTCTGTGGCGCCACCGGCAGAGCCCGCAATCATGTAGTTACTCAAAAATGCAACAAAGAGACCAACAACGATCATCAGCTGCATTAGCGTGGTGAGTGCACCACGAATCTTTGGCGGGGCAATCTCACTGATATATGCGGGTACAATAACACTCGAAGCACCCAGGGCAAGTCCACCCAGAATCCGTGCAACAACAAACATTTCGGAACTGCCTGCCGCTCCGGAGCCATAAGCACTTATTATAAATGCAACCGCCGTCGTCAGAAGAACCGGTTTACGGCCATACTTGTCGGCCAGGTTACCGGCAAAAAAAGCACCGACCGCACAACCAAGCAGCATGGACGCAACATTGAACCCGGTGCCCACTGCGTCAGAATCGAAAGCGAGCTGCAAAGCCCCCACTGTACCGTTGATCACACCGCTATCGAATCCAAAAAGAAATCCACCAATAGCGGCTACCGTTGAAAGGAATATGATTCGCCCCAGATTGTCCGTACTTATTGCTGTAGATAGGTCTTTTTTATCCATGCCACCCGTTTAAGATTTAACAGTTTTGCCGATGGCTTCTATATTGATAAAAATATTTGAACAATCAAACGGGAAAAGCAGACGCTAGACACCAAATAGCTCAATAGCGTTTTTAGTGGTGATTTCGGCAACTTCATCGAAAGATATATCCTTGAGAGTGGCGAGATTTTCTGCGATCAGTTTTATATAGGAAGGCTCGTTGCGTTCGCCCCTGTGGGGTGCCGGTGTGAGGTAGGGGGAGTCTGTCTCCAAAATGAGCTTGTCCATTGGCATCTTCGCCACAACCCGATCGACCCCAGCATTTTTAAAAGTAGAAACGCCCCCTACTCCCAGATGAAGCCCCAGGTCGAGCGCGCGTTTCCCCTCATCTTCAGAACCGGTAAAGCAGTGCCACACTCCTGTTAGCGTACCATCCTGCTCCTCTTCGATGATGTCCAAAAGATCTTTGGTGCTCTCCCTGTTATGCAGAACCACCGGCTTTCCGGTCTCTTTTGCCAGCTCACAGTGAAGATGCAGGCTTCTCTTCTGCCCGTCTACAAAATCGGTGCTCCAGTAATAGTCGAGACCGGTTTCACCCACTGCTATAAAATCGTCCCGCTTTAGATAACTGAACAGTTTCTCTTCATCAACCGGCCAAACCTCCTCCACGCTGCATGGATGAATTCCCGCCATTTTATGAAATGAGATCTCGGGATGGTTAAGATTCTCCATCGCATCGATAGAGTTCCAGTCGATTGCCGGGAGGTATATTTTTTTTACCCCGGCTTCGGCTGACCGTGCCAGTACATCGTCCAGATCCTCTTTAAACTGTTTGAGGTAGAGATGACAATGGGTATCAGCTAATAGTTTTGGGGTATCTTTTTCCTTTTTACTCAAGCCTTACTCAAATTTCGTTTGCTGTTACTTCGTCGCATTTATGCTCAATCTACCCTCAAAGTGAGAAAAATCGCACTTCTGTGATGATGGTTTGTTAAAAATGAGGTCAGTGATTTTCAGGAAAACCCTTTTGCCCTGAAATCCTCTCCTGCCACGCTTTAATAACCGGATATCGAACCTCCACATTCTTATATCCGTGTCTGTTCATAACCTCTTTCAGCAGGTCTTCATGCGACACCGCCACCTTCCCGGTAAAAATAACTGATTCATCATCCTCAACATTTAGTGTCGTAAGCTGGCACTTAATGAAGTCGGAGAATGCCTCTTCAAGTACGGTTTTCAACTCTGCTGGAAAGGGAGGTTTCAGAACAACACCTGCAAGTGCAGCCAATTCCCTGTTGGGTCGGGGAGATGAGTAGATGCGGTTCATCATTTCTGAGTAATCCACACTCTCAAGCCTTTCGTCAAGAAATTTGAGAAGTTCAGGCACGGCTTGATTTCTATAGCGCATTTTCAAAAGCCGGCGTCCCAGATCGGCTGCGCTGCCCTCATCCCCAATGGCGAAGCCGAGTGAAGCTGATTTGGCAACTAACCTGCCCTCTTCAATTCTGGCGGAAATTGCACCTGTTCCAAGCACCGCTACAATACCATCACCATCTCCAAAAAAAGCCTGTCCGGAACCTTCCAGATCGCTGTCAACCCGGATAGTTCTGCATGTAGGAAAGATAGAGGTCAACAATCTGCTGATCTTTTCATCATTAACCCGATTGCCGCAGCCCGTACCGAAAAAACGGATCTCATCCGGCTTGAGGGAGCCAATCTGATCCTCAAGATCAGTTCTGTCTTGCGGTAACTGGATATTGGAGGGGTGGAGACCTTGTGTGCGAATTCGTATAAACTCCTGCCCATCGTACCATAGCCAGTCTGTTTTGGTGGCACCACTGTCTGCTATGAGTAGATTCATCGACCTTTAATTCCCTTAATTACATCCAGAGCCGGTTGTGGATTACCCATTATGTAGAAGTGAATTCCAGGAACACCGTAATCGAGCAGCTCCTGGCACTGATTTTGGCTCCACTCCACTCCTATCTCCTTCGCTTTATCCGGTGAGGCTTCCACTTCTGCGGAAAGATCATCAGGTATGTTGAGATGGAAATATTTGGGAAGTGATCTCAGATGGTTGCCGGTGGTCAGAATTTTTAATCCCGGAACAATTGGCACATCAATCCCGTGATTGCGGCACTTCTCCACAAATCGGAAATAGGCGCTGTTGTCAAAAAACATTTGGGTCACAATATATTCCGCGCCCGCTTCCACCTTCTCTTTCAGTTTTTTGATATCCCAATCCAGGTTGGGGGCCTCAAAATGTTTTTCAGGATAACCGGCCACACCCACACAGAAATCGGTAGGCTCAGCATTTACGATATCTTCGAGGTAGTCGCCCCGGTTCATATTGCAGATTTGCTCTACCAGATCTACGGCATACTTATTGGCTGTGCCATTCATGTTGAGTGAGGTCTGTGAGCCGGTATTGTCACCGCGTATCGCCAGTACATTATGAATACCCAGATAGTTGAGCTCAATGAGTGCGTCCTCGCTCTCCTCTTTGGTAAACCCTTCGCAAATCAGGTGGGGCACCGGGTCGATGCCATATCTGTGGAGTATCGCAGCACAGAGTCCGATGGTACCGGGCCTTTTACGCCGTACAATGCGTTTCAGCGTGCCATCCTCCTGCTCTTCAACGTAAGACTCCGCAGCGTGGTAGGTCACATCAATGAAGGGCGGTTTCACCTCTTCCACAACCCTGTCGAGGGATTCAAATACGTTATGTACAGCACCACCCCGCTTAGGCGGAATGATTTCGAACGAAATAAGGGGTTCTGTCGCTTTATCGTAGTGTTCTATTACTTTCATATGTCGTAAATCGCTGACCCACCGTGCAGTTCACTATTTTGATATCGGAAGGTTTTCTGATTTTTTTGAAAAACGTGTGTTTCTGCTATAAAATGGTGATTTTATAAGCTTACTTAAAATTCTGCTACAAACGTTCCCAAATGAAGTCAAGATTCAACAGTTCAATCATAAAACAGCTTGAAAACCGGATTCTTGTGCTCGATGGCGCCATGGGAACCATGATCCAGGACTACAAGCTCGACGAAAATGATTTCCGTGGCCAACAGTTTCCCGACTTTCCAGACGACCTGAAGGGCAATAACGATCTTCTCAGCATTACCCAGCCAGATATAATCCGGGATATCCACTCAGCATTTCTGGATGCTGGTGCTGATATCATAGAGACCAACACCTTTAACGCCAATCCCATTTCACAGGAGGATTACAGCCTTCAGGATTACACCTACGACCTGAATGTGGCATCTGCAAAAGTGGCTCGTCAAGCGGCTGATCAATTTACTAAAAAAACACCGGATAAACCCCGTTTCGTTGCAGGAGCCCTCGGCCCCACCAACAAGACACTCTCCCTCTCACCCGATGTTGAGGATCCCGGCTACCGCGCCATCACTTTTGACGCACTTGCTGATGCTTACGACGAGCAAATCCGCGGACTGGTGGATGGTGGAGTTGATCTGCTTCTGATAGAGACCGTTTTCGATACACTTAACTGCAAGGCTGCTATCTATGCAGCCCATCGGCACGCCCGCAAAACAGGTAAAGTTCTCCCGATCATGATCTCCGGGACTATTGTAGATCAGAGCGGACGAACTCTTTCGGGCCAAACCACAGAGGCGTTCTGGATCTCCGTTCAGCACGCAAACCCGCTGCTCAGTATCGGTTTGAACTGCGCACTCGGTTCAAAGCAGATGCGCCCCTACATACAGGAGCTCTCAAAACATGCAACCTGCTTTACCAGCCTCTACCCTAACGCAGGACTTCCGGATGAGATGGGTGAGTATGGCGAATCGCCGGAGTTTATGGCAGAACAGTTTCGGGACTATGCCGAAGAGAAGTTTGTGAACATTGTGGGCGGTTGTTGCGGCACCACGCCCGATCATATTCGGGCCATCGCAGAAGAGGCGAAACGTCATAAGCCCAGAAACAGACCGGAAGTAAAGCCCTACCTGAGATTGAGTGGACTTGAACCGCTGGTTGTACGTCCTGAAACCAACTTTGTGAATGTGGGTGAACGAACCAACGTAACCGGCTCAGCCAAATTCAAGCGCCTGATTAAAGATGAAGACTACGAAGAGGCTCTCTCCGTGGCGCGTGAGCAGGTAGAAGGTGGTGCGCAGGTTATCGATATCAACATGGATGAGGGGCTGCTCGATTCCGAGCAGGTGATGAAAGACTTTATCAACCTGATGGCTGCTGAACCCGATATTGCCAGGGTCCCCTTTATGGTAGACAGCTCCCGGTGGGAAGTTCTGCTGGCCGGACTCAAAACAACACAGGGTAAAAGCGTTGTCAACTCCATCAGTCTTAAGGAGGGCGAGGAGGCTTTCAAAAAGCAAGCTCGGAATATACTCGACTTTGGTGCAGCTGTTGTGGTGATGGCGTTTGATGAGAAGGGTCAGGCCGACAATCTTGAACGGCGAAAGGAGATCTGTAAACGAGCCTATGATATCCTCGTTGATGAAGTTGGGTTTGCACCTCAGGATATCATTCTCGATCCCAACATCCTCACCGTTGCCACCGGTATGGCAGAGCATAACAACTATGCGGTCGACTTTATCGAAACCGTGAAGTGGATAAAAGAGAACCTCCCGCTGGCCAAAGTAAGTGGTGGGGTCAGCAACATCTCTTTCTCATTCCGAGGGAATAACGTCGTACGCGAAGCGATTCACGCCGCATTTCTCTACCACGCCATCCGCGCCGGACTCGACATGGGTATCGTGAATGCCGGCCAGCTGGAGGTTTATGAAGAGATTGAGCCTGAACTGAAGCAGCTTGTTGAAGATGTGCTTCTGAACCGCAGGGATGATGCAACCGAACGTTTAATCGACTACGCCGACAAGATAAAGGATCAGAATAGTGACGAAGCGATCGTCAAAAAAGATGCCTGGCGTGACGGAACCGTTGAGGAGAGAATCTCCCACGCACTGATCAAAGGTATCGTAGACCATATTGAAGAGGATGTGGAAGAGGCCCGGCAGAAGTACGACAGGCCGATTGAGGTGATTGAGGGGCCGATGATGGATGGTATGAACGTGGTTGGCGACCTCTTTGGAGCCGGTAAGATGTTTCTTCCCCAGGTGGTAAAGAGTGCCCGCGTAATGAAAAAAGGCGTGGCTATTTTGATCCCGTTTATCGAGGCTGAAAAAGAGAAAAACCAAGACACTGAACCGAAAGCAAAAGTATTGCTGGCAACGGTGAAGGGAGACGTTCACGACATCGGAAAGAATATCGTCGCTGTTGTTCTGCGCTGTAATAACTACGATGTGATCGATATCGGCGTGATGAATCCTGCCGAAAAGATTCTCGCAGCGGCAAAAGAGCACCGCGTTGATGTGGTGGGTTTGAGCGGGTTGATTACTCCCTCACTCGATGAGATGGTGCATGTTGCCAGCGAAATGAAGCGGGAAGGATTCAAAACTCCGCTGTTAATTGGAGGTGCTACCACTTCCCGTATGCATACCGCTGTAAAGATCGCACCCAACTACAACAACCCTGTGATCCACGTATTGGACGCCTCCAGAAGCGTGACCGTAGTGAACCGTCTGGTCTCCAATACCCTAAAGCGAGGTTTTCTTGATGAGATCGAAAATGAATATATCGGACTCAGAAAGCAGTACAGCAGCCGGGGACGAAAAAAACGCTACCTTCCGATCGATAAGGCGAGAAAAAACAGAACTCCCATCGACTGGAAAAAGGCAGACATTGTTCCGCCCGCGAATCCCGGAATTACAATATTTGATGAGGTTCCTCTCGAAAAGCTTCGGCGCTATATTGACTGGGGCCCATTCTTTATCGCCTGGGAGATGAAGGGAAAATTCCCCGACATCCTGCAGGATAAAAAAGCGGGTGAGCAGGCCAGAAAACTGTTCGATGAGGCCAATCAGCTGCTCGATAAGATCGTCAGTGATAAACTGATACGCCCCCGTGGTGTGATCGGACTCTTCCCTGCCAACTCCGTGGGCGACGATATCGAGCTCTACACCGATCAAAGCAGAAAAGAGGTAGTTGCGCGTTTCCATTCACTCCGCCAGCAGTCACAGAAGCGTAGCGGCCAGCCAAATAAAGCGATCGCCGACTTTATCGCTCCAAAAGAGAGCGGACGCGGCGACTATATGGGGGCTTTTGCGGTAACAGCAGGCCACGGAGTGCTCGACCTGGTAAAAGAGTTTGAAGCAGACCATGACGACTACAACGCAATTCTGGTAAAAGCACTTGCCGATCGTCTTGCAGAAGCCTTTGCTGAGATGCTCCACCAGGAAGTGCGAAGAACCTATTGGGGGTATTCTCCCGGCGAAGATCTCGATAATGATCAGCTTATACGGGAAGCTTACCGCGGTATACGTCCGGCACCCGGTTATCCGGCTCAGCCCGACCATACAGAAAAACGGACGCTTTTCAACCTACTTGGCGTCGAGGAGGCAGCCGGTATCACCCTAACGGAACATCTTGCGATGGCTCCTGCATCATCAGTAAGCGGCCTCTATCTTGCCCACCCGGAGGCAAAATACTTCAACCTGGGTAACATTCAGGAAGATCAGATTACAGATTATGCAAAACGAAAGGGAATGAGTAAGGACGAAGTGGAGAGATGGCTGGGGCCAAACCTTGCCTATGAGAAGTAAAAGCAACTACTTTTGAAAAATTAGTAATGCCTAATAAGTGGTAAATAGGTAGTACTACTTATTGTTAGTGTTGGTATAAAAGCTTAATAAATGATTGTGAGCATTCTGTTACCGGAACAGATGTACAATGTATTACCTGGAATACAGGTATATAGATCAAAAACAGCCTTAGCCGGTATTCAAGCTCTGTTTGAACATTTGATACTGCTTTTTCCACACTTTAAATCCATTCAGCCATGCGCCTGCTATTTGGTACCGTACCGGCTGTATTAGTCTTTCTTATTCTCAGCGGCATCATATCGGGTTGCGACTCTACAGGTGCCTCTTTTGAGGAGGCAATTCCCTCTGAGTTCAACCTCCAGATTACAGTAGAACCGGAGGAGGGCGGCACTGTATCACCTGACAATGGTTCATTTATATCCGGCTCACAATTAGATCTTACTGCCACTGCCTCAGATGAATACCTGTTTGATTCCTGGAGTGGAGATCATGAAGGTTCCCAAAATCCATTAAGGCTCTCCGTAAACAGAGATTTCGTTATTACGGCCCATTTTGTACGTGTTGGCTTTCCACTTACACTCGATGTTACCGGAAACGGAAAAGTTGTGGAGGAGGTGGTGCGCGATTCAACATCCGCCCCTAACACCACTGCCAATGGAGATGAACCTGTTCGTGTCAAACTCGAAGCCATTCCGGATGAAGGCTGGGTCTTTACCGGATGGAGTGGAGATCATGAAGGAAATGAGAATCCAATGATCATCAGCCGGGATCGTGCAAAATCGATTGTAGCAACGTTCGAAGAGTCGGCTCCATCAATATTCGAAATTGTTCAGCAACCCTCATCTACCCCTGCAGGACAGAAAATTTCACCATCTCCTGCTGTTAAAATCACCAATCAAACCGGTGTGGCAATACAAGGTGTTGAAGTAAAAGCAGAACTTCGGTCCGGATCATTTAGTAGCGGGAGTACACAAACCATTTCGACCGATCACAACGGCATTGCAGAGTTCAGGGATCTGAAGATCAATCGAGCCGGCGGCAGCTACAGAATACGCTTCACCGCCTCCGGTACAGCACTTGAAGATATTGAAAGCAGTTCTTTCTCCATACAGATAGGTCCCGTTGATGCTAAAAACTCACAATTCAACAGTTCCGAAAGCTCGCTGATTGTGGGCAATGAAGCAGAACTCTTGATCCGGTTGAAAGATGCCGGTGGTAACGACATCTCAGGCAGATCCCCGGATCAGTTTCAGTTCAGCGGTGCGGGCAGGGCAGAGATTGACCCTGTGAAGGAGACCGATGAGCCTGGTCTCTATAAAACGGTGATCTACAGTTCTGCAGCAGAATCACTCCGAATCGTTCTGAGTGTGAACCGGGAAGAGATTCAGGACAAGGTGGATATCCGGTTTGAGCATGGCCCTCCCTACTCCATGGAGAAAGTGAGCGGAGATGGACAGAGTACGGGATCCAATGAGGAGATTTCAGAACCCCTGACGGTTCGGGTCGAAGATCGTTTCGGTAACCCTGTTGCCGGCGAGAGGGTCAGTTTCTCGATCGTGAACGCTCCAAGAACGGCGCAGGGTGCCACTTTGGGCACAGAGCAGGCGGAAACAGATTCTGAAGGAATGGCATATACAACATTCAAAACGGGTAACCGGCACGGCCAATATCGTATAGAGGCGAGAACCGGCACACTTTCGCCGGTTGTCTTTTCAGTAAGAGCCAGAAGATAGATTATTAACCGTTCTCTTTTCGCTCCTTGAGGGCAAGGCCTTTCAGAAAGTAGCGCAGTATCTGGTCACCACACAACTTATAATTGCGGTGATCCTCCCTTCTGAAAAGAGCGTTCAGCTCAGGTTTGTTGATAGAGTAACCACCAAGCTCAATAATCTTCTGGACGTCTGTATCACGTAGCTTAAAAGCCACTCTCAGTTTTTTGAGCACATCATTGTTTGAGATGGGGTAGCGCACCGGCTGAGGTGGATGCTTGTCGCTTTTACCCCGCTTCTGGAAGATGAGCCCGTCCAAAAAATGGCCAAGGAGTTCGTGAGTTGCATCCACTCCGGTTCCATCCTCATCCTCAAAGATCATCTCTATCTCATTTCTTTTGGGCTTATAGTCTGCCAAACGCAGTATGTTGGCAATTTCGCCGTCTCCAACGTCAAGGATATATCGAATACTTTGAATGATGTCGTTATTTCGCATAGTTAATTTCTGATTTAAAAAAAGATAACACTACCCTCTCCATCGCAACGGATCGAGCTGATAGAACTCCTGAAGCATCTTATAAAGGTCGGGCATTTCTGTGTGTAATGCACCCGGTTTCTCAATAAACGCCTCCGTGGCAACTGAAAAGAGCTCTTGAGGGCTCTCTGCACCGTAGAGATCTAATGAACTCCTTCGGTTTTCCGAAATCTTTTGCCGAAGCCGCCTGAATGCCTTCGCCAGAACATGGGTCCACTCATCGTCTCTTTGGGGCATTCCGTTAATATCAATTCCGGCTGTGAGGCCGTAGCGATCATCCAGGAAGTGTGAAAATTCGTGATAGACCAAGTTGTGGCCATCGGGGTTATCATAGAGGTTCCGATCGATATCGGCCCAGGAGAGAACAATATTTCCCATATTCCAATACTCCCCCTTCCGATGCTCAAGTCCTTCAGTCACAACTCCATTTTCGTCCATCTCATTAACAGGAGCCACATAGTCGTCGGGATAGACCAGAACCGACTGGAGATCTGCGTAGTAATCGGCCGTCTCCACAAGAATAAGAACGCATGCGTGTGCAGCAATAATCACCTTCATCTTTTCGGTTAGGGTGATCCCCCCGCACTCTTCAAACATCTTCTCACTCAGAAAGATCTGCATCCTCTTTTGAAGAGTCTCCCGGTGGTAGTGCGGCAATCGTTTGTAAACAGGCACACTGCTCTCAAGAATCTGCAGCCAGCGATCCGGGAAGGGTTGATTCACTACCCAGCGTCTTTTCAAATATTGAATGATCGGCATTATTCAGGTCTCTCTGTTCTCAAACATGGAATTCAGGATTTGACCGATCCGAGCGTCCCTTCCTCTTCCAACATCTCAAGTGTCTCAATTGCGTGCCTTAGATGCGGAATTACAATGCTCCCTCCCACTACAAGTGCAACATTGAGAGCTTCCACTATCTCCTCTTTGGTGGAACCGGTTCGGGCACACTGCTCCAGATGATAGTCGATACAGTCGTTGCAGCGAAGAACAGCGGAAGCCACCAGCCCAAGCAACTCCTTGGTTTGAGACGACAGCGCGCCCTCTTTATATGTATTGGAGTCGAGATTGAAAAAACGCTTAATTCCCAGATTGTCCAGATCCAGCACCTTTTCATTCATCACCCCTCGTTTTTCACGAAATGCATCGAGCCGATTTGTTTTTGACGACATATTATTATTGATTGAACAGATGTTATATATATTTCCATTTACAACGGCAAGGTAACCATTTTCACACGTGTTTTTCAGACGCAGATCCTATAAGCACCGGCTGGCGGCAATGGGCGACAGCATGGCTCAGGGGTTTAATAATGGTGGTATCTATCGTACCGAACTAAGCTTCCCCGCAATCCTTGCACGCTCTTTGGGCAAATCAACGAAATTTGATGCCCCCTCATTCACTGCACAGGCCGGTATTCCTATCAACATGGAGGTATTGATTCGCGGGCTCGAGGAGGAGCTGGGAAGCGAAATCACTCTCTGGAATTCGGTTCAGGCGGGACGTTACGTCTATCAG
>JAFIFA010000112.1 GCA_020832225.1 Balneolaceae bacterium
CATCACTGTGGTAATAGCCGCAGTCAGGGTTGTCTTTCCGTGATCCACGTGACCAATCGTACCGATATTCACGTGTGGCTTATTACGCTGAAATGTCTCTTTTGCCATGGTTAAAAAAAGTTTATTTGTTAGATTTGTCGGAACGTTGAACCTGAAGAGCCGATAGTCGGAATTGAACCGACGACCCCTTCCTTACCATGGAAGTGCTCTACCCCTGAGCTATATCGGCTTTTTTCAGAGAGCGGGCGACCGGAGTCGAACCGGCAACATTCACCTTGGAAGGGTGATGCTCTACCAATTGAGCTACGCCCGCAAAGAGAAAGTGGGGGGAGCAGGATTCGAACCTGCGAAGTCTTACGACAACAGATTTACAGTCTGCCCCAGTTGGCCACTTTGGTATCCCCCCGTCACTTTTGCAAGGTCTCCAAAGAGCCAGTGGCCGGATTTGAACCGACGACCGGCTGTTTACAAAACAGCTGCTCTACCCCTGAGCTACACTGGCTTATCAGAATGTCAAATTCTTCTCCCCGGCAAGTTTCCCGCCGGCTTCACTTTCGGAAACGAACACCTATTGAAAGGCATATCTATCCCATCCGTGAAAGACTTCAAAGCTAAAAACATCTGGGATATTTATCAAATGTTTTAGCAACATATTTTTCAAAACTTTCAATTTCTTCTCTTTTTACCCCACTTCCAGAGTAACCGCGCCGCAATAAGCAGAACAATCACTATCAAAATGAACCAACCATATATATTTAGGTAGTGACCAATTGTCTGCCAGTTCTCCGCCACAATCCATCCAAATCCTATCAGAATTGCATTCCAAAGAATGGAACTGATGGCTGAAGAGAGCACCGTATAACTAATTCTCGTCCTGGTAACACCCGCCGTCAATGAGATTACAGAACGGGTTCCTGCCAGAAAGCGGTTCGCAAGAATAACACCTTGCCCCCAGCGGCTCATCCATCGCCTGCCCTTGTCATAATATTTTACGTCGATAAATCGCATCAGCCAGAATCGTCTTCGCTGCACCGCGATCTTCTCACCAAAATATGCTCCCACCGCATACATACACATGAAACCAATCACCGAAGTGATTGTCGTGATCAGAAGAAGGGGCATAAATCCGATCAGCTGAATGGCAACCAGGTAGCCGCCAAATGCCACCAGTAGATCACCTGGAATTGGGGGAAACACATTTTCCAGCCAGGCGATAAAACCCAGCACCAGGTAGATGGTAAGGGGCGAAAGTGTTTCAACCCAATCGACAAATGGCTCAAGGTAGGCTTCCATTATCAGCTTTCCCTTTCCAGCATGGCGATGGCATGTACGGCGATCCCCTCTTCACGGCCGGCAAATCCCATCTTTTCGTTGGTGGTCGCTTTTACCGATATCTGATCTTCATCACATTCGAGAGATTCTGCTATCTTGCGACGAATGTCCGGAATGTGTTCCAGCATTCTGGGCCGTTCCGCAATTATGGTTGAGTCTAAATTGACAAGGCTGTACCCTTTCTCCCTCACAACAGCATATGCCTTTTTGAGCAGCTCTATGCTGTCGGCACCTTTAAAGCCGGGATCGGTATCGGGAAAGTGAGTCCCGATGTCGCCCTCAGCGGCTGCCCCCAAAATTGCATCGGTGATTGCATGTAGCAGAACATCGGCATCAGAGTGCCCTTTAAGCTTTTTATCAAAAGGAATTCTTACACCACCAATAATGATCTCACTGCCCGGTTCAAACCGATGTACATCGTAACCCAGCCCAACGCGCATCTTCATGAATTTCTAACTATTTATTATTGCCGATCAGCCACTCTGCCATCTTCAGGTCGAGAGGGTAGGTAATCTTAAAATTCCTTGCGTCACCTTCAACCAATTTTACAATCTCTCCGCTTCGTTCCACAAGTGAGGCATCGTCGGTCCCTGCAAAACGCTCTTTCTCTGCAAGACGGTATGCTCTTCTTAATATTTTGAGCTGAAAAATTTGCGGAGTCTGGGCTTGCCAGAGCGTGGTTCGGTTGGGTGTTGAAGATACGGTGCCATCGCTGCCAGATACCTTGATTGTATCTTTGGCACGGATGGCAAGAATAGCTCCGCCAAATTCCGTTGCCGCATCGAGACATTGAACGATCTCTTTCGGTCTAACAAATGGGCGAACAGCGTCATGAACCGCTACGAAGGCGGCATCCGACTGAACTGAATTGAGCGCAATCTGAACCGACTTGTACCGCTCAGAGCCACCTTCAATTGCATGAGCCGGCAGTCCAGGAAAGAGCCGATCCAAAACAGAACGGGTCTTACCCAAATAGTCGCCGGAAGTTGGAACAATCACCTCTGCCAGTTCGGGGATACCGGCAAAGACAGAGAGTGTATGCTCCAAAATGGTTTTACCGCCAATCTCAATGAATGGCTTGGGTATATCGCTGCCTAAACGACTGCCTGAACCGGCAGCGGGGATGATTAATACCATAGACCGGTCAGGCATCGATTTCCGATTTAAAGGATCAGCATGGCATCGCCAAACGAGAAGAATCTGTAATCGTTGGCAAGAGCTTCCTTGTAAGACTCCTTTATAAACTCAAAACCACCAAACGCGGCTGCAAGCATAAGGAGTGTTGATTCCGGACGGTGGAAATTGGTGATGATACCTTCGGTAATCTTAAACGGATAGTCCGGATAGATGAACTTATCGGTCCAGCCTGTACCCGCCTTCGACATTCCGCTGGCCATTACACTCGTTTCGATCACCCTCACTGCAGAGGTACCGCAAGCGATAACACGGTTCTTCTTACTGCGGAGAGCTTCATTGATTCGGTCGGACGACTCTTTGGATATAAAGTAGTTCTCGGAATCCATTCGATGCTTGGTAAGATCTTCAACCTCTACATTGCGGAATGTGCCCCAGCCGATGTGAAGCGTAACCGGCACAAAATCGACACCTTTTTTCTTCAGCTTCTCTACCAGCTCCGGCGTGAAGTGCATCCCGGCAGTTGGAGCCGCTACGGCCCCCCTCTCTTTGGCAAAAATGGTCTGATATCGCTCCTTATCCTCCTCTTTCGGCTCACGCTCAATGTAAGGAGGAAGCGGCATGTCACCAATTTCATCCAAACGGGCGTAGAGGTCCTGATTTGGTCCCTCATATAGAAAACGGATGGTTCGGCCGCGCGAGGTGGTGTTGTCGACCACTTCTGCAATCAGATCCTCTCCGAAATAGAGTTTGTTACCGATCCGGATTTTTCGGGCCGGCTCTACCAGCACATCCCAAAGCATATTTTCCGGCTGAAGCTCCCGAAGCAGGAACACTTCAATATCGGCATCGGTCTTCTCCTTTTTCCCTTTCAGTTTGGCGGGAAACACCTTGGTGTTGTTATAAACTACAACATCACCCTCGTTGAGATATTTGTCTATATTAGAGAAGGTTTCGTGTTTGATGGATTTATCCTCTCTGTTAAGAACCATCAGCTTTGAAGAGTCGCGGGGTTCAGCTGGCTCTTCGGGTACATTAAACTCTTCGATTTCAAACTTGAAATCCGTAAGTTTCATTTTCAGCACGGCAGTGAATTTGTTTTAAGGTTTCATAAATAATCAAGCCTGTAAATATAGACTAATTCCGCCGATTTAACAAGCCCGATCCCGCTCTGCTCACTCAGGAAGAGCTATTTCCCGGGAACGTTTTTGTAATTGAAAGAGATCATTAATTTATCGCATCATATTTACTAACATCTGTCGTTTGTGTATAATTAATACAGACGCTCTGCCGTTGACTGAAAAACGAATCGGATACATTATGAAATTCATAGTTACATTTGCTGCCCTCTTCTTCTGCCTTACTATCGTGGCTGACGCTCAGCTGCGCAAGGATTTAGGGAATCATCATGATGACTTTGGCGGAGCCGTAACCCATACTCACGACAATTCAGAGTCGACTATAGGCAGCTGGATGAATATGCTCAATATGACCATGAGTCACTCTTATTCAATGAATTTTTCTAATTTTGGTGGCGAAATGCAGAACCTGAATGCATACACCAACTCTATGCATTTCGATGTGAGCGATCGCGTTGATGCTCAGGTAGATGTTTCGGTTCTCCACTCTCCGTTCGGCAACAGCTTTATGGGCGGCGACCGCAACAGCATGAACACACAGATTGTTATTGATCAGGCCCGCATCGACTATCGGATATCTGACAATACGCGAATCTCTTTCCAGTTCTCACAGAATCCATACTACTCAAGCTATGGACGAAGCGGTTTTGGAAATCACCATTCGCCATTCAGCAGAAGATCACCCTGGTATTAAACCCCTCTAATGGCAGCATCCTCTTCTGAAGACAATCGAAAAAATCTCCTTCTGAATAGTGCCATCGGGTTTTTGAGTGTGCTGCTTGCGATCCTTCTGATTGCGCTCACAACGCGACTTCTCTATCCAAGAATTGTAAGCGAGCGCACGGTACAAGACCCCTCTTTAATCAGCAACGTTATTCAGCTCGAAGTGTTGAACGGTGCGGGTGTGCCGGGCCTTGCCACTCGCTATACCGGTTCCCTCAGGCAGTTTGGGTTTGATGTTGTGGAAACGGGAAATTTCGACCATTTTAATGTAAACAAGACCTTTGTTATATCAAGGAGCGGCCACATGGAAAATGCGCGCCGTGTTGCCAACGCCATTGGCATTAAAGAGGATCAGGTTCTACGTGAACAGTCTGACGATTTTTATCTCGATGTGACCCTTGTTATTGGCGCCGACTTTGAAACACTTAATCTTTAGTATCACTTAAACAGCCTATGACCAAAACAGCGGATCCGAAAAACAGCCAGTTTTCAGCCACCTCCAGCGAGAAAACCGCCGATTCAGAAAAATTGATTGAAGCGGTAAAAGAGGGGCTTCTTGAGAAGAAAGCAAAAGATATCAAGCTGCTTGATGTCCGGGAGCTAACCACCCTCACCGATTATTTTATGATCTGCCACGGAACCTCCGACACCCAAATCCGTGCACTTGCCAACAGCGTGAGAGAAAAGGTTAAAGAGACGATTGGAGAGACAGTCTGGAAACAAGAAGGAATGGATGCCCGCCGATGGGTTATACTCGACTATGTAAATGTTGTTGTTCACATCTTCAGTGAAGAGAAGAGAGAGTTCTATGGCATCGAGCGGATGTGGAATGACGCCACAGTTACTGAATTTGGTGACGACGCCTGATCAGTCCGGCTGATTTTTTATCCCGCACAGGTGGAACCCTTCATCACGATCTGAACGGATCTTTTTTAATTTGAAATTTTTCTCCACATACCCGCTGAGGATATCGCTGCTCTTTTTGGTTGCCACACTGGTAGCTTACTCTGTTTTTGAGAAATCCACTCAGGTTTCATCAGGTAGTGAAGAGGAGATCCGTCAATTGATGGATGAAGCCCTCGATGAGGGAGAGAATCTGTTTAACAGCACTTACAATGGATTTTCGGACGCCTCAAACAGTCTTTTTCGTGAGATAACTGAGTTTGCCGTCACAAGGCAGAATCTGGGATTCATCCATAGTAAGCTATCTGAGTATGACTTTTGGGGCAGCGCGCTCTACCGCGCGAATAACCGGCTCGTTTGGAACGGGTTCAGTGTCTCACCGGTGCCTATTGCAATATCTGACAGCCGTGACTCCCTTCGTGTCTCTGTTTTGAAGAGAAACAATGTGGTCTACCTGATGGGGCAGCGCAGTTTTCAATCTGAAGAGAATCAGTATCATCTGCTCACCTCAGAAAAGCTGGAGCTCACCTCCAACCTCCCTTTTGCCGACCGCACCACATTTCGTCTCTCCGAATCACCCGAACTGAGGGGACTCTACCCTGTCAATTTTAACTTCTTTGACCCCCTTCCGGAGAACTTTGAATACCGGAAACTCTCTACGGAATCGTCCGACTCCGTTGGAATTGTGTGGGCCACACCCGATGATTTTGAGATCTATGCCGACATGGAGGCTGCCCAACAGGCTGAGTGGCGTGGTTTTTTCCATATCACCATTTTCCTCGCCCTTTTCATCTTCCTGGTCACCTGGAGCGCCTATAATCGCTCATTTTCTGCTTTCGTGCTTCAAATCGGGATCCTGACTGCCGGATGGTACGTACTTTTTCCTGCCGGCCTGCTCGATGGGTGGATTGGAAGTATTCTGCAGAGAATCGATACACCTGCCGGCCACTCCACGATTGCTGCTATTGTAAGATATCTTTTCCAGGGTGTCATGCTGATGCTGCTGGCCATCTTCAGCTTTAACTACTTCCGGTCCAGAGAGGTCACTACCGGGCGCGAATTCAGTTTCCGAACACTTCTGCTCTCTGTTCTATTCGGACTCCTCTCCCTCTTCTTTATCTTGATCTTTATCCTCTCTACCCAGACGATACTGATTCAGACCAACCTCCCACTGCTCGACCTTGAGCTCGCCCCGGATATAGGATCCTTTCTGTTCTACATTGCCTCGGGCATCTACTTTACAGCAGCAACCGGGATTATCCTTGTGGCGGGGTACCACCTATTTCGAATTGAACAGGATAAAGCAGCCATCATTGGAGTAACCAGTTTTTTCAGCTTTGTTCTCTTTTTCTACCTCGCCGACCTACTTCTTGAATTTCACACGTTGCTCTCATGGATCTCACTGCTTGCGGGCGGACTTTTCCTGACCTACCTGCTCATTATTCAGGGCATCCACAAATATCCTGACTACTTCAGAGAGATGTCCGGGTTCAGACGAATGATGATTGGAGTTATTCTCGCTTCGGTTTGCGCATACGTCATTGTCTGGAATTCGTCCAATTCACGTATTGACCGCGAACTTCATGAACGCGCCACTGAATTTGCCGGTGAGGAGATTGCCGACACCCGCTCCCTCCTTACCACCATGCTCTTTAACCTGGAATCCAACCTCGCTTTTCTCAGTGAAGATGATGTTGAGAACCAGGCTGCAACTGTACAGGCACAGTTTCAGCGCGCGATTAATACAAGTATTCGGCCTGAATGGCGCAATCACTCATTTGAGGTTCAGCTATTGAGCCCGGAGGGCGAACTGATCAGCGACTTCTCTACCAATCTCGACACGCCGGGGTGGCGATCGCTGGTGAACATCAGGATCATGCAGACTTCCTATACCGAGGAGCAGCTGCGAAGGGAGACAAACCGCCCCATTGTCTGGGAGCGTCCCACAGACCTCGGAGAGAACTACATCTCCTTCAATCGTGGCTGGATTCCACTCTACAACCAGGAGGCTCCGTTTCGGATCATCGCCTGGATCTTTGCAGCGGCCTATCTGGAGAGGCCAGACTATAACAAACCGATCCGTGCTGTATTGGCAGACGTTAGCAGCAACGAGTGGAAACAGAGCTACTACCTTGCGGAATTCACCGGAGATCGGGTAACCAGAACGGCTATGCAGGGTATCTACAACAATCAGCCTGAGTATAACCGGATGCCGCCCCGAGAAACTGAAATTGTAACCCGAGATTCAATCGCATTCATTACCAACATCACCGCCCAGGGTTCATTCAGGGAAATTCTTCTGAAGAAGGGTGATAACCGGTATATCAAAGCGAGCACCCCGGTTCCGGGTTTTAACCACCACCTCTTTTCGTTTTTCCGTTTCCATATTGTACTGGTCTTTTTTGGTCTCTTCCTTTTTGCGCTGCTCGCTATGTTCGGGCTTCGGTACTTCAGTCTCTTTGGGCAGAGCCGGAAATTCAGGCATCGTCTCCTCGACGGACTTACGCTCTCCACCATCCTCTTTTTGACGATATTGATTTTTGCAACCCAGTTTGCGGTCAGCAATCAAAATGAGAAGAACGTGGAGAGGGAGCTTATCACCAAGCTGAACAGTTTGAGTGAATCTATGCGCGGCGAGATCGACCTTAACTCCGCGCAATCACTCTCTGCCAGGCTTGCTGAGTTTGCAAACCCGCTCAATGTGGATGCGGTGCTCTATGCGGGGCCCAATGTGCTCGATTCCACAACCCCGCAGATTTTCCAGCAGCACCTCATGCCAAGGTCGATGCCGTTTCCAGCCTACGATTTTCTCTACAACAGGGAGCGCCGGCACTATATCACCACAGAACAGATCGGCAACGAAACGCTTCTGATTGGCTACCGGGCACTGCTCGATGAAAACAGTGCGCCGGTCGGAGCCATTGCCATTCCTACATTCGTTCAGTCTCCCGTTTACAGAGAGCAGCTTTTGGAGACCACCAGCTATCTGTTCGGAGTTTACCTGGCAATTTTTGCACTCTTTATTATCGGGACCGTCTTTTTCTCAGGCCGGCTTACCAAGCCGCTGCAGATCGTACAGAGCGGTCTCAACAAGATTACCCGTGGCGATATGAAGACCCAGGTAACCGTGACCAGCAATGATGAGATCGGTTCTTTGGCGAAGGCGTACAACCAGATGGTGGAGCGGCTGAATGACGCACAGCGTGAACTGCTGAGAGCGGAACGTGAGGCCGCCTGGAAGGAGATGGCTCAGCAGGTAGCACATGAGATCAAGAATCCGCTGACACCGATGAAGCTCAACCTGCAGCATCTGCAGCGTCAGCTGGAGGCAAACCCGGAAAATGTGATGGAGCTGAAGCCCGCAATTGAGCGTACGGCCGCGAATATTATTGAACAGATCGAATCGCTGAACAAGATTGCATCCGACTTCTCTAAATTTGCCAAACCTGTTCATGAACCCATGCAGGAGGTGAATCTGAACAAGCTGCTCAGTTCTGTTTGTGATCTCTATCAGTTTGATGAGGATGTGGGGATAGAGTGTTCCCTGCCGTCGACCCAACTGATTGCCAGTGGCGTTGACGATGAGCTGAGGCGTGTGCTGATCAATCTGGTGAAGAACGGGATTGAGTCGTACAACCAGCCACCTGCCCAGATCCGTGTATCGATGAAGAGGAACGGGGACGAGGCGGTGATTACCATCAGCGATCAGGGAAGCGGCATTGAGACGGATGCACGCGACCGCATTTTTGTGCCCAATTTCTCCACCAAATCGAGCGGAACCGGTCTCGGCCTGGCGATCACCAAGAAGATTATTGAGGCCCACCACGGGGAGATCAGTTTTGAATCGAATGAGGGCGAAGGGACTACGTTCATCATTCGCCTGCCTCTTGGCAGCTAAAGCTCAGACCAATACGCGATTCCGGATACCTTCCGGAATCCGATTACTATCCGTCTGAATCACAGTCCGTTCGATTCTCTTTTCAATATCTCTCTCATAAAAAAAGTCACCTTTCGATTCAAGAAGAGAGCTGAGTTAATTGAAGACAATTAAAAGGAATTGGATGAGTGTTTAGAAAGGATATAACAGAGAACAGGACTCAATTTTTTCAGACTTCATATTAAAAAAATTAACTCTGACCTCAACCCCTAAAATAATAGGGGATCTATGAGTCTGTCGGGCTTGAACCGACTATCGAGAGAAAATTACTCGATTACCTCTTCGATTGGTTTCGATTTTACACTGGGTTGATTTTTTTTCTGTTTTCACTATCAGATATAGAATTCCCCGGCTTTATTCTCCCGCCAACACATGCATTTGCTTGAGATTGTAGGCGCATTGTAGCAATTTCCACTCTCCGCTGGCCTTTTCGAAGCCCCTGAGAAGGAACCGGCGGAATCCCATCACATGTTTGATGATGCCAAAGACCGGTTCGACGGTAGACTTCCGCCTTGCGTAGAAGTCTCTACCCTGTTGTGTGCTCAGCCGCCATTGCATGGCCTCGATCGGGGTGGGATCGTCCGACGGCGGATCCGCTTTTGCCAGTCGACTTTTCCAATCGGGGTGGTGGGTTTGACGCCCCTTCGCAATATAGGGTTTGCTTGTCTGTTGGTCGCATCTTCTACATTGGCCTGGCTAAAATAGCCGCTGTCAGCCGTAACTCGTTTTATGGCCACCAGCTCGTCAGGCAAAGCTTCCAGATCATCTAAAGCGGGTTCGAGTTGCTGTTTATCATTGGGCGCCTGCGTGAGGTGTCCGCCAAGGATCATATAACTGTCCATATCCACACTGCTTTGCAAATTGTAAGCTTGCTGCCAGCCGTTGGAGCTGGTAAGAATGATGCGGGACTCGGAGTCGGTAAAATTGACCTGATCGCTGTCTTTCGGACCCGGGTCAGGAGGCGATGGCGGCCGACCTGTTGTTTTCTTGCCAGTGCGTTTTTCTTTTGCTTTCCGATCGGCCATGGTTTGATCATACTCGGCCTTTTCTTGTTGATAGCGCTGCTCGGCCCGCTCTTCAATCATCGCTTTGGCAGCACGAATTTTCTTCAGGCGGTCGGTGCGGTGGGCAATCTCTTCGGGCAATGAATCGGTATCAATCGACTGGCTGTCGGCTTGTTCGGCCTGGGCCATCATCTCAGCGACTTCCCTGCTTAACTGATCTTCCAGCTCACATGCCCGCTTCCAACTCATGGCTTTGTGTTTGCTGGCATTGGCTTTGGCCTTGCTGCCGTCAATAGCCACATCCCCAATCTTGACCATATCCATTTCGTGGGCAACTAAAAGTATTTGGGTAAACAGTTTGCTAAGAGGGGCCAAAAACCGTCCACGAAAGGTGCAAATCGTGTCGTGATCCGGATGCTGATTGGCCGCCACAAAACGCACAGCAACAGACTCATAGGTAGCCGCTTCCATCTTCCGGGAGGAAAACGTCCCGGTAGCATAGCAGTAAAACAGCAGCGCAAGCATCATCCGGGGGTGGTAGGCGTCCGATCCGCTGCCGGTGTAGGCTCCTTCAAGGGCCGAAATGTCGAGCTGGTCAACAATCTCGACAACAAAACGAGCCAGATGATCCTCGGGAAGCTACTCGTCAACTGAAGGGGGAAGAAGGTAGGAGGTGTCACGGTCAACTAAGCGAAAATTGGTTGGCATAAAGGCAAAAAAAATTTCGTTGCAAGTCAACTAAATATAAAAATTTACAGGCAGAAAGTCCGACAGACTCCTAGGCAATTGGATAATCCACAGAAAGTACAACATTCATAGGGACTTGTTACACAGGTAACATTTCCGTCATCACAACAACATCTTATTGTTGAACATGGAGGAAAGCATCTTGCAACTTTATTTTCACCAGCATAGATCTGTTTCATCTTATTTCTATTTAAAATTTGCATAAGTACCTCAATTTTTATTCCACTTCGTTTCACCAGACAGCAGGGTACGGTTTTATTTTTTTTGACCCCTGTTTGATCATACAAACACTCTTTACTTTTCGTAAATCAGACGTAATTTTCAAATTTTAAATATGGTTATTAAGCTGTTTCAATATTCATCCATCACCTCTGTTCTTTTGTAATATTGTTATATACCCTTTGCAACAGCCGCACATCCTGGGTAATGATCTCCGCCTGGCCGGTCATGCCGTTGCGCGGAGGAATTTCATGGCCGTAACTGCTTAGCAACCCGTCCGGAAAACTCACTTTAGCAAAAAACAAGCTGTCTCGTATCGGGAAATCGGAGAAATACTCCACCTCTCCATAGACTGATCCAAACTCATGATATGGGTAGCCACTAAATCTCACCATTACCCGCTGCCCTTCTTCCACCCTGCCGAATGACTGCTGCGAGACCGAAAGCTCACCAAACCAGGCTGTGTTATCCGGCTGCAGGTAGAACAACTCCTGTCCGGATGTAACCGTCTGGTTTTCCTGTACAATCCCGGCATAAACAACACGCCCGCTGAATGGAGCGGTTATTAAATAGTTTCGCTTCCAATCAGCGATCGCACTTTTCATACTATTTAGAGATTGGAGGAAAACAGACCTCTGTTCTTCGATTCTCCGATCAAGTTCCAAAATCTGTTTCTCTGCAGCGGTTTGAGAGATATAGTTGCTGATTATCGATGATTCGGTTTGCTGAAGCGGCAGCTGGCGCGACGCCAACTCACGCTCCGCTCTGGCCAGCTCAAGGGGGGATATGAAATCACCCTCAGCAAGTTGTTTTTGCATCTCAAACTCTCTTTCAGCCAGATTTAAATCAGCCTGCTGAATCTGCTTCTGATCCTGAAGCCTGTCCAGTTGCTGCCGTATATATTCCAGTTCCTGCATAAGTATCTCCCGCTGGCGGCTGTGAAATGCTCCCGGACGGTATGACAAATACTCCCTCCATGCCTGTTCAAATCCCTGAAATGTATTCTGCAGATCCCCGAGGTTACCAAATCCGGCCAGATCCATCTCAACATCATCAACACCGTCAGCATGAAGAAGTTCTTCCCTGATTTGTTCAATTAATGCGGAAAGTTGAAAAACTTCGCTGTGGCGGGCTGTACTTTCAAGCCATGCCAAAATGGCTCCCTCTTCAGCAACCGTATTGTTCTCTGTAGCCAAGTGTACAATTTTACCCTTTACCCGGCTTTCTAGAGATTGAGGTGCATGAATGGCACTCAGTCTTAATGGCGCTTCAACAGTTTCAGGATATTGAATGACACCTGCGGATACTAATACCAAGCCCAGAACCCCGAAAAAGGCCGTAATCCCCCATCTTACCAGCCAGTGGGGCGGACGGCCGATAATCTCCTGCACCTCCTCACTTCGGACTTCGAGTTCGGGGAACGGGTTTTCCGGTTCGGGTCGGGTTGATATGTGGTTGTTGTTTAGTGGCATATTTTAAGTG
>JAFIFA010000130.1 GCA_020832225.1 Balneolaceae bacterium
TACCCGAAGCGATTGGCCCTCTTCACGCTCCTTGAGGATATCAACAAGGGGAGTTCATTCACCCTTTCGGGCTCTCCGGATGAGGAGATCGGTTTTATCGAGGAGTGTAGCGATGAGGATATGGAGAGATTTCACCGGGCACTCGACTGCTATGAGACCTACAAAGAGGTGATCAAAAAGAGCGGCGTTCGGGAAGTGACCACCAACAGGGTAGCGTTTGAGATCTTCGGAGAAGAGCTTAATGGAAAGTTGAAATCGATCGTTGAGGGGCTTTGAGCCAATTCATCTCACTCTACACATTCCAGATATTTCCAAAGATGATCTCAATGCTGTTGTTTGATGGATCACGAAAATAGATCGAAGTGCCCCCGTCGGGCCAGTCCACTTCAGATTCGATTTCAATACCATACTCGTCGAATCGGCGTCGCCACTCATCCAGCATACTGCTCTCCGCCTGAAATGCGATATGTCCGCTCCCTCTGCTTCCGTGCAGCGGGATCAGCTGATCATCCACTTCGGTCTCTTTCCGGGATGTATGCTCCGGATTAAAAATGAGCAGCATACCGCTTCCACACCGAAAAAAGAGATGTCTTCCCGGTTCCCAGGTGATCATCTTCAATCCAAGAAAATCGCTGTAAAACTCCTGACTGGCCTCTAGATCGTTTGAGTAGAGACACGTTTCGACAATTTTAGTGATGTTCATTGCTTAGATAGATAATTGAACTTCTTGATGTTTCAGGCTAAGCGCATGGCGCTGAGTGCATAGCGTTTATAGTCGCTTCGACTAACCACAATGGACACGAAGGTTTTTACACAAAGCTTTTTTATGATCTTTGCGCCGCACATTGCACTCGCTGTGATTACAAAAATAAAAAAAAGGGTCGAAGAGGCTAATTCGATTTTGTTAATGCATCTAACCAAAAGAGCCACAAATTTTAATCACGTAAATATTCGTTCACGCTCTCAAAAGTCCCGCTAGGGACTATATGTGGGTAGAAAATAGCCCCCTGAACAACACCATTCGCCGAGACGGGATCTACATAATGGAACCAAATTCATCGAGGCGAAACGGACTGGATCACGAAAGGGAAACCTCATACAGACTTTCCATCTGCGCCTCGGTTAGAACGCTCTTTTCAATGATTCTGCTCCTCGTTGCGGGATCCGCGCCATATCCCATTCCCGGGGCGTTGCCCCCGGTCTACCCATATTTCACCCCGATGGGGTAAGGGTTTGGCTCTTGAATCTATGGATGGGGTTGAATAAGGAAGCTTGGAAAGTACTTGGGTTCCGGGCAATGCTTGAGTTTGTACCATGTACTGTTGCGGGTTAGAGGTTCGAGCGATATCACTTTTTTGGGTAAACCTTCACCCTGCCCCCTGAAACTTGCACCAAGAAACGCTCTAAAATGTCCCGTTAGGGACTACACATGGGTAGAAAAATGTCCGGAGTACAACCCCAATCGCCGAGACGGGATCTACATAATGGAACCAAATTCATCGAGGCGAAACGGACTGGATCACGAAAGGGAAACCTCATACAGACTTTCCACCTGCGCCTCGGCCATATCCTTCCCCTTTTTGGACCTGCTCCTCGTTGCGTATTCACTCCCTATGCATTGCCCCGGGGCGATGTCCCGGGCTACCCATATTTCACCCCGATGGGGTGAGGGTTTGGTTGTGATTGGTTTTCAGAGTAGTACCTGAGTCCGTTCCATGTGATGTTTCTGGTTGCGGGTTAAGAGTTCGGGCGAACTTGGTTTCCGGGTTGTGTGAAGATTTTGCCAACCATCATTGAGGGTTGAAAGTTGGAAGGTAGTAAGTTCGGAAGAACCCGTAACCCGTAACCCGTAACCCGAATCCCGCAACCCAAAACCCGACGCTGACAGATTCTCCGCTTCGCTCTGGATGCTATCAGGTCGTGCTTTATCCTTTGAGCTTCGATCTGCTAAACCTTTGGATGTTATAGCCACATAACATCACTAAATATCTAACTGACAGCTACTCCCCAAACTCAAAACGCTTAATCAACACTACTCTCCTCAATCATCGAAATGATTCCTTTGGTAACGGCGGCCATTTTTTGATAGTCGAGACGCTCTGCGGTGTCGGAGGCTGCGTGGTAAGCGGGGTCACGAAAGGGGAGCGTGTCAGTAATGAGCAGGGCAGGGATACCATGCTGCCAGAACGACCAGTGATCCGACCAGTCAACACCGGGAAGAAATCCTGGAAGCGCCGCTCCCTCAGCATCGATCAACTCCGCTTTTCGAAAGCTCAAAAGTGCCTCTTTCATCACCTTTCGATCCCGCAATCGTGTCACAAATCCGATAAAGTCGGCAGTTCCGGGATAGACAAGCCCCATACCGGGCAGGGGATAGCGCTGAGTTCGGGGCGCATCATCAAAATAGCCAAGCCCGTCCAGCGAAATCATAAGGCCAATCTTCTCTTGCTCTTCAGGCGAAAGGTCGCGCACATAGGCCAGACTCCCCATATCGTCCGTCTTGAAAAATGGGGGCTCCTCATTGGCAAAAAAGAGAAATCGCAAATTGAGGGGAGGTGTTGATTCGGAAAAATATCGGGCAAGTGCGAGCAGAACTGCTACGCCTGATCCGTTGTCATTGGCACCCGGCGATCCAAATACAGAATCATAGTGAGCCCCGATCAAAATGGTTATGTCCGAATCCGTTTCTCCTTCCACTTCAACCGAGAGGTTCACCGCTTCCCGTCCGCTGAAACGGCCTCTTGAAAGTCGGTATGGATGTTCCTCTGGTTCATATCCTGCTTCGGACAGCTCCTCCATCAGAAACTGAACTGTCTGATCCATGGTGCCCGCACGGTTCATGTTGCGCTCGCCGATCTTCTCGGAGAGGATTCTTACGTCGCTTTCAAGCTGTTCAGCAAGTCTGTTCATGGTTTCATCCGGTTTTTGCTGAGGTCTGTCTGGCTGAAAAGGAGGAATCAGAATCAACCATCCCACGAAGATAGAACCAAACAGGAAAATGAGTGCACCGGCAATTCCCGCGATTCTCAGCAACTGGTGTCGGCTCTCTTTGCTCCGCCTGCCGGTTAGTCTGTTCTGATCTCGTTCCATCACGTTTCAATTAAAAAAACATCTGAGCTCAAACTATGTTGAGCTATTGAAGGTGCGTATGCGGCAACTTCTTTTAAAGAGTCTTGTTCGACCTTTCGTAAATCGAATTAAGGGTGATTGAAAAGAGATTTTAAACAAATCTTAAATCTGTAGTCACATAAATAACATAGTGAACCACCCCCCGGCCCCTCCTAGTAAGGAGGGGAGTTTATTTCCCAAAAAAACAAATGCATCGCATTCTGTTTAATTGGTTAAAATCGTTGTCTCATATATGATGGCTCATCTTTTACAGCAATGCAAATGGTGTATTGAGGTCTGCTCGTTATCGGTTCTGTTTCTCTCTGTACATACGGTCCACAATAAACATATGGGGCAGTGTAAGTACACTTATAAGAATAAACATAAGCGAGAGAAACTGCTCTTCAAACCCAAAGGCCTGGTTAATACCGATCAACAGCGCGAGGCCAAATAGAGAAACCAGGGTAAATGGGAGAGCCTTCAGATAGAACTCACCAAGCGAAAGGCTCTTCTTTTTCTGCTCGAAGAACTCCCGCATCTCACGAATGTGACCGGCAGAGTGCCAGAGAGCAAAGTAGAGCGCAAACCCGATCAGCGGACCGGTGATGAGCAGCAGGGCGATCAGAAGCAGGCTGTCTGCAAAATGGGCA
The DNA here is from genome assembly GCA_020832225.1 of Balneolaceae bacterium. Taxonomy (GTDB): domain Bacteria; phylum Bacteroidota; class Rhodothermia; order Balneolales; family Balneolaceae; genus Rhodohalobacter. Next base: position 3,759 of record JAFIFA010000130.1, read on the forward strand.
ATTGAGCGTTTCAGAAGCCCCATGATCTCAGCCAAAATGGATAGTGAGAGGTATGTACCGATCAAAACAATAATGGAGATTGCCGAATCGGGCATCCATGCGGAGAAGGAAGCCGTATCAATCTGCATCGCTTCAGCCATAATCGGGTAGGTGACCGAGGTGTCTGAGAAGATGATAAGTCCAATGATAAAAACACCACGGTTCAGGTTCCATACCCAGGAGAGCGGGTAGGGCTTCATAAAATCCTCCATGTCTGCCTGACCAAAATGGTAGACCGATATGATCAGGAAGAGTGCCATACCGGCAATCGGGATAAAAACCCAGAGTGCGGCCACCAAAAGCATAATCAGCAGATAGCTTGCATAGAATAGAAGGTGATCCTTGAGCGTCCGGTTTAGCCCAAAAATTTCAGAAGCCATGATGTGATCGATCGCCCCGTGAGGAATACCGATCAAAAATACCGATGCAACCACAATCCAAAGCGCCAATGCTTCATTGAAACCAGGTGCAAGGAGTCCCGTGGCAATGAAAAGAGTTGAAACCAGGAAAAGGGTCAGGTTCAGTTTTTTTGAGTGATGTCGCATTGTATGCTGAATCAGGCTCCTGTAACAATCCGGTGCTTCATCTTCCAGATCGATTTGAAAAAAGGGATGTAGGGGAGTGAGGAGAAGATCGATACTTCCTGCCCCGGGTGCGTTTTCTCTTCAAGGAACGTTAGAATACGATCGAACGAATTTTTTCTGAAAAGCTCACTGAATATCCGAACCGAAGTTTTCGGATGGTTGTGAAGAAGCCAGAGCAACATCAGGTCATAGACTCTGAAGCGGTAGTCCGATCCGCTTTTATCCGGGAGCGGACGGTTGTTCTCAAGCGCGTGTACAATTTCCGAGCTCTGGCGCTGAATCCGGGTAAAGGTGTAACCGGTTGAAGGTTTTGTGAGTCCGCCAACGGTTCCTGTGTTCAGCACCCTGTTGCAGTAATAGGCGGGATAGCGGCGATCTTCCATTGGAATAACGCCTTTTTCTACACGGGTGATCTCATAGCCGGAGTCATCCAGCCCGTAGCGATCTGTCATGTAGTCTCTGATTCCCGTCTCATACTCCTGATCGGTGAGCAGTTCGGCTGAGAAGAGGGTGTACTCAATCAAGGCTTCTGTCTCTGAAAAGGGGAGAACGTAAACAAACGTTACCCCATTTTTTTGGGGCACATCAAAGTCCATGAGTACAGCCCTGCCCGGATCAAAGAGCGGGCGTTCAGCCTTAATCTCCCAACCCAGAAAGTGCTGCTTCAGACTGATATCGAGCTTCATATCCTCAAGTCCTGGTGGTTTGAGGGCGCTCTGAAAAATGAATGGGGCGGTATACGTACCGTTGGCCGTCACCATCCCGGAGGTCTGTTCGTCTACTTCGTGGAAAGAGTGGATATCGCTTTCGAGTAGATCAACTCGTGGGTCCTCTTTGGCCAGAGCGAGGATTTTGCGGCTATAATCAACGCTTCTCATACAGTGGTAACGAAAACGCCCAAGCTGATCAACATAGCGGTTACCGAAGGCTCCCACCTCAAGCGTATGCCAGGTGTGATGGATCAGGTTGCTGAAGGGCATATCGGCATCATCCCAGAAACACCAAGTTTTATCGGTAGCGGGAGAGAGGCTGCGATCAGCAATCAAAATTCTCTTCTCCTTCAGAGCATCAGACTGCAGGATGTACCAAAGCAGGCTGAGGCCGGAGGCGCCCGCACCTCCAATGATAATGTCATAGTTAGATTTAAAAGCCATTCTGATCCTGTTGATGAAAAAAAGCTCCACCACGAAATTCGGGTGGAGCTTTACCCTAAAGAACAGCCTCAGTTGACTGTCCATGTAATGTCACTGTTCACTGCATGGAAGTCAAGTAAGTTGAGGATTCCATAATCTCTATGGGATAACCTTTCCCGAACTTGTGACGTTCGTTTTTGGACTCACCCTCCCGACGTTTCGGGACAGGGGGTGAGTTAGTGTTTACGCAAAGAAATCATTAAAAAAATCAAATGAGCAGACCATAGGTGCCAAAATTGACGGTTTAACGATAAATGTGCTGAATCAGATTCAATTGCGAGGTTTTCATAAATGGGGGTTTTGACACAGTTAGAAAGGGTTAATTCATAAGATGTGAAGGAACTGATAACTTGGTATAGTTAAAAAGAGTGAAAAAGATGAGGGCTAAACAAGTCATCTACTTTTATATAATCTACAGATAAAATACGTGGTGAATTCAATGAGTTCTATTCAATACAAATATTCTGCACTTTTTCTGATTTTAGCGATGGTGCTGTTTTCTGTTTCTTGCGACGATGTCATGGATGCCAATGATGATCTGGACAGTTCACTTCAGCCGGTTGAAAATGTCGTCCCTGTTGAGAATGGTGATTCCGTTTCAATTACGGTAAACAGGGCAGCGGCTTCCTACTTCAGCGTGGATGTTCAGGATATCGGCAGCAACTCGATTATTGTGAACGGAGAGAGAGAGTCGTGGTGCATTGACTGGCAGAAGCCGATCGATTCCAATGGCGGGCAGTATAGCAACGTAAAGCTCTACTCAACCGAAAATGTGAGAGGGTGGCAGAGACTTAACTATTTGCTAAACATCAAGGATGATCTGCTTGAGGATTTAGATATTACATACCGTGAAATCCAGTTGGCCATATGGTCCCTGCGTGGTTTCCCAGAGTTCAATCTTTCCGAGGTAGCGCTTGAGGATCTGCCAAGCAGAATGAGAAGCAATGGCGAGCCAACATTCAGCCACGATAAAGTTGACGAGATTCTTTCTATCGTAGAAGATGGTTACAGCGACTTTGAATATGAAAGTGGTGTACTCTACGCCGTGATTGCAGAGACTCCACCGGATGTGCAGACGGTGATTGTTGTGGTTGAAAAACCTTGATTTAAACACAGAGGTCAAAAAAAATTTTAGTGACCTTTGTTGTTAATCGATTCCAAGAGTCTGGAAAATCGTTCTCAATATGTTTCTTCCTTGTTTTGACCGCTGAGAGCGCTTAGGAGTAGCGGCGAACGCGGTGGGAGAAACTGCAGCGTTCTCGGCGGTTTAACCACTACGAGTACGAAATCATTTGAAGGGTCATTCATGCTTTAAGGCAAGGGTGGCCCTTTTTTTATGATTAGTAGTCGCAGAGACTTGTGTTTAACACCCCCTGTGTCGCCTCTTGTTAGGGGGGATATATGTAACGTTTGATATATTTTAGCCCCTTTGCGGTTAAGACCGGTCCATTAATTCCACGGCATTAAATGCCGATTGGATGACTAACGGAATTCCACCACCCGGATGAGTACTACCGCCGGTGAGGTAGAGGTTATCTACTTCACGGAGTGCGTTGCGGGGCCGCAGAAATGCTGCAAAACGATTGTTGGATGAGGTACCATAGATACTGCCCCGGTTCGATCCATATTTCTGATAGAAGTGCTCAGGGGTTATCACTTCAACAAACTCTGCCGCTTCACTAAGACCATCCAAGCCTCTCGATTCAAGTTCACGAATCAGAAAAGCGGAGTAGCTGCGCGCTATTTCATCCCAGTCTTGATGGTCTGCCATATAGGGTGCGTTGACCAGAATGTAGAGATTGGATGAACCTTCAGGAGCATGATCCGGGTCGGTATAGGATGTATTGGCCAAATAAATAGTGGGATCTTCGGGCATCACCTTTCGCTTAAAGATGTCATCAAACTCACGCTCATAATCATCTGAAAAGAAGATGTTGTGGTGGCAAAGGTTATCCCACCTCTTTTCTGCCCCGATCATCATTACAAAACCTGAACAGGAGGGTTCAATCTGCTCCTGAGACTCTCTTTTTCTTGTGCTAACACTCGCAGATGGCAGTAGCTTCAGAATGGTCTCCGTGGCGTCAGAGTTTGCAAAGAGAGCATCAGATCGGAACTCTTCTCCTTTTGATGTTTTCACTCCGACAGCTTTGTGCCCCTCAACTAAAATTGATTCAACCCGGGTATTGAATCGAAACTGTACTCCCTTTTTTTCAGCCAGTTTGCTAAGGGATTCCGCAATTCGGTACATTCCGCCTCTAACGTAGTACCCGCCCTGATTGAGCTCTACATGTGGGATCACATTAAGGGTGGCAGGCGCCAGATATGGGGATGAGCCGTTGTAGGTGGTAAAGCGTTTGAAAAACTGTCTCATGTGAGGTGACGAAAAGCGGTCATCCACAACATCAGAGACGGTGGAAAATGCATCGATCCCTAAAAAATCCTGGAATCGAAGATTTTTGAGATCAGATAATTGATATAGCGGATTGAAGAGAAAGGCGTCGGCCGTCTTATTATAGATCTCTTCTGCCCGATCCAGAAACTTGCTGTAGGCGTCGGCATCAGAAGGTGAGAAGCGGCGGATCTCTTCCATGCTCTTCTCTCTTTCGGCATAGTTGTCGAACCTTATACCATCCTTCCAAAAATAGCGGCAAAGTGGTTTCAGCTCATCAAATTGCAGGTAGTCGCTTAAACTTTCGCCGCAATTGCTGAATAACTTTTCGAGAAGGAATGGCATCGTGAAGAGGCTTGGACCGGTATCAAACCGGTAGCCGTCGCGCTCCAGCTCCTGCATCTTTCCGCCCACCGTAGCGTTGCTCTCAAATACCGTAACATCATACCCCCGGAAGGCCAGTAGTGCGGCTGAAGCAACACCTCCGAGGCCGGCCCCAATCACAACGGCTCTGTTTTTCATATGGATGAACTCAATTTCTGAACTGGATTTACCGGCTGCCCGGATTCCGTTACTTACGGGTTAGTTTCGCAACAGCCTCTATGTGGTAGGTCTGAGGAAACATATCAACCGGCTGCACGCTCTCTACGTTGTAGAACTCTTTCAGCGTTTGGAGGTCGCGCGACATAGTGGATGGATTACAACTAACGTAGACCAGTCGTTCCGTCTCCAATGAACTGAGCTGTTCAACCACATCGGGGTGCATACCTGCCCGCGGAGGATCGGTGATTACGCAGTGCGGCATACCGTTCTTTTCGAGAAACTCTTTGTTGAAAGTATCTTTCATATCTCCCAGAACGAACTCCACATTTTCAACGCCGTTTTCTGACGCGTTCCGCCGGGCATTTTCGATCGCCACATCCACAATCTCTATTCCGGTCACCTTATCGGCTTTATCTGCCATGAAGAGGGAAAGGGTTCCAACGCCGCAGTAGAGATCAAAAAGGTGTCCGCCATTGTCGAGTTCGGCGTAATTACGTGCTACATCATACAGCTTGGCTGCCTGACGGGTATTGGTCTGGAAAAAGGCGTTGGCGTCGATGCGGAATGAGTGATTCCCGATCTGATCAACGATATATCCCGGGCCATAAAGAACCTTCTCAAAGCGGCCTTTTGCAGTCGGGTTTTTTTGATCATTTACGTTGTTTACAATCGTGGTGATTCTGGGAAACTTAGAGAGCAGTTCATCTTTCAGCTTGCCGATCACTTCTGCATCATCTGCTGAGGTAACGATATTTACCATCAGATCATCCGTGAAGTGTGATGTACGGATCACCAGGTGGCGCATAAATCCTTCATGCTTGAAGGTGTCGTAAGCCCTGATGCCGTTCTCCATGCAGTATGAGCGAACAAAATCGAGAATTTCAAAGGAGATCGACTCCTGCAGGTGGCACTCCTTTAGGTTCAGGATTTTGTCGAAGCGACCGGGGGCGTGGAGTCCTGCCGAGAACATATTGTCATCAACATATTCGTCGGAGCGGATTTCTGCCTCGGTGAGCCATCGGCGGTTTGCAAAGCTGTACTCCATCTTGTTTCTGTAGTAGAGCTGTTGATCGCAGGGGATAATTGGCTGAACAATATCGGGGTCGAGTCCAGCTATTCGTTCAATATGATCCCGAACATGCTGCTCCTTCATCTCTGTCTGCTCTTCATAGGGAAGATGCTGCCAGGTGCAACCACCACAAACATTGGCGTGAGAACAGGTGGGTTCAATTCGTTTGGGTGAAGGTTCCAGGATCTCCAGCAGTTTTGCTTCCCTGTATCTCTTTTTCTTCTTAACGATTCGCGCCCTCACTTTGTCGCCGGGCGCCGTGTTGGGTATAAAGACAGCAATGCCGTCATATTTGGCCACGCCCTTTCCCTTGAAAGCAGTGGATTCGATCGTGAATTCGTCTGTATGTCCTTTTTTTAAAGCCATTTGGCGGGTTTTCTACTCGTTATCTTCAATTTGATATTGTGATTCGAACTGGATGGAAAAAGCGGTCTTGGTGTCGGTTACCTCTGTGAGTTTGCGCAGGGAGAGCTCCAGCTGTTTCATTACGCGGATGGAGATCGCCTCCAGAAATTTAACAGCGGTTTCGGGGTGTCTCTTTTTGAGCGTTTCAAAATCGGGTTTGAAAAATCCGAGCAGCACACAGTCGGTCAGGCATTTAGCTGTCGACATCCGCCGAATTTCATACCCAATCGACATCGTACCAATCTCACGGGGTGCTTCAATCACAACCGAAAACTGATCCTCTTCACCTTCTTCAAGGTTGTTGGCAACCGTTAGCTCCACCTTGCCATCCTCGATAAAGTACATTCCTGTTCCGGGATCGTTCTGAAAGAAGATATACTCGCCCTGCTTATATCGTCTTCTGTGGCAAAGTTGTAGCAGTTCATAGCGTTCGGTGAGGGATAGCCCTGAAAGAAGCTTCGATTTAAAGACAATGCTTCCCTGCTTTTTAATCTTCGTTAGGTCACTTTTTTTGAACATGTTGATCCGTTTTAGAATGAGTGTCCGATACCAAAACTGAAATAGAGTCTGCGATCGTCAAACCAGCCCTGCAGCGGGTCGTGAGCCCTCATTGTAAGGTCGAACCGTGCTACAAGAAATTCCCAGTCCAGTCGCAGACCCAGGCCGGTTCCCACGGCAATTTGATTGTAGAATGAGTCGAATTGAAATCGTCCATCCTCCAGGATATCGCGGTCATCTTCATCCAGAAATTCGTTTCTGGGGCCATACCAGACGTTTCCTGCATCGGTATGCCAGGCGATATGCCAGTTTGCATTAAGCAGGTTTCTCATGAATATTTGACGAAATTCCTTGAAAGCTGCAAGTTTGATATCGCCACCGGGGCGGGTAAGGTCGCCTGCAGGAGTGGCACCGGGCCCGAGAAGGAACTGATCCCATCCACGAATATCATTGCTGCCTCCCGCAAAAAAGCGTCGGTTCAGCGGCATCGCATCGGTTTCGCCTATCAGATGAGCATATCCGCCAAAGAGGCGAAAGGCAAAAACAGAATTATCCGTCATCGGGATATAGCGGCGAAAATCTGCAGTCAGCTTCAGGAAACGGCTGTAGGCCAGATCGTTGGTTGAGATGCCAAAGGGAGAGGGGAGAGAGCCGTCAATCTCGCCGGGATTCACCAGATACCGATCCATTAAATAGGGGACATTACCCGCCAGGGCAATTGAGTACTCGCTGAAATAGCCGTAGTCTCGACGAATCAGATTGGTGTTCTGGGCACGAAGTGTATATCGCAAAATGGTTGAAAATTGCGGACGGAAATCCTCCTCAATTCTGAGAAACTCAATAGAGTTCTCACCGAAATCCTCAATCAGCCTGTTTCTGAACTGTGTAGAAGGATTGGTGTCGACGACGTCCAGCTCAACCAGGTCGATAAAGCTCTGAAATCTCGGGGAGTGTCGAAGTTCATACCGAAGATTGAACCGGATGTCGGAGTTGATATCAAAGAGAAGCTGGTTGCTTTGGCTGTAGGAGAGGGTGTATCGCGTACGTCCGCTCTCAATCCAGTCGTAAACGGAAACAAACTCAAAGGGAAAATTAAGCCTCGGTACCGAGTATTCAGCCCGTACTTCATAACTCTGAAAAAGAGTGGAACCGGTCGAGGTTCTGTTGCCATCCTCATCAACCGGAGCAATTTCACTAAGCGTAGAGGATGTAACATATTCCAGATTAGTGTTCACACCAAGTGTAAAGTTCTCGGCCCGGCCAAAGAGATTGTTGTTTACATAGTTCACTCCGATTCCCGTACCGAAACCGTATCGTCGCATGCCGAAAAACTCGGTTCGAATGGAGTGCCTTGGCAGCGTCTGAAGCTCAAAATAGACCGGTATCTCCGATTTGGAGTAGTCGGGCAGCGAACTATCCTCACTGAGGCCAAATCGGTTGATTAACATCATTCCAAGGTTTTGATAGGAGTTGATGCTTCTTAAATATGCAGATTGATCAAATGTTTCTCCGGGCGTAAAATGGAGCTGCTCCTTCAGAAGTGAGAACTGCGTATGTGCCGACTCCTGCTTGTTCATGTCGATGGAGTAACCTTCCAGGGCGTATGGAGGTCCTTCCACTTTCATGGTGTCTCTGTTGTCACCATTTTCACCGGGTCCATCAAGAGTGATGTAGACATTTCCAAATGTATAGAAATCGCCGGGGCGGATTGAATAAAGTACATCCAGCTGTTTCGGCTCATCAGGATCTGCCTTTACCAGTGCCCGAACGGAATCTCGCTGAGCCGCGGCATATCCATGATTTTTTAGAAAATCGATGATGCGGGTCTGCTCCTGTCTGAGCTTTTGCGAGTTATACTGCTCCCTCACGGAGAATGTTGAGTCGTCGCTAACCGACCCCGCATAGAGTGAGCCGGAAAAGAAATCCTCAACCAGTTCATCATCAAGATCGGGCAATCCGGTATAGGAGACGGAGCGTATTGAAGAGGGGCGACCCTCACGAATCAGAAAGGATACCTCAAACCGATTGGGTCGATACTCTACGATGGTAGTATCGACCTCTACATCAAAGAATCCCTGGTTTTCGTAAAATACACGAATCCGGTCCATGTCGTTGCTAACGGTCTCACGGTCGAGAAGGGCGGGTGATTCACCCCGGCCGGTTACTCTCCAAATATAATACCAGGGTGTGAAACGGGGGATTCCAAGAAATTCACGATTGTTACGGGTACGCACCAGTGTACGCAGCGATCGATTGCTGACATTACTATTACCGGTGAATCGAACATTACGGATTACCTCCTCGGATTCATCATCATCACTATTTTCCCTGCTGTTCTGTTGTGCCGATACAGCGTCCGTAGTCATGATAAGAGCCAGCAAAAAAATCGACAGCAGGCGAAAAGGGAGCACGAAATGCGTTTATTTAAAAATGTGAACGGTTTGTTTGGATGACGCAGTCAGAGTAACGGGGTAATCTCTCTTAAATTGAGTAGTAAAACCGGACGTTATCAGACGTCATCGTAATCAAAACCTTCATCCTCTTCTCCGTGGAAGAAATCCTCTTTTCGGATGTAGTCGGGCCAGATGTCCTCAATTCCTTCATAGATCATCTCTTCACCCTCCTCAATTTCATCCAGTTCGTAGAGGTTGTCTATTGCTTGCTGTGGCAGGCCATTCCGTTCTGCCCACTCAATGAGTTCTCCTCTTGTTGCCGGGAAGGGGGCTTCATCCAGTGCTGCGGCTAATTCAACTGTCCAGATCATAATATCTTGTTAGGTTCTGTGCTGTTTTTAAATGTTATTTCGACTGCTATTAACTGTATTAAGTCGAGAAATGCAAATTTCAGAGGGCGAAAGTATAAACTTTTTTTAGCCCGATCTCTAAACGGGAAGTAAATATTTTTTATCTTGGTGAACATTAAAAATTGGAATTAATTCTGTAAAGGATTTTATGGGAAGCATAGGCGGTCTTGAAATTGCGATTATCGTTCTCGTGATTCTTCTCCTTTTTGGAGCTAAACGAATACCTGAGCTGGCCAGAGGAATTGGTCAGGGAATTCAGGAATTCCGTAAAGCGTCAGACGATATAAAAAAGGAGATCGAACACGGTAAAAAAGATGTAAGTGACACTACCCGGTCTGAGAACAAAGAAAAGGAAACTGAAAATAAATAATCCCCTTCTATGAAGACTCTGCTCTCAACTCAGGAGCAACTGAAAAAAGGAGACGTTCAACTCACAGACATTACAGGGCAATATCTCGACAAAATCCGGAAAGATAACTCTTCCGTAAATGCCTTTGTTGATGTTGATGAAGATTCTGTTCAAAAACAGGCCAACCATATCCAGTCTAAAATTGATAGCGGTAAAGCCGGCAAACTTGCCGGATCCGTAATCGGTATCAAGGATGTGATTTGTGAGCGCGGTAAAAAAGTAACCTGCGCCAGTAACATCCTGAGAAATTTCGAAAGCGTCTATGATGCCACTGTAATTCAGAAGCTTCAAAAAGAAGACGCTCTGTTTATTGGCCGCTGCAATATGGACGAATTTGCAATGGGTTCCTCTACAGAGAACTCGATCCACGGCCCTACAAGAAATCCACGCAATACTGATCACGTTTCAGGCGGATCAAGTGGCGGCAGCGCTGCTGCTGTTGCTGCCGACATGTGTGATGTGTCGCTCGGTTCAGATACCGGTGGTTCGATTCGTCAGCCCGCTTCCTATTGTGGCGTTGTTGGCGTTAAACCGACCTACAGCCGGGTTTCCAGATATGGGCTGGTAGCCTACGCTTCTTCTTTTGACTGCATCGGTCCCTTTTCAAAAAACGTGACCGACTCCGCAATGATTCTGCAGGAGATTGCAGGCCACGACCCGATGGATAACTCATCATCCGACAAACCGGTTGGAAACTATATGGATGCCGTTAACAATCCGGGCGGTAAACTGCGGATCGGCGTACCTGAAGAGTATTTCGGAGATGGACTCGATGAGGAGATCCGTTCCATTATTGAGTCAAGCCTTGATGAGCTGAAAGGGGATGGTGCTGAACTCGTTCCTGTAAAACTGCCCCACACTCCGTACGGAATTGCGACCTACTATATTCTGGCTACCGCCGAGGCGTCCAGCAATCTGGCCCGCTACGACGGTGTTCGATATGGGCATCGTGCCGACTTTGAAGAGCTCGAGAAGGAGCTTGGCATGGAGCGTTCAGCGATCGAGCAGGAGATCAAAATTGCGGTTGGAACCAGCAAAGAGGAGGCCACCGAACGTCTTATGAAACTGGACTCTCCACTTGCAAGACTCTACAAGAAATCACGAACCGAAGGTTTTGGTAAAGAGGTGAAACGCCGAATTTTGCTCGGAACCTACGTTCTGAGTGCCGGATACTACGACGCCTACTATGCGAAAGCACAAAAAGTGCGTCGACTGATCAAGCAGGACTTCGATTCTGTATTCAGCGATGTGGATGTGATTGTTTCACCAACAGCACCGACAACGGCGTTCAAGCTGGGTGAGAACCAGGACGATCCGGTTCAGATGTATCTGAACGATGTCTATACGATATCTGCCAACCTGGCCGGTATCTGTGGAATCAGCCTTCCGGCGGGTACCCACTCCAACGGACTTCCTGTTGGAATTCAGTTTATGGCCAACAGCTTTAGTGAAACTGATCTGTTCCGGGCTGCAAGACGGCATGAACTACTCAGCGGATTTTCCGAAGGGTGAGATCAAACTGCCGGAGAAAAATTGTGTAAATACAATAAGTGGCCACAGTCTGAAAAGATTGTTGGCCACTGCTATTTTAAGCAACCTGTTTTATTCGGTGTGATCAACGATCTCGCTAAAGTGAAATGTCATTATGAATAAAAGCAGCGATCAGCCATAAATTTTACCATCCTTGTTGAAAACCTTAGGACAGAATGAAACTAAAAAATCTCTATCTCACCACCTTCTTAATCTCCCTTTTGGTGATCTCATGCGCACCGGATGATGATCTTGAGTTCAGCGAACAGGGCAGGGAGGTTCCCGCTTTTGATTCGGAACGTGCAGTTGATTACATACGGCAGCAGGTTGAGCTGGGCCCCCGGGTGCCCGGCACAGAAACACACCGGGATGCGATGGATCTCTATCGTGACCATTTCAGGTCAACGGCCGGAAACCAGGCTGTCTTTGTGCAGGAGTTTGAGCAAGTTGTTTATGGAGACACCCTGCAGCTCTACAATCTGATTGCTGCATTTGGGCTTGAGCATAGTGACAGAATAGTGCTCGCAGCACACTGGGATACAAGACCCAGGGGTGAGGAAGATCCCGAAAACCCGGAGCTACCCATACCTGGCGCCGATGACGGTGCCAGTGGAGTTGGAGTGCTGATGGAGTTTGCTAATATTTTTGCAGAGCACGATCTGCCAATTGGAGTCGATATCATTCTGTTTGATGGTGAGGATTATGGCGAGGAGGGAGACCTCGATAACTACTTCCTCGGATCGAGATACTGGAGCCAGAATCCACCGGTTGCCGGCTATGCACCCCGCTTTGGCATTCTGCTCGATATGGTGGGCGGAGAGGGGGCTCTCTTTCCAAAAGAGGGTCACTCTATGCGTTTTGCGCCATCACTTGTAAATGAGATCTGGTCCATAGCCGATGAGTTTGGATACTCCGATCTCTTCATCGACGAGAGAGGCGGGATGATAGCAGACGACCATATCATCGTTCAGCAGTATACCGGGATACCGATGATCAACATCATTCACCACAGAGTTAGGGAGGATGGTTCTGTAGCCTTTCCGCCCTACTGGCACACACAGGATGACAACATGGATATTATTGACTCTACTGTTATTCAACGGGTTGGGGATGTTGTTCTCGAATTAATCTATAACCGGATTGAGCCATGAACTACATTAAACTGGTATTTCAAATTGATGACCGCTACCAGGAGCAGTTTATTGCGGAGCTGATGGATCTCGATTTTTATGGATTTGAGCAGGAGGATGAGAGGTTAATCGCTTATGTGGAGAAGCCACGATATAACGATTCAAACCGGGAGTATATCGAGCAGCTTATCGGGATCTACCCGGGTGCTGCGTTTTTGGAGACCTCAGATATTGCTGAACAGAACTGGAATCAGACGTGGGAAGAGTCGATACAGCCGCAGACGATTGGAAAATTTCTGGTGCGTCCCACCTGGTCGGCGGCTAAGCCGGGCAGCGATCAGATTTTGCTGGAGATCGACCCCAAGATGGCATTTGGTACAGGATATCACGCAACCACACGGCTGATACTAAGGCAGCTCTCCAGAATCAATTTTAAAGGAATGGAGGTGCTTGATGCAGGTACAGGCACAGGAATATTAGCAATTGCAGCCGTAAAGTTAGGGGCAAAATCGGCAATCGGTTTTGACCTGGATCCCTGGAGTGAAAAGAATGCGCTCGAAAACGCCGCCCAGAACGGTGTTGAAGATCAAGTCGATATTCGTTTTGGAGGGATTGAGCAGATTAGAAAAGAGGAGATGTTTGATGTCGCCCTCGCCAATATCAATCGCAATGTGATTTTGGAATTGATCCCGATTCTGGTTCAGCATACCAAAAAGGGAGGAAATATCTGCCTTACCGGGCTTCTTGATACGGATGAGGATGTGGTGAGGGAGCGATTATCGGGCGAACCGGTTGATATCATCGATCTGCAGCAGGAGGACGAATGGATTCTCTTTCATCTGATTCGCCTATGATGCGCTCTTCAATCGATATCGGAACAAACTCTGTACTTCTGCTTGTGGCTGAGTTAACTAACGGTAGGCTGAGGGTGGTTGATGAGAGACAGCGAATTCCCAGGTTAGGGAGAGGCGTTGATAAGGATCGTACGCTTCAGGAAGAGAGCAGGAAACGGGTTCTTGAGGCACTATCTGATTACAGGTCGATTCTGGACAGTGAATACCCGGGCCTCTCGGGTGATACGATTGTGACGGCAACCAGTGCTGTACGTGATGCCGCCAATCGCGATCAGTTTCTGAAGGAGATCAAGGAGTCAACCGGTTGGGAAGTTAAACTTCTGAGCGGGGAAGAGGAGGCACAAACAACATTCAGGGGGGCACTTTCGGTGCTGTCTCAAACTGAATCATCCTCCCTGATCATCGATATTGGAGGTGGAAGTACGGAGTTTGTGAATGGAGATAGAGCGGAATTGAAAACGGCCCGTTCTCTCGATATGGGCAGTGTTCGCTTTAGCGAGCGGTTCATACCAAATCAGCCACCGGAAACAGGATCTGTGGAAGCCTTGAGGAGTGAAGTGAACAGAATGCTACGTGATCTGATCATACCGGCAGAGCCATTCAGGATGATCGGTGTGGCGGGCACGGTTACCTCCATTGCAGCCATTGAGATGGGCTTGAAGGAGTATAGAGCATCTGAAATTAACGGCTATCATCTTTCATTGAGAACCATTCAGGAGAAGATCACTGAATTTCTGATGATCACTTCGGAAGAGATTGAAGAACGATATCCCATATTTCTGAAGGGTAGAGGCGATGTAATTCTGGCCGGCTTACTGATACTCGAGGAGTCGATGAAATGGGCCGGAGCAGAGGAGATCGTTGTATCAACCGGCGGAATCAGGCATGGAATATTATTGGTTGAGGGATGAGTAAAAAAAGAGGGCGTTTCCTATTAAGAAAACGCCCTTCTCTTGATTCTGAACATAAATGCTCAGAATTCCCCCGTTTCATTTAAAAATGGGTTAGAATGGGAATCGGAGACCCGCTCCAAGTACAAACTGGTTGGCATTTCCGCCCAGTCCGCCAAGCTTGGCTTCTGCAAATAGATCGGCAAAATCGAGACTGTACTCAATACCACCACCTAAATTCAGTCCAAACTCGGAATCGCTTTCTGAACCGCTAACATCACCAAACCCAGTGCTTCCGCTGGAACTAATGCGTATTCCGGTGATATTTATTCCACCGAGAGCGTAGACGTTCATGTCTTCTTCGTTGATGAAAAGATAGTGTCCGTTTAGATTCAGTTCCCAAACAGTGAGTTTTGTTTCAAAGCTTTCGCCTCCAAATGATTCTCTCATTGTATCAGGAAAGTAGAAAGTAAAATCTCCACCTGCCCTGATTTCCGGAGTTACAGCATAGTATCCGTCTGCGCGAATTCCGAGATCGTTATCGAAACCAAAACCGCCAATACCTGTTCCAAATACAAGCCCGATACCAGCCTTAAAGTCCCCTTCCTCAACCTGAGCCTCTGCATTATTAAACAGAGATGTTGAGAATGTAATAAAGAGTAGTGCAAATGCGAATGTTAGTAGTTTTTTCATAATGCGATTGTTATGTTTGTTTTTTTGTCGTGATAGCTTAGACCACTATGTGATGGTTTCTACTTACTATTGCGCAATCTCTCACAAAAAACTTTCATCACCAATTGAAATAACCTGCAAAAAGCTGTTAATGTCATCAGGTAAATCCTCAAAAAGCGACAGATCGGTACGGGACAACGCCTCAGCCAGCAGCCTTGAGGATGATCGGTTGGTCTCTCAAGCCATGGATGGCGATCAGGCAGCATTCAGACAGTTGATGGAGAAGTACCAAAAACCTCTCTATTTCCATGTGATTAAGATGGTGAAGGATAAAGAACAGATCGAAGATCTGATTCAGGAATCATTTGTTAAGGCGTTTGACAACCTTAGCTCCTACAACACCAATTACGCATTCTCTACCTGGCTCTACCGGATCACGACCAATCACACCATCGACTATCTTCGAAAGAAGAAGCTGGAAACGATGTCGATCTCCGATCCTGTAAAGACCAGGGATGGCGATATGTCAATACAGCTTGAAGATGAACAGGCGGAGACGGATCGTCGAATTATTCGGAAACAGCGGAGTAAAATTATCCATCAGGCTATTGAGGATCTGCCGGATAAATATCGGGTTGTGATCAAAATGAGACACCTGGAGGAGTTAAGCTACGATGAGATAGCTACAGAGCTTGACCTTCCTCTTGGTACCGTGAAAGCTCATATTTTTCGCGCAAGAGAGATGCTCTATAAGGCTCTCAAAGACCGACGTTCCGAATTTTGAGAGTATTCAATTTAGAATGACAGCTTTCCCGTCATTCTTACGCTAATATTGATGAACCGAAAAATACCGCTTCGTTTGCGGTATGGAATACTATTCAATCAATCCAATATTATGTTTACAGACCGATTTACACGGACTCTGCTTGCCCTACTTTTTATATCATTTACCCTATTTAGCTGTTCCGACGACCCGCTATCAGATGACACTAATGATGCTGATGCACCCGATTTTCCTGCACTCACCCCATACGAAGTTGACAATGAATATTTCGAAGAGGGTCAGCAGATGGACCCCGGTAATAACTTCATGACTGCCAGCACAATCGTTCAAACTGCCAATACCATGCTTACAGGTCAGGCTCAAATTATTGGGTTCTACTACGAAATAGTCCAGCAGGGTGAGCTTGAACGAGATGGTAATCGGTGGATATGGACACAATCTGTTTCACAAGGACCGGAATCATTTGAAATGGTTGCCATAATGACGGAGGAGAGTGATGGAATCTCTTATGAAATACGCATAACAGGAGAAGTGTTTGAAGAGGGAGAACCGGTTGAGGACTTTCTCTTTATGGATGGTTCTGTAAATGGTGATGAGACCCAGGGTGAATGGAATATCTATCAGCCTGAGCTTGGATCGGTACCTGTGGCTTCATACACATTTTCCGAAACCGATGTTATTGAACTTACGGCTCTCTTTCGGGATGATGCCGGAGATGTTGATATTGAGTTTACCTACCTGCAAGATGGCGATGATCACCAAGTTGATATGGTTCTTGAATCAGAGGATGTGGCCAATACGGTAATCTGGGATACTGACTTGTGGACGGGTTACTACACCCATAATGGTGAGCCTTTCTGCTGGGACGAGGATCTCCAGGATGCAGAGTGTAACCTGATATAATTCATATTGGATGACCTCAAGGCCGCCTCTTCTAAAAGAGAGGTGGCCTTTTTTGTTTAACCACAATGGTCTCAAAGATTTTACTAAGGTCACAAAATTGCTATGAGTCGTTGATTAAAAACTTTGTGCTACTGGTGGTTAAATAATACGAAGAGCTCAATAAGGGATAAAAAATATATATCGTACCAGCTTTAACCGCTGAGCACGCGGCGGAGGCGCGGAGGGCCGCCGGGGAATAGTGCCTCAAAACACTGCGTACTCTGAGCCTGCTCAGCGTTCGCAGCGGTTAAACTCGCCATGCGCTCAGCGCTTAGCGCAAAGCGAACATGTCTCACGTCTCACTTCTTAAATTCCCCTCCGCAATCACCGCATTCCTTGTAAACCATTTGTGGGTTGCCCGTCGAACCGGACTCCCTTCAAAAATATCATCAAACTCCTCTTCACTAATTTCGCTCCACTTCCGCTCGGCAGGGTAGAGAACATGTTCTCTTGGCTTTAGGTCTTCGTAATGTCCATATGCCGATTTCCGGTTCCAGGGACATACATCCTGACAGATATCGCAGCCAAACATCCATTCGCCCATATCCTTTTTGAACTCATCCGGGATAGCGTCTTTAAGCTCGATGGTGAGATAGGAGATACAACGGCTCCCATCCACGCGGAAAGGCTCATAGATGGCGTCTGTAGGGCACGCGTCGATACAGCGGGTACATGTGCCGCAGTGTTCGGTTTCGGGGGCGTCATAGACAAAGGGAACATCAAGAATCATCTCACCAATCAGAAACCAGGAGCCGTGTGTTTTATTGAGGAGGTTGCTGTTTTTTCCAATCCAGCCAAGTCCTGCACGCTGTGCCCACACCTTGTCTAGTACTGGAGCCGAATCAACGAAAATGCGCCCGTTTATATCTCCAACCAACTCCTGGGTAAACCGAAACAGTTTCTTCAGCCGGTTCTTAAACACCTTGTGGTAATCACGCCCACGGGCATATTTGGCGATTTTAGGTACATCATACTGTTGATCGTACGTTTCATTTTCGGGAAAGCGGTAGCCCATCAACAGGCTAACTACACTTTTTGAGCCGGGAACCAGTTTGGTGGGGTCAACTCGCTTTTCGAAATTGTTCTCCATCCAGCCCATAGTGCCGTGCCGATCCTGTTGCAGCCACTCTTCAAGACGCTGTGCCTCCAGGTCGAGTCGTTCAGCACGGGCAAAACCACACCGGTCAAAGCCCAATTCAAGAGCTTTCTGTCTCACCTTCAATGTGGTTTTAAGGGGATCCATAGTTCAGTGTTTCAAATGGCACGCTATGTAACGGTAACAAGTTTGGGTCTTTAATCTTGTCCGGGCAGAAAAATGATCCTCAGCTACTGGAAATAAAAAAGCAGAACTCCCGAAAGAATCCTGCTTTTTATCCGAATTAAAAAAAGGATTTAGTGGATGTCCAGCAGTTCCACTTCAAAGATCAGAACGGCTCCCGGAGGAATCGGGCTGCCTGGTCTTGGTGCATCTCCATATCCAAGGTTAGACGGAATAAAGAATTCATAGGTGGATCCAACGGTCATCAGCTGAAGCCCTTCGGTCCATCCCTCAATAACATTGCCGAGCGGGAACCGTGCAGGCTCGCCGCGCTCAACGGAGCTGTCAAATACAGTGCCGTCAATCAGTGTACCGGTGTAGTGAACTTCAACTTCATCAGCAGCGGTAGGACGGTCGCCGGTTCCCTCTTCAATCACACGGTACTGAAGGCCTGAATCGGTAACGTTTACATCGTCTCGTTCTGCATTTTCTGCAAGAAACTCTTCGCCTTCAGCTTTGTTTCGCTCTGCATCTTCTGCAGCTCTGACCGATTGCTGAACCTGAAGGTCGCTCAGATATTGCTGAATCAGCATCTGCATGTCAAACTGTTCCATAACCGCATCGCCCTGTTCCAGCGCTGTCTGCATACCGGCCAGGTAGTTATTTATATCGATATCGGTCATCCCTTCCTGGGCCATTCCTGATCCCTGTAGATACCCGATACTGTAGCTCACGGAGTCGAGCTGAGAGTCGAGACTTGCACTTGCACGCTGTTGCGGAGCGTCGCAGGCTGTGGCTGCAAGCAAGAGAGCAGAGAGGGTGATGGTTGCGAATAGATAATTTCTCATAAATCAGATCTTCTTAAGTTAAGTAAAGTCTTTTGAATAGCGGCTCCTTAGTACGGGAATGCAACCCTGTAATCAGAGCCTAAACTAATGAAAAGTTTTTTGTATATTTGTAGTCTTGAAAATAAACAGTTCCCAATCTTTTACTAAACATTTTTTTCGCTTGAAATTTACTGATTTTGATCTTTCGGATTCTCTTCTTGCCGGTCTAAACGATATCAGGTTCGAAGAACCGACACCCGTACAGCAGAAGGCTATACCAATTGTTACACAGGGCAAAGACCTCATCGCCACGGCACAAACAGGTACGGGTAAAACCGGTGCTTTTGTGATCCCAATTATGGAGCGTGTGCTGCAGAGCGAGCGAAAAGGTGTTAAGGCCCTGATTATAAGCCCAACCCGCGAACTTGCCACGCAGATTGACGAGCAAATTTTTGCGATAGGGTACCACGCCGGTATTACCTCTGCCACTGTGATAGGTGGAAGCGATTTCTCGCAGCAGGCGAAAGCCCTTAAAGCGGGCGTCGATATCATTGTTGCTACTCCAGGTCGACTGATCGATCAAAACAAAGTGGTCAATATCGACTTCTCCAACCTGGAGTATTTTGTGCTCGATGAGGCCGATCGAATGCTCGATATGGGTTTTCTGCCAGACATCAAGAAAGTGATCTCCTGGCTGCCTGAAAAGAGGCAGACCCTTCTCTTCTCCGCAACCATGCCGAATGAGATTCAGAAGCTTGCCAACACCATCATGAAAAATCCGGAGTCGGTAGAGATCGAAAGATCAAAGCCTTCTGGGAATGTAGAGCAACGTGCTTATACATTGCGCAGCAAGCAGAAAGTAGTACTTGTCAAGAAAATATTTAAGGATATTGAGTGGGATTCCTGCATCATTTTCACCTCAACGAAAAAGGGCACCGATGAACTCCATCGCCTGCTGAAACGTGAGGGTATTGAAGCGGCCAGCATCCATGGTGATCGTACACAGGATGAGCGAAACAAAGCCCTGGATGCATTCAAAAACGGTAAAGTTCCTGTAATCGTCGCCACTGATGTACTCTCGAGAGGGATCGACATTAAGGGTGTATCGATAATCATCAACTATGATGTACCGAACAACACGGACGACTACGTTCACCGTATCGGGCGTACCGGACGCTATGACAAGTCTGGAATCGCCATCACCTTTGTTACCCGTCGCGACAGCCGGAAATTTGGCGACATCGAGAACATCAAAGGCAATAAGCTGAAGAAGATCGACCTGCCCGATAACTTTGGTGAAAGATCCGAGTTTTCATGGGACGGCCCGCTTAAAGCGAAGGATTCCGGAAAAGGGAAACAGGACGACAGAGGTGATCAACAGAAAAAATCTTCCAACAACAAAGGCGGTGGTCGAAGTGATAATCGTCAGCGTTCAGGTAAGGATCAGCAGAAACAGCAGCAGAAGACAGAATCTTCCGGTTCAGACCAGAAAGAGAAGGTTCAAAAGAGTCAAAAGTCTGGAAAGGATGAATCGAAAAACAGAGGCCGATCTTCCAATCGAGATAACAGATCATCAGGAAATGACAATCGCGGCAAAAAAGATAGTGGATCAGGCGATTCACGTCAGGATAATCGTGGTCAGGGAGGCCGTTCTCAGAAGCAGTCCGGACCCGGAAAAGAGAGCGGCAGCAGTAAACAGCAAAAATCTCAGCCGGCTGCGGCTACAAAAACGGCATCCAAGCCTGCGGAAAAAATCACCTTGCCGCCTGTTGTGGATAAGGCAATAGAGCGAAACAAACGCGTTCGGAAACCGGCAAAAGGTTTTTGGGGTGTGATCAAAAGTATGATTCCAAAATTCAAAAAGTCGTAGATGAATGACGTTGAGGCGGATTCAATCGGTTTTGATTTGGGCCGGAATTATTGGCCTGATTCTTTTCTGGCTACCTCTACTGGCCATTGTCAGGGTATTTGATAGAGACCCGGTCCGGTACAGAACCGGAAAGCTTTTCAGAAAACTGGGTTTCGCCATCTCCAAAGTGAATCCAAACTGGAATGTCTCAATTGAGGGTGGTGATAATATTGATATTCGCCACCCATATGTGGTTGTGAGCAATCACATGTCGAACGCTGATATTCCCGTGATCTCCAATCTGCCATGGGAGATGAAATGGATTGCCAAAAAAGAGCTCTTCTCACTACCTGTAGCCGGTTGGATGATGAAAATGTCCGGCGATATATCTGTTGATAGATCCTCCACGGAAAAGAGGGCCGGTGTTTTCAAAAAGTGTAAATATTACCTCGATAGAAAAGTCTCCGTTATTTTCTTTCCTGAAGGCACCAGGTCGCGGAGCGGAAACCTTAAAAAGTTTGCTCCCGGTGCATTTGATCTTGCTGTGAGAGAACAGCTTCCCATTCTTCCAATTGTCCTGGATGGAACTCAGGCATGCCTTCCCAAAAAGAGCTGGCTGTTTGAACCGGATGTCTATGTACAGATGAAGGTTCTCGACCCAATAGACACTACCGGAATGGTAATCGGAGATGGATACGATTTGATGGAACGTGTTCGAAAGCTGATGGCAGAGCAGCTTGCCGAGTGGCGAGGAGCGTCAGTTGAGGAAGTGGATGATCTCACTACGATTCAGGACTCTCCTCAGCATCTTCGTCAGAAGGAAAGTGGTGAGTAGCCTTCTCCTTTTTGCGTCCCACTGCCAGTTTCCATGCCAGGAATAGTCCCAGCAGAGAGAGAATCATCGCCACTATAGGGTAGAGTAGCTGCTCGGAGTCGATCAGTAGATGAATCTGACCATATCTCAATATTATCAGCAGCACTAAAAAGATTGTTAGTGAGGTTTTCTTCTTTGCCCGCTCATAAGTAAGTGAGAACGCCCCTCCTAAAAAAGAAGTCACCCCGGTAATCAGAGTCAAAATAAAGGGCCATACGATCCCTGGATAGGAGGAGTAGGCAATCATCAGAATATCGAATTGCAGATAGATTGAGATAGCTACACGGGCCAGCGAATCGAGTGCAATAGTGATGGCAATTCCGATGAAGCCTGCTGAGATGGCATGTTTCATTTTGAAACGTCTATAGTTTGGATGGATAAATTATATGCTCTTTGAATGTAAAGTAGTTTGGGCATAATCTCTAACAATGCTCAGGATTGATCTTCATATTTGATTTTAAATCGAGCGGATTTACCATAAATCGATGGCTAAATATTTACTATCTTCACAACCCGAAATTGAAGAACAGTCACTATAAAACCTATTTAGAAGTACCAATATGGCAGATAACGAATTTTTAGAGCCAAAACCCGATGTAACGCATACAGACAAGCAGCTGATGGAGTCTCCGGAAATTGAGGAGATTGCAAAAGAGGTAATTGAAACACATCAGATCGAACTGGGACCTGCCCAGATCGGGTACCTTCTGGTATATCCAAACATCTCAAAACAGCGTGCCGCCAAGTTTATGAAGGCGACACGTGAGGTGAAGCACTACTCCGGCAACGACTACCTGATCGAGATCTCCGGCGATCTTTGGGATATGCTCGATAAAGACACCAAAAAAATGCTGCTTTTACATCAGCTTCTGCACGTGGACCCTGTCTTCAAAGCGAAAAATCAGGAGTGGAAAATGCAGATTAGGAAGCCTGATTTTGCAGACTACTACGAGATCAACGACAAGTTTGGTAATGAGTGGTATAAAACCATTCAGGCCACCGTTTCGTCCCTACACGACCTCGATCCAAGGCAAGAGGGGAAGGTTACGGTTTAAGGCCCAAGCTGCGATTTAGGGTACGGGTTTGAGAGGTTACCGGGAAGTGTTTGAGCTTGTACCAAGTAATGTTGCAGGTTACAAGTTGCGGGTTGCAGGTTCGGGCGAACCTGGTTTCCAGGATATGCTTAAATCCGTGCCAATGATGTTACTGGTTTGGGCGAACTTGATTTCCGGGTTGTGTGAACATTTTTGCTAACCCTTGTTGAAGGTTTAATGTTGGAAGGTTGAAGGTTCGGGCGAGCCTGGTTACCGGGATATGCTTAAATCCCTACCAATGGTGTTACGGGTTCGGGCGATAACACATTTTTGGGGTAAACCTACAACTTTCAACCTGTAACTTGTAACCAAATAATGATCCCAAATGTCCCGCTAGGGACTACATATGGGTAGAAAAAGGAGCAGAGCACAACCCCAGCCGCCGAGACGTGATTTCTTAAGAAGAATTGAATCTATCGAGGCGAAAAAGTCGGGGTCTGAAAGGAGCAACCTTTAACGATGCTTTACGCTTGCGCCTCGATCAAATCTATCCTTTAGCTTGCTCCGCTCCTCGTTGCGGAAAAACGCCATATCTCATTCCCGGGGCGTTGCCCCGGGCTACCCATATTTCACCCCGATGGGGTGGGTGATTTGGGCGAACCCGGTTTCCGGGTTGTGTGAATATTTTTGCTAACCCTTGTTGAAGGTTTAATGTTGGAAGGTTGAAGGTTTGGGTGATATTACATTTTTGGGGTAAACCTGTAACCTGTAACCTTCAACCTGTAACCTTCAACTTATAACTGAGTAGGGTAAACCAACAACCCGCAACCCGTAACCAAAAAACCTACCTCACATCCAATGGCCGTCTGTTCTCAAACGTGTGTCCGTGAACGCGGATCTGCTTGAGCTTCCAGATCAGTTTTGAAAAGCCGGATTGTGGAACAGGAAAACGAATGACGCTCATTGATTTGCGCAGAAAACTGTTGGTTACATTCGCATCATCCTTCAGCTCTAACAATACCACCTTGCCCGACTCCGTAATTCTCTTCTGAAGATACTTCTGTTGCGGAGTAGCATAACGCTGGGTTGAGTATGTGAACCCGGTATATTCGCCACTGAGTACATCGCCATTCATGAGTAAGATCGTTTTATCCTCACCTGCAAGTTCTTCAAACAGCTTGTCGAGATTTGCGTAGGTCTCCTCTTCATGGGTGGAAACGACCTCTCTGAGATCAACCTTATGAAGTGAGCCGGTTTTCTTCTCTACTTTTGATACAAAATCTGACATGGCACTTCTGTTACGCCCTGCCAGAATCAAAAATGCCCCTTTACCTTTTGCACCTGCAGCCTGTTCAATGACTGATTCGGCTTCTTTTCCCGGATAGGTGATCTCTTTATCGCTGTTCATCTTTTGGTTCGTGAATGATTTTTGGTTTTTTCGTTGCAGTCCGCTCAAATATAGTGAATTATAGAGTTTTGAATCGACTGAAAGCCTCCTTTTCAAGAGCCTCACGGTGAGCAGGGTGGGTAATACGGATAAGTTCGAGAGCGCGCTGTTTCAAACCCTTTCCGTAGAGGTTTGCAATTCCATACTCGGTAACCACATAATGGACGTGGGCACGGGTGGTCACAACTCCCGCACCCTGCTTTAAAAATGGCACAATCCGGGTTTCTCCTCTACGGGTGGACGAGGGGAGGGCGATAACCGGTTTACCACCCGGGGAGAGTGATGCACCCCGAATAAAATCCATCTGGCCACCAACACCGGAGTATTGATAGGTCCCGATGGAATCGGCACAAACCTGACCGGTTAGGTCCACTTCAATGGCGCTGTTGATTGCCGTCACGTTTGGGTTTCTTCTGATAACAGCGGTGTCGTTCACATACGCACAGTCGAGCATGGCCAGATTGGGGTTATCATCCATGAAGTCATATAGTTTGCGCGTTCCAACGGCAAAAGAGGAGACAATCCGATTGGGATGTATTTTCTTTCGACTGTTATTGATTACGCCAGACTCGATCAGGGGAATCAATCCGTCTGAAAACATCTCGGTATGTACGCCCAGATTCTGGTGGGATGTAAGCGAAGAGAGAACGGCATCGGGTATGCTGCCGATACCCATCTGAAGAGTGGCGCCATCCTCAATCAAACCAGCACAAAACCGGCCAATTTTAAGCTCGGTCTCTGTCAGTTCAGCCGGTGCGTGTTCCGGAAGGGGATCGGCTGCCTCCACACCAAAATCGATCTCCGATTGGTGAATGATTCCGTCTCCATGGGTGCGCGGCATATTGGGGTTCACCAGTGCAATAACCGTAACGGCATTATTGACAGCCGCACGTGAGGCGTCAACAGATACACCCATTGAGCAGAAGCCATGTTTATCAGGCGGACTAACCTGAATTAGTGCGGCATTCAGTTTGATGATGCCGCGGTTAAAGAGATGGGGCACCTCACTCAGAAAGATCGGAATGTAGTCAGCACCTCCGCTTTTTAGTGAGCTCCTGACGTTTGCACCTACAAAAAAGGCGTGCGTGTGAAATGAATCTGAGTATTCCGGCTTCGAATAAGGTGCATTTCCCTCCGTATGGAGATGGTATACATTGACGCCGCTCAACTCTTCATGTCTGTCTGTGAGCGCCTCAACCAGACGCACAGGAGCCGCGGCAGCTGTGTGGATGTAGATATTGTGCCCGGATCGAATGTGCGAAACCGCTTCTTCTGCTGATGTGATCTTCATGTTAGACTTTTAGTTAACCCTTGTATCTTGATTGGGTGAAGTATAAATATTATCTGCGCTTATTTTGATGGGGGATAACCTTAGCTGATAGGATTACAGGTAAAAATGAGTTGGATCATCTATAGAACTGGAAAAAGAGGTTTTATAATTTAGATCGTCACCCCTAAATTCCCTCAAACAGTTAAAATCAAAGATCGGTTGGTATGGCAAAGAGAGTACTGATCCTCAGCGGAGGTGGATCGAAGGGAGCCTTTCAGGCGGGCGTGATCGACAATTTGACCAAGTCGGGTTGGATACCCGATGCGGTTGCGGGTATTAGCGTGGGTGCACTAAACGGATTAATGGTAGCCACGGGGCAGGCTGAAAAACTGGTACCTATTTGGGAGGACCTCACCGAAGATAAGGTGCTGAACAGGAGGGGAGTCGGGCGAACCGCCGGCAGCTTTATCCTTCACAAGCTGGGGATTCAGAAACCGACGCTCGGTTTTTTCGACAACTCACCACTGCGCGACAAAATCCGAAGACACGTTGGCAGGCGGTTCACATCCTTTTTCTACTGCGGAACGGTGAATATCCATACGGGGCGATACCATGAACATCGTGCAACACCCGGAATGGTTCCTTTTACCTATATCGATCCGGTTCTGGCCAGTACAGCTATACCGATTGTATTTGATCCCGTTCGCCTGAACGGTTTTCTGCATGTGGATGGGGGCGTTCGTCACGTCAATCCAATCGGGCAGATTTTGAAGGATCACTCTCCGGAAGAGGTTCTGATTGTAACCAGCCGAAAGCTGAGAGAGACCGAGCCGGAACCTCGTAAAGTGAAAGATCTTCTCGACATCGCAACTCAGAGCCTCAATATTATGATGGAGGAGATCTTCGAAAAAGATTTAAGGGAGTTCATTCGGATTAACAGACTTGTACGGCAGGCGTCAGAACAGAACGCAACCCTGAAAAAGAGCAATGGTCGCAACTATGTGAACTACAAGGCAACACTCTATCAGCCGGAAGAGTCACTTGGAGACTCCCTCAACTTCTCAACCGAGCAGGCCAGGGATAATATCCGGATTGGGAAAGAGGCGGTGGGGTTGCGGTTGTGACTCTGGGACTCACCCTCCCGACGTCTCGGGACAGGCTCTGTCCCCCCCCCCCGCTATACCCGCCCGTTCTACACGCCTGAACGGCGCGTGAACACCATTGTATAGAGGGGGACAGGG
>JAFIFA010000134.1 GCA_020832225.1 Balneolaceae bacterium
ACCGGATTTGCTATATGGGTGCTGAGCTCTATGATCGTATTCCTGTTTATCATGGGCAAATGGGCCGTGCCTCCAATTATGAAGGCACTTGATGAACGGGAAGGGCGTATCAAGGATTCTCTTGAATCTGCAGATAGAGCACTCGCCAAAGCAGAGCAGGTTTCCAAAGACAACGAAAAGGCGCTGAAAGAGGCTGAGATAAAAGCCCAGAAAATCCGCAAGGAAGCGCTTGAGGATGCGGAACTGCTACGGTCTGAAAAGATCGAGAAGGCTAAAATGGATGCCGAAAAGATTCTCACTTCTGCTCGTACTACCATTGAGCAGGAGAAGAAGAAGGCTCTTATTGAGCTGCGCAACGAAGTGGCAGATCTGGCAATTAAATCAGCAACGATTATTCTCAACTCCGAACTGGACGAGAAGAAGAACAAAAAGCTGGTTGATTCCTTTCTGAAAGATCTAACCATCAAAAATTAACCGGTTAAATGGTCTCAAAAGCAGCACGCCGATATGCCAGGGCCCTGTTGGATACATCCATCGAGCAGGGGAACATCGAAGAAGTACTCGATGATATAGGGCTGATTGATAGCACGATATCGGATTCTCCCGAGCTCAGAGCATTTCTCAGAAGCCCGATAGTCCGAAAAGAGGTTAAGCGTTCTGCACTGGATGAGATCTTTAAGGGTAAAGTTGGAGATCTGACCTACAACCTGATCGGTACCCTCTGCGATAAAAGCAGGGAGAAGCTATTGCACGATATTACACGCGGATTTGTGGAGCTCTACAACGAGCATCATAATATTGTTGAAATTGGAGTCAGAAGCGCTTTTGACCTGAATAAAGATCAACATAAAGATCTGCATGAAAAACTGGAGAGTGCCACCGGCAAAACCGTCAGACTCTCAGTAGAGAATGATGTGGAGCTAATTGGTGGTCTCACCGTTCACATATCTGATACCGTCATAGACGGTTCAGTGAAGCACAAATTAAATCAGCTTAAAGAAAAGTTCACAGCAGCTGTCGAATAAAAAGTATTAGGAAGAATAATGAGTCAAGTCAGACCAGACGAAGTTTCGGCTATTCTACGCAAGCAGCTTTCAGGTTTTGAATCTGAAGCCGACGTCTATGATGTTGGAACCGTGCTTGAAGTGGGTGATGGTATCGCCAGGGTATACGGCCTCTCCAAAGTACAGGCCGGTGAATTGGTTGAACTGCCAAATTCAATCGATAGCGAAGGCAAGCCGGTTCGCGGAATGGTACTTAACCTTGAAGAGGATAACGTTGGTATCGTTCTTTTCGGCTCCTCCAACGCTGTTGAAGTGGGCCATACCTTTAAAAGAACGAAGTCTATTGCTTCACTCAATGTGGGCGACGGACTCCTTGGCCGCGTAATTGATCCGCTTGGCCGTCCCCTTGACGGAAAAGGTGAAATTGCGGGCGAAACAGTTGAGCTACCTCTCGAAAGAAAAGCTCCCGGTGTAATCTACCGTCAACCGGTGGATGAACCACTTCAAACCGGTATCAAAGCGATTGACTCCCTGATTCCGATTGGCCGTGGCCAGCGTGAGCTTATCATTGGTGATCGGCAAACAGGTAAAACTGCGGTTGCAATCGATACGATTATTAATCAGAAATACACACAGGATGCTGAAAAACCGGTATTCTGTATCTATGTAGCTGTTGGCCAAAAAGGATCTACTGTTGCTTCCATCGTAAATACCCTGAAGGAGTATGGCGCGATGGACTATACGGTAGTGGTGTCTGCCCCTGCAAGTAGTTCAGCACCCATGAGATATGTTGCGCCTTTTGCCGGTGCCGCTATCGGTGAGTACTTCCGTGATACAGGTCGACATGCACTCGTAATTTATGATGATCTCTCCAAGCAGGCTGTTGCCTACCGGGAGCTTTCTCTGCTGCTTAAGCGTCCACCGGGACGTGAAGCATATCCTGGTGATGTATTCTACCTCCACAGCCGTCTGCTGGAGCGTGCAGCCAAGATTATCGACAATGACTCTGTGGCGCAGATGATGAACAACATTCCTGAAAAACTCAGACCAAAAGTGAAGGGTGGAGGATCATTAACCGCACTTCCGGTTATTGAAACACAGGCAGGTGACGTATCTGCATATATTCCGACCAACGTAATTTCGATTACGGATGGTCAGATCTTCCTCGATACCGATCTCTTTAACAGCGGTATCCGTCCTGCTATTGATGTGGGTATCTCCGTATCCCGTGTAGGTGGTTCTGCACAGGTTAAATCGATGAAGATACTATCCGGTACACTGAAACTTGATCTGGCTCAGTACCGAGAACTTGAAGCGTTTGCCAAGTTTGGATCAGATCTTGATGCTGCCACACAAAAGCAGCTGAAACGTGGTGAGCGTACAGTTGAGCTTATGAAACAGGGTGAGTACCAGCCGTTGCCTGTTGAACAACAGATTGCACTGCTGAAAATCAACAATGAGGGGCTTCTGGACAAACTCACTGTCGACAAGATCCGTCCTTTTGAAAATATGTTCCTTGAGACGATAGGTGTTAAGTATCCGAAGAAGATGGAAATGCTTGCCAGCACCGGTAAACTAGATGATGCATTTGGCGAAGAACTGATTGAAACCGCCAATAGCACAATCGATCAACTTCTCGCAAAAGAAGAGGCCTAAGGAATGGCAAATCTGCGCGACATACGGAACCGGATTTCATCCATCCAGAATACACAGCAGATCACCAAAGCGATGAAGATGGTGGCTGCTGCAAAACTGCGTAAAGCGCAGCAGCGTATGGTGGAAACACGCCCTTATGCCAAAAAAATGCAGAGCATGGTTGGCAGATTGGTTGCAAGTGCAGGCGATGATATTGATCTGCTTCGCCAGCCGGCTGAAACCGACCGGGTTCTTTTGATTACCGTTGGTTCCGACCGTGGACTTTGTGGTGGCTTCAACAACAATCTCTTTAAAGTGGTTGAAAAGAGAATCCACGAAGATTATGCCGAGTTTCACAAAGCGGGTAAACTGGATCTGATTACGATCGGCCGTAAGGCAGATGCATATTTCAAGAAGCGAAAGTATAATGTGATTGAGTCGAATGTAGGCTTTTTTGATAACCTCAACTATGAGGACACATCTGCCATTATGCAGTTTGCCAGTGAAAAATTTGAAAAAGGTTTTTACGACAAGGTTGTGATCGCATTCAACGAATTTAAATCGGTAATTGCCCAGAACAGACTGGTTGAAGCAGTTCTTCCCATTGATCCCGTTAAACTTGCTGAGACGGAAGAACAGACAGATGCGTCTGCACCGGCCGAATATATTTTTGAGCCGGACACCGATACAATTCTGGAAGAGCTTTTACCGGTTCACCTCAATATGCAGCTATGGAGAGCCGTTCTCGAGTCGAATGCTTCCGAGCAAGGTGCCCGAATGGCTGCTATGGATAATGCGACCGAAAATGCGAAAGAACTTGAAAGAGACCTGAAACTGAAGTATAATCAGGCTCGCCAGAGTGCAATTACTACAGAAATTTCCGAAATTGTTTCCGGAGCTTCCGCACTGGAAGATTCCTGATTCGATGATGGAGGAGTGGCAGAGTGGTCGAATGCGGCGGTCTTGAAAACCGTTGAGGCTTCACGGTCTCCGGGGGTTCGAATCCCTCCTCCTCCGCAAAAAGAAAGAAGCCCCGGTTCTCGCCGGGGCTTTTCTTTTAAATAATTCATGCATTTCTGCGTTGGTGGCATGATGAATCTAAAGATCATACCCATACTCATGACCAGAATCACCCTCCTCTTATTTTTGCTACTCCTGTTTAACGCATTCACCTCTCCTGATAAGATCTCTGCTCAGGATACGCTTTCGGTAAATCTTGCCGATTTTATTGAGAGAGGCCTTGAGAGATCCGGTCAGGTAAATTATGAAAGTGGCGCGGTCGATATTGCCAGAAACAGATCGAGCCAGGCCAGAGCACAGAGAATTCTGCCCAGGATGGAGCTCAATACACAGCATGGATTGATTCCGGGTGTTCGAAGCAACATTGATGGTTTGCCCGATGGCCAGCTCTATCTGGATCCTAATCTGGAAAATGACTGGGAGGATTGGGCGATCTTTACCCGGGCTGAACTGAATGCCGTTCAGCCGGTATTTAGCTGGGGAGCAATTAATAACGCAATTGAAGCGGCGGAGTCTGGTGCCAGGGCGGCTGAGTTTCAGTTTGAAGCAGTAAAGTCGGAAGCAGCAGTACAGCTGTATGAGTTATACTTTAGCTACCTGTTAGCCATAGAGGTGAACAGAATACTTCAGGATGCAGATGATCAAATTCGGCAGGTTGAACGGCAGATTGAACGCATGAAGGAGGAGGGAGATGCCTCTTTGAGTGAAGCCGATATATTTAAATTCGAGATCTATCAACACGAATTTGAGGTGAATAAAGTTGAGGTTGAACAGAGTATGGCTTCTGTTCAACGGATCTGGAACTACATTCTTCAGGATGGTTCAGGCTCAGTATATACGCCCGAAGAGCGTTTTCTCGATCCGGTCGCATTTGAGCTCGAATCATACGACTACTATCAGGATTTGGCGATGAATCAGCGCCCGGAGCTTCAGGGGGTACGCCATGGAATGAGGGCTACAGAGAGAGGCGTTGATGCGGTTCGTGCTCAGCAATACCCGATGATGTTTGTTGGAATTACCGGTAGTTTTGCAAACACTCCAAACAGGCCAAGGCAGACCAATCCGTTTATCATTAATAATAGCAACTATGCAACGGGTGCTGTTGGAATCGGAATTCGCCAGAACCTCAATTTTCGTTCAATGAGAAATGATATCGACCGGGCAGAGATAGAAAAGAGGCGTGTAACCGATCTCAGAGATGCACTGTCAGACGGTATTGTTCTTGAGCTCAACGACACTTATCAAAAAGCAGCCGTGGCTGAAGTGAAGGTAAACCAAACCCGGCGCGCGCTCTCAACTGCAAGAAACTGGGTGAGAAGTGAACAGCTCGATTACGATCTCGGCTTTGGAGATGTTGAACAGCTACTGGAAGCCGTTCAGAAAGAGTTAGAACTTCGCGTTGAGTTGAAACAAAACATCTTCGATTTGAATAAAAGAGTTGCAGAGTTATACAAAGCAGCCGGGATACCCGTTTCACAACTAAGCACCAACTAACAGAGAAGATTATGCTTAAAAAAATTACACTATTTATCACGTTGGCACTTTTTGCAGCAGCACCGCTAATCGCGCAGTCATCTACAGAATCAGAGATTCGAGATATGCTTGATGAACGTGATGATGAAATTAAGGAACTGCTTGGAGAGAGAGGTTCCGACTACACTCAGGAACAGAGAGATCGATTGAAGGATATCATCAACGGTGTGATCGATTTTCGTGCCATGTCTCAGCAAGCTCTTGGGTCAACATATGATGAAATTTCAAGTGATGAACGGGAAGAGTTCGTCTCCCTTTTCGCCACCATCATCCGTGACAACTCTTTGAATCGACTCGATATCTATAGGGCTGAGGTTAGCTATGAGAGTATTGAAGTGAATAATGGTCAGGCAAAAGTTAGAACAATTGCGCAACTCGACAATGTGAGGACACCTGTTGATTACGACATGATGAAGAAAAATGGGGAGTGGGTTATTACGGATATGACCATCGACGATGTGTCAACCGCACAATCCTACAACCGTCAATTTCAGAATATCATACGGCAGCGAGGTTTTGATGCCCTTCTGGACAGCCTCAGAAGAAGAGCTTCAAGAACCTGATACTTTTGAATGTTAACTGAATGATAATGAAGCTTGTGGAAATGTGTTTATGCATCTTCACAGGCTTTTTTTTATGTTGGAGAGAGGTCAAAAATTTTCAGAATTGCGGATGAAGAAAGAACAGAGAAGAGCGTGCAGTTCTGAGGCAGCATATTTAGATTAAATGACTGAACAAACTCCGGCCAACACAGAAAGGAAACCAGATGAGGGATATATCTACTGCTCATACGGTCCGGAAAAATATCTTCGGCATGTTGTAGCAAGCCTCACTACTATCCGACGGTATGATACCCGCAGACCGGCTGTTCTCTACTGTTCAGCTGAACACAGAGAGATTCTTGAGCAGAGAAATCTAAGCCATCATTTTTATCAGGTTAAGCTTCTTGATGAGGAGCATCAGTCGATTGTTGGGTTCAAGCACAACCTTCACAGGTTCATGCCATTTCACAGGAATCTCTATTTGGACAGCGATATTGTTTGGTGCAAAGACCCGGATCCACTCTGGACCGCATTTCTTCCCTACAGATATACCATTACTGGAAATAAAACTGCCGATCTCTTTTTCGGCGGCCCAAAGGGGATAGGAATAGTGGCAGACTATCTGCTTTTTAGGCGCAGGCGTACCCTGAAACGATTTGGTCTTACCTACCTAAGCCGTGTGCAGTCTGGAATGATCTATTGCGCCGATAGGGATCTTGCCTCTGACGTATCTAAACGTGCCGGTGAGTTTCTCTCCAAAAGTCACCTCACGCACTTCCGCAGCCGAATTGATGAAAAAGGGAGAACACATGAGTCGTGCGAATGGAGCCTGGCAATGGCCATGTCGGAAATGGGAATACGGGTATTTCCATGGCTTGCGGGAGATGATAGTCCTCAGCTCGATTTTCTTGAAAAGTACACGCAATACAGCGAAGGATTTCACTCGGTGCGCTGCCTGCTCTATTCAGATAGATTTACCTACGACCTTAAGGCCGTTCGTCCCGATTGGCTTCGCCGTTTGATGTTGAGAATCTCCACTCTTCGACCAGGAAAGGGTGACCATATGTATGTAACTCCATACTGTCTCCACTTCGGATGGCTCCATCAAAAAGAACCATTTGATCGCTTTGCCGATCAGACTTGGTATGAGCTTACCCAAATGCGTCCTAAAAACACACGAAGCGAAATATCGATCCCACTATGAAAAAAGTGGTGATGGTGGCTCCCTACTTTCCGCCCCGGAGAAGAGTAGGGGCACAGCGCCCGTTTCGCTTTGTCGCAGGTCTGCCTTCCTTTGGATGGGAACCGATTGTTGTGACATTAAGCAGATCCGGGAAGCTAACTGAACAGGAGTCGGAACTGCTCCGGGATATCAAGATCATTAATGTTCGTACACCATTCGATCGAACAATCCAGCCGGGATCAGGACAAAGCCATAATCTTTCCAAACCTTCAGTTAAGAGTGCCGGAGGTCGGGTTGCAGATTGGATAGACAGGCAGATACCGGCCGATACATGGCTTCCTCTCTTTATGATCTCATTAGGCAGGGTAAGGAAGCAGCTTGCCCCGCTAAAGCCAGATGCAATCTGGAGTACCGGGGATCCATGGTCATCACACTGGCTGGGGCAAAAACTTGCAAAAAGCTTGAATTTACCTTGGGTGGCTGATTTTAGAGATCCATGGACTCTTGCTTCCGTCAATCTTCGCAGAAGGTCCTCTTTTTCAGAATGGGCCGATCGAAAACTTGAGGCCTCAGTGTTGAAGAAGGCCGGGCGGATTGTCTTCACAGCCAACCAAACCCGGCAGTGCTACGAGCATATCTATCCGGAAATTTCAGAACGAAGCCGTGTTATTTACAATACTTCCGGGATATATGACCTGGAGAAGGAGGGCAACGCCAATCTGAGCAAGGATTCAGATAAACTGAATCTGCTATTCTTTGGCACATTTAGACGTCTGAGTCCGGTTCAATCGATTGCTGATGTGTTGGAAGAGTTGGGAAAAACAGATCGATCACTTCCTGAAAAGGTGGTGATTCACAGTTTTGGACAACCGGATCGTGAACAGCTGGACTATATCCGTGAAAAAGGATTGTCCGGTCAATTTCGGTTTCACGACAAGGTGTTGCCCGAAGAGGGGGTATCTATACTAAAACAGGCAGATCTGTTGCTGCTAAGTTCCCACCCTGAAAGGGATCTGATCATCCCGGCAAAATTGTGGGACTATCTGGCATCGGGCAAACCGATTCTATCTCTGTTGGCAAACCCGGAGGCAGGAGAGATTATCGGGAGTTATGACGCGGGTGTTCACTTTGGGGCAAACCGTTCTGAAGAAGCAGCAAACTTTTTGATGAAGTCAATTCAGGAAAATGAGACCGATCTTGAATCAGCTCAATCAGAAACAGATTCTGTGCGCAACGGGCTGAAAGAGATCCATAAAGCAAATCATACCACCTATCAGCTGGCAGAATTGCTGAATGAGATTACCCGATGAAAATGAGCACTTTTTTTGGCGTGATTAGAGTATAGTTCGCCTGATTCCGAATAGGGTTCCAAACTGAGTACCTGCCACGCGTCCGCGATCCCAGGCGAATTCAACCGAAACCGACGTGGTTTGGCTTTCTCTAAAGGGTAGCGGAAATTCTGATCCTATCAGGAATGACCACTGATTTTGTGGCTGAATCCCAACCGTCTCCACTTCATTCACGCACTCAATACCAAAAAGTTCATTCTCGCCAATATCCGGAACCCTGTTATCGCACCGTTTTCCATAGTTTCGGCTGAATGTACCCAGAGTCTTGATTCTCGCAGGTCCGGCGCGGAAAACCAGTCCAAGATGGTGTGCAACGATCCGGTTGTTCACAACACCCAGGTTCTCTTCAGCAGGAGTGAAGAGCGGATTCCCGATTGTCCGGCGGTTGTAGACCCACCCCGACCTGTAGAAGTGATGGTTGTAGTAGTTCTCATTGTACCGATAAGGTCCTCTGCCATCATCGACCATATCGCCCCGGGATTCCCTGGGTCCGGCCTGATATTTGGTGTAGAGAAATTCATAAAGAATCTGCTCGATCGGCAAGTTCATACTTTCAGAAAAAGTAACTGAAAGCCCGGTGAGGGCATCCATGTAGCTTTTAAACTTCAGATTGCTGCCATCTTCGAACGGGAACTGGCGATAGAGATGGATGTCGTAGTCGTCACGTTCCAGAATAAAGCCAAGATCCCAGGCTCCAAGGTGATCGCCAAGCGTATGCATCTGTTGGGGTCCGGGTGTTCGTTCATCACCAGGTCTTCCAAAAAAAACATTCAGGTAGTCGCTAAAACGAACCGGTGTCTCTGCTCCTGAGGGGTGATTGTTACCTCCCCACTTTACATAGTGGGCAATTCCACCATAAACGTTAAGGGGAAAATCGCCACCGAGGCGGAGATGGAACACTTTTTCGTGCAGAAGCACATCATCGGTATATCGTCGGCTTCCGAGCCAGCCGTGTGAGAGATGCCCCTTTACCTGTGCAAAGCCCCTTGTAAGAGGAACTGCTGTCCATTCATTGAGCCCGATTCTGATCTGGGGAATTGGAGAGGCATTACGGCTAATACCCAGTGATCCTGAGCTAAGCTCCTCGTTGTGGGTCGGCGAGGTATTGTGGAACCGCCCGCCCATCAGGTGAAATCCATACCCTTCCAGCCGCAGATATCCCTGATTGAAATTTAAGGTAGACTCCGAACCCGGCCTGGCAATCAGATCGGCACCTGCCGAAATAGTAAATGATTCAGAGAGTTCTTCACGTCCTGCCACCTGAAAACGGCTCATCCACTGGCTTCCGTCTCTTGCAAACGTGCCGTGGCGATTGGCCTGCAACCAGAAAGGGGTGTTGCTTTCCGAGCTGAGAATAACATTCGATTCGGAACTGACGCTATACTGAGCATATAGTTCACCACTCAAAAGTGTGCCGAGTATCAGGAATAAGAGGGAAAATTTAGAGGTAAATCTGCAGATCATAAATGGTATTGAATTATCTCAATGTCAGTCCCAATGAATCACAAAACGGCCATAGCCGCCATCAAACCAGGAACGGTTCTCACGTTCCCGTCTGTCCCAATAGCTGCCCATAATGTCACCGTCGAGATCGAGGGATGCACCAACCACAAAATAGGTATTTTTATTGAAACGGTAGCCGGTTTGCAGGGAAAGGCGCTCATTTCTGAGTCCCACGGTACCCATATAGAATGCACGGAATGGGAGGCCGCGTGACTCAAATCCATCCGCAATCACATAGTTCTCGGTGGGGTGGCGGTAGTCGGAGCTGAACTCAATGGCAGATGTAAAGCCGCGATCGTTCAGATTATAGCCCAGCCGCAGCTGCATCTGCCAACGGAACTCCCGGAAATCAAACGGATAGACCTCGATTCCATGCTCCATTCGGGTTTCATACTCATCGCGCTGAACGTCCAGGTTGTAGTTTCTCCAGATCCGGTTCTGTGAATAGAATTTTCGCCACTGAAAGCCTGCAAAGATACCGAATCGATTCTGAATCTGTCTGTTGCCGTAATCGATGGGGTCGTCACGATCACCCTCAGCATCGGTTCGACTGAATGTGGTGTAGGTATGCTGAAAGGAGAGACCCAACGTGACAGCAGGATCTGCGTACTCCAACAGAAATGCCCCGTAGCGGGCAAAGTCCCGATCAATAAAGGATCGGCCCGGGTGCGTGTCCGGCATCGACTCAGCGACGGCTTTCAGGGGTGTCTGGATGCCCCCCATCGACTCAAGCCGGAAGCGGTCATGGAAGGAAATATTCGATTTGAATGAAAAAAGATAGGGCTTCACCTCATAGCGGCGAAGCTCGGGTGTTTCTGTACCCCGGCGCTGACCCAGTGCATAAGCTGAGTTATTGGCCCAGTCGAGCGGGGAGAACTCCAGTTGAATACCCCGGCTTCTCAGATCACCAAAACGGTAGTAGATCAGAAGATCCATGTCGGGTTTGGTTTCGTTGAGGGTGTGAAGCGCCCCGACGCTATGATCTTCTGAAATTCGGTAATCGAGAGCCAGAACTGCCATCGCACGATCCTGGCGCATATCAAATCGGCGTATCATCCGGATAGGAAAGGAGAGGCGGTCGGTCAGTTCAACACTGTGCCGGATCTCAGCTCCGTGCAGGAATTGCCCCAGGTTGTAGCTGCCCATAAAGGTCCTGAATCCGTTCGGCTCCTCGTAGTACCAGCTATAGTGCTCGCTGCTGGTGAAATTGTGAGTGATGAGATCCAGATCATGCTCATCAGTAAAGAGTGGAGTGGTAAAGCGGAAGAGCCCGCGATCATAAAAAATTCCGCCGTGACTATCATAGCGGTTAAAGATCATCTGCTTTACTTCATCTTCCCAGCCAAAAAGAGTCTGATTCATCTGAGCTTTTAGCTCCGGTGGGTTGATGGCAATGGAAAGTGCCAGAAATATTATGGTCAGTCCTGTGCGGACAGCTCTCTTATTGATTTTTGAATACAAAACGGTTTAGATAAAATAGTTCTGCAAGGGGATAGTGAAGAAAATTACCACTCATTATGGTGAAATCATAGGCGAAGAGAGCTTATCGACAGCTCACTTCTTTTTCTGAATGCATATGGGTAAGGAATGAGGCTGTTCACGGTATCTGCAGATTGCTATATTGGCGTGAGTTCGAAAAAGCTGAGAAAAATGAGTCAGGGAAGAAAAGGGAATCTCTTTATTATCGCTTTTGTCATACTGGTACTGCAGTATGCACTCGTTGGAATTGTAGGTGAACTGAAGAGTGAACCGTGGCCGGCATTTGTATTTCCGGGATTTAAAAGCGTCTATTCGGATGGGGAGGGCTATCAGCTGAACGACATCCGTTTTGAACTGTATGAAGGCGAGGAAGTTGTAACCCTTATGCCACATCATCTCTTTTCTGAGATGCCCCGATCGCAGGTCTCAGGGTTTGTTCGAAGCCACTTCTCTGATCCCGATCAGATCGATTCTATTACTCCGGAGGCAAGAGAGTGGCTCTATAAGGAAGCACGCAGAGAGAGTGGGCTGGCCGTAGACCGAATCGAACTTGTTGGTCTGAGGTTCCATTTCCCCCAATCACTACAGGTTGCGGAGCCCGACTCGGTGACAGAACGGTTTCGTATAAAGCTCAATAAGGGAGAAAGGTGAGACTGAACGAGAGAGTTGGTTTATGGGCGGAGGAGTGGACAACCGTTTCGGCTGAGGGACTAGGACTTGCACGAATATTTGCCGGGCTGTTCATTTTGCTCTTTTTGACACCGGGCGATGGTGTATCCCATATTCAGTGGATTTCAAATCTTCCGGGCTCGCTCTACACACCGCCACCGGGCCCGATGATGTTTGGCAGCGAATTTCCATCCACCAGCCTTTTGATGGCTATACGGTTTGGTGCTGAAGTGTCCTTTCTTTTGATGATTCTTGGTTACAGAACCAAGGCTTCATCCATAGCCGCCGGAACTCTTCTGCTTCTGCTTCAGGGTATCTTTTTCAGCGTCGGGAAGATCGATCACGAGATTTTGATTGCAGTAGTGCCGCTGCTTATGGCTTTCAGCAATTGGGGTATTTGTTATTCAATCGATGAGAAATCTGACCGGACCACAGGGCTCTCGCCCGAAAGCTGGCCGCTACCCATGCTGGCACTTCTGATCGGATTTATGATGTTTACGGCCGGTTTTCCGAAAATCCTTGGAGGGTGGCTGGATCCATCCACGCAGGCAACCTATGGTCATCTCCTGAATCAGTTTTTTGTGAGGGAGAGACAGGAGCTGCTCGCCGCTCAATTTCTGATGATTGAGAGTCGTTGGTTCTGGGAGCTGCTCGACTGGGGAACCGTAATTTTTGAGATCGGTTTCCTGGTTGCCGTATTCCGCAGGCGCTGGTTTAATCTCTTTTTGAGCATCGCTGTGCTGTTCCACTTTTCAACCATGATGATGCTCAATATTGCGTTTCTCCCCAACTTTGTTGCCTACGCCATGTTTCTAAACTGGGAGAAAATTGCCGCTCTTTTCCAAAGCAGGGAGATTCCGGGCAGAAATGAGCGAAGCCTCAAGAAAACCGCACCTGTAGCGTTTGGGCTGTTGCTTGTTATTCTATTCCTGCCACTGTTGGTGGCAGGACGATCCGACATTCTGTTTGCCGGCTCAGATCTGCAGCTTCATGAAGTGGTTATCGTAGGATCTGCCATGGCGGGAATTTTATCTTTTCTGGTTCTTAAAGGTGTGTGGCAACTCAAAACGAGTAGCTAACCTCGCTTCGCACTCCGCCGCCATTGGGTCTGAATGTGCGTTCAAAGAACCTATTCTCTTCATTCTCTGCAGCGATATAGACGGTAGAGCATCTGGTGCCATACTCTTCAGATTTGATGAAAACGGATGAAACAACCTGCTCCATTTCATCCGAGAGGCCTGTTTCCGGCAGCATATGTCGCGGATATCGCTGATCATTATTCAGCAGCGAGAAAAGCTTTTCAGGGTTAGGGGTATCGTCAGGCTGTACACTTTTTTTAAAATCGCGAAGCGCTTGTTCAGTTTTTGGCCATTTGGTATCAAGAAAAGCGTTGCTGAGGGAATGGTAGCCGGGTTTAACTCTCTCTGCTTTCACCTCTTTATTGTTGATGTACCAAAGTTCTTCTGCGTTTCCCACGATCAGGTTAAAACCGTTATACTCCCTGGCTGTATCGCCCAAAGTGGAGAGATAGTTCTCTGCGTTTATCTCTGATGTTAGAAAATCCTTGACCAGGTCGCCACGGCTGGGTGCGTTCTCTTTTATTTCCTCAATATTCCGGTAGTTGGTGAGTGCCGCAAAGCGTCCGTTTTTGGTAACACCCATCCAGGTTCCGCCGGCTTCAAGATCTTTTCCTGCCAGAAGATCTGGGTGTTCTGGCCAAAAGGTTGCTTCCATAGCAGGTCTCTTATAGAATTCATCCCTGTTGGAAGCAAAGATCAGCGGATATTTTGGGTGCACTTTGTGTGCAAAAACCATCAGGCACATGGCGGATTGTTTGTTTTCTTACTTAATAACTGATTTTTTTGAAACTTAAATCTCTTAAATTCGATGTAAGGTACAGATCAGGGCAGAGAAAATGTAACCGTAAAGAGGTCTTTTGTCTACATTCAGCGATACTACAAAACAGGATTGGGGATTAGCTATTGCAGGTATTCTTGCAGCAGCTCTATTCTATTGGTTCTATTCTGGTCTGCATCCGCTGAGTCAAGCCGATCATTCACTTGGAAAAGCGGAGTCTGCAGAATCATCGGAGGCACTTGCCAATCAACTGGGCTATGAAACAGCATCTGCCCCTATAGCAAGGTTTGTAACGAAAACGTCTCTATTAGACTCTCTGCAGAAACAGATCGACCTTCCGCAATTTCTGGGTGAGGAGAGAAATCGACTACTTTATGGTCCTTTTTACTGGGAAAATATTCTCAGGATGGGAGACCCTGAATCGGATGAATTTCTTCTGACCCGAAATAGCATTACCAATATTGATGTAAGGCTCAATGAGCAGGGAGACCTTCTGGAGCTTATTAACGCAGATCGTAATCTGCCGGACCGAGTGCTGGATGCGGAGCTTCTGGGGCAGGTGTTGGATATGGAACCTGTTGTGTTCAATACATTTCCGTCAGACAGTACTGTTCTGAACTACCTAAGCTTTGATTTCAATGGAGAGATGGAGCCGGGATTACTCCGCCCGGGTGGACAAACCTATTTCGACAGGGAGTTGGCGCAAGCAATGGGTGATCAACACCTGGGGCGTTCAGCCTGGGCCGGTCTGTCTTTCGATTCAGTGAGTGTCGAGAAAACAACTGTGAGGAGTTTCGATGGAGCTAAAGTGATTTACAGCTCTGCT
This sequence comes from Balneolaceae bacterium, assembly GCA_020832225.1. Lineage (GTDB taxonomy): Bacteria > Bacteroidota > Rhodothermia > Balneolales > Balneolaceae > Rhodohalobacter. The sequence continues at coordinate 14,601 of JAFIFA010000134.1, forward strand.
TCTCAAGACGTGAGACAGCAACCCTCTCTGGAGTTGTTAATTCTTCCATCGGGCGCACTAATCTCGATGGAACTTTCCTATGATGAGGAGAGTGCACCGGAATTTGGGTGGGTACAGATACAGTCCGGAATTCAGGCCGGAATCCTTATGATTGCCCTTTTTTGGGTTCTGGCTCTTCTGATCATTCGATTCAGGATGAGATTGATCGATCTTCGCGCAGCTATTCTCATTGCAGTTCTTGCAGGATTTATATTCCCATTTTTCGTAGTTCTGCAAAACAGCCACGAGCACTTCACATATGGGGGAGAGCTCACATTCCGATTTGTACTGGCCATGTTGCTTACCTGTGGATTTATAGCGGCATTCTCATCAGTGATCTATTTCCTCTCTACCTCCATCTCAGATTCTGTAACAAGACAGCACTGGCCAGAGAAGCTTAGAAGTCTGGATCTGATTCGACTTGGCTATTTTGTGAATAAACCGGTTGGGCTGGTCTTTATCAGAAGCGTGATCTATTCGTTCATAATTGCCGGGGGCGTAGTACTACTCTATAGCTTATTACCTAACGGGTACGTCACTATAGAAAGTCGGTTCTATTCTGATGGTATCTATCTGCCATCCCTGACCATGATTCTTTTCAACATTGCAATCTACCTCGTTATAACCCAAGCGATATTTCTGATCGGTTTGGGCCATTTACGGTCGGTTATCCCCTCCTTAATTGCTCTTGTACTGATCACCGTACTCGTTTTTGCACTTATGAATCCGCTCTATATCAATATGGGGCCGATCAGTACGAAGTTAATTGTAACATCAGTTGCCGGGCTACTTGCAGCGATAATCTATCTGAAGGATGATTATCTCACCACTTTTCTTACGCTACTTTTTACGGCCGGACATTTTTCAACTGCAACCGGCTGGGTTGTCTCCGCTTCACCGGACCTGAATCTCTTCTACACGCATTTGTTGTTGCTTACCGGTGTGGTTGGGTTTGGTCTTTATGCCCTCAGAAAGGGTAGCCACATGAGAGAACTGCCCGATTTCGTGCCTGAGTATGTAGAAGAGCTGGCTCAGGATGAACGGATGAAGCAGGAGCTTCAGATTGCAAGAAAAGTTCAGCAGTCGTTTCTTCCGGTGCGAACACCACAGTTCGAAGGGCTTGATATTGCCGCAATCTGTAAGCCGGCCTACGAAACAGGAGGCGATTACTACGACTTTATCGAAATTGACGATCACCGCCTTGCAGTGACGATAGGGGATGTGAGCGGAAAAGGTATTGAAGCCGCATTCTACATGACCTTTACCAAGGGAGTTCTGCATGCAATCTGTCAGGATTTTACCTCCTCGAGCGAGTTACTTGCCAAAACCAACAAGCTATTTCGGAATAATGCGAGCAGAGGCACTTTTGTTTCCCTGATTTTTGGCGTAGCCGATCTTAAGGAGAGCACCTTCCGTTTTTCCAGGGCCGGACACAATCCGCTGCTCTACTACAATAGTAACGAAGGCAAGCTCCACCAATACACACCAAAAGGTATCGGCGTGGGAATGGCTTGCGATCAAACCTTTATGAAAAATATCACAGAGCAGACGATCAGCCTAAAAAGTGGTGACATTTTGATCATGTTTACGGATGGGGTTGTTGAGGCGACAAGTGCAGGGAATGATTTTTATGGCGATGAACGGCTTCATCGTCTGATTGAAAAGTATCATGATCTTACATCAGATAAACTTCTAAAGAACGTTATGGACGACCTGAACAGCTTCAGCGACATGGAAAATCCCCATGATGACATGACGATGCTGATCATAAAGAAGAAGTAATATTTTCCCGAGAGATCGTTATTTTACCACCATGAACTACCAAAAAACCATACTGATTGCCTGTCTGATTTTTGGGCTGCAACTCAGCACTGTATTTGCACAAAACAGCAATCCTGAACCGGTTTCCATGGCGGAAGCACTGGAGATGGCTGCCGATTCGGATAAAAAAATATTGATCGATGTCTACGCAGCCTGGTGCCCTTATTGCCAGAGAATGCACTCAGACGTCTACCAGAACGATGAAGTATTGAGTGCGATCGATTCCCATTTCATATGGGTTAAAATCAATGTGGAGTCTGACAGGAAGGTGAAATTTCACGGTACGGAGATGACCGAGGCTCAATTTGCGCGGGCGCTCGATAATGAAAATGTACCCACCACCTACTTTATGAACAGTGAGGGAGCCATTCTCGGGCTTCAGCCCGGATTTATCGAAGCAGATATGTTCTCCACGCTGCTCAACTTTGTAGGCAGCGATGCCTACTTAAGCCAGACGTTTGACGAGTATCGTGAGAGGTAGGATCTTAATTCAAAGTGTGGCAAAATCAATTATAAAGGAACACGTAAAATGACGATGTCCCGAAGCCAGTCTGTAGAAGATTATTTAAAAGCGATTTATACCCTTCAGGAAGAGAAAGAGGGAGGGGTATCCAATTCCAGTCTTTCTGAGAAGATGGGCGTAGCCAGTGCATCGGTTACAAATATGGTGAAGCGACTCTCAGAGATGGGGCTTGTGAACTATGAATCCTACTACGGAACCACTCTGACCGATGCAGGGAAAAAAATAGCCCTGGAAATTATTCGACACCACCGGCTTCTCGAGCTCTACCTGAAAGAGATGATGGGATATTCGTGGGATGAGGTGCACGATGAAGCGGAGAAGCTTGAGCATCACATATCCGAGCAGTTTGAAGACAAGATTGCGGAGATGCTCGATAACCCGATCTTCGATCCACATGGTGATCCCATCCCAACCAAGGATGGACGGATGCCGGTCTATAAGGATTTTGTTCTCTCAGAAATTCCGGTTAACAAACCCTTTATCCTTCATCGTGTAAAAGATCAAAATCCGGAACTGCTGCGCTACCTGGAAAAACAGGGATTGATACCCGGTATCAGGCTAAAAGTGATTGACAAGGAGCCATTCGACGGGCCGGTAAAAGTAGAGACCGAAAACGGAATCATCACAATCGGCAATAACATTGCAGCGGATATCCTGGTCGTTGATGAAAACGATCAGGGCGTGTGATCCATCGGGTTGGGGTATGAGAAAGTGAACTGCAGCTCATCTTTCAGCTTCTGATTAGAGACAACTCTCCAATTCTTCTCAGTGTCATCATTGAAGTTCGGTTGCGGCAGATCAAAATGTTCTGCTGCCGACTGATAAAACTCCTTGCGGGGCGGGTGTCCATCTGACACTACGTTATATATGGTGTTTCTCTTTTTCTGTCTGATAACCGCTGACACCGCTCGCACACAATCTACCTGATGAACCAGGTTAACCGGTTTGGATGCGCCGTTCAGGCCGTTTCTACCGCTAAGGTACTTAACCGGATGCCTTCCATATCCATATAGCCCTCCAAACCGGAGAATGGTCCAGTCGCAGCCCGACTTTTGAATCCTTTGCTCAGCATTGAGCATTGTCTCTCCGGAAGGTCTGGCAGCTGTTCCGGGCACTGCATCAACTTCGTAAGTAAGCCCTCCCTTTTCGCTGTAGACCGATGTGGAGCTGGCAAAGAGGATCCATGAGATATTATGCTCTTTAGCCTTTGCCAGTACATAGTCGAGAATCTGATTATACTCTTCATCTGCATTCTCTCTACCCCGACCGGGAGGAATGTTGAGAAAGAGCAGGTCGCAATCCCAGAAAGGTTTATGGTCCTGTTGAGATTTGCCGGGAGGCAATTCAATCTGGTAGGAGTCGATTCCTGCCTGTTTTAAAATGGATAGCTTCTCTTTTGAGGTAGTGGAGCCTTTTACGGTATGCCCCTCTTCGAGCAAATTCTGCGCCAGCGGAAAACCGAGCCAGCCACAACCGAGTACGGAGATTTTCATCGTCTCTTTCATAGTCAATTTAAATGGGAAAAGAAGGTAACCACTTGAGGCCGTTTTATAAAGAAGAAGAGAGTAATAAAAAACCCCCTGCACCAAATCATTTGATACAGGGGGATAAGTATGGAGTGAATAAATGGAGTAGTTAGAGACTGTATCTCACACCGCCCATTACAGTTCTTGGCAGTCCCGGTCTCACGCCTGCGGGTCTGTCTGAGACAATGTAGGTCTCATTGAGGAGGTTGCGGATGTTTGTAAAGATGTCAATGTTGCTGTTGATTGCGTAGGAGCTGCTCAGATCAAACAGGAGATAGCTATCGGTGGAGAAGTCGGGGTCGATTGCTCCGCTTCCGGCAACGGTTCTCATTTTTGGTGAGTAGATTGAGTTGACCGATGCTGTAAATGCTCCTGTATTGAAAGAGAGTCCGGCATTAAACTGATGCTCGGGGATAAAAGGAATTTTGTCTCCGCTCTCTACAGAACCCCATGGGCCAAATCCACTCTCAAAATCAGACTGGAAGGTGGAGTTTGTGTAGGTGTAATTCACATTGAAAGGGATCGATGCATTCTGCAGGTTCAGGATTTCAGCCAGCTCCATAGAGGTGGTGAATTCAAGGCCGAGAACATCTACACGGCCGGCGTTGAACTGAGCGGTTGTTCCGCCACCGCCACCGGCTGCAAGGTCGGAGCCGAGCAGGTTGCTATAGTTGTTAAAGAATCCGATCGCTTCTGCCTGGAAAAGTCCGTTGGTATATCGCGCTCCAAGTTCGTAATTCACGCTCAGCTCCGAGGTAGTCTCAGAGGAAGAACCGGGGCTTGGCGGGGAGAAGCCACGGTGTAAACCACCAATCAGAGTTACGTTATCATTTGCCTGGAATGAGATTCCAACTCCCGGAATAAAGACGTTGGTTGTATACTCATTCTCATTAAGGTTGCTGCCTGTTCTCTCGAGGTCTTCAGTGCCGTAATTTCTGTTGTTGAACCAGATCTGCTCATAGCGAAGGCCCGGGGTAATGGTCCAGCGATTCAGACGAATCTGATCCTGTACAAAGAAGGAGAGTGCTGTTGCAGATCCCACACGGTTGGCCTGCGTTCCGGGAACACCGGCGTTGGTAAGTACCATTACGCCATCTTCCATCCGATATCCGTCCTCTTCCTGAAAGCGGTCTTCCTGATCCTGATGGAGCCGTACTCCAAATTCAACCTGATGTGATGCATCACCGGTTTCAAAGTTTACCCCGAGTATGGATTGGATACCCTGAGAGTAGTACTCACGATTGTTGTTACGAACATTAAGTGCATTATCAGGGCTGGTTGCACCACGAAGGTAGGAGAGCTCTGTGCTGTTAGCCTCCGGATTGCGAAGGACATCTCGCAGACCGCCGGTATTTACGGTCTCTACAGAAGTATCAAGGTCGTGCAGCTTGTACCATGCACGAGTTACATCCTGACGGTAGATGGTAGACGTGAGGTCTACATTGTTTGATAGAAGGGCAAAGTGTCTCGCAGAGATCTGAAACTGCTCAACATCGATATTGTCGACCTGTGATGCAGCATAGCGGCGGTTGGGAGCCGAGTTAAAATCATCTCTTGTAACACCAAGGTACGTTTCGTCGGATATCTGTGTGTTGTAACCAACTTTTAGTTCAAAACGCTGGTAAACAGAGGCATTGGGAGAGTTTTGATACATAAACTTGCCGAGGATATCTCTCACCTGAAAACCTGTATCGCCGCCACCATCAAGCTGCTTGAAGCCGTCGTCGCCGAGCTGGAGAACTTCAACCATATAGCCGAAACGTTCTGTGCGGTTTCCAATGTTGGCATATAGCTTATTGGAGAACCGTTCACCTACGCTGAGTTCAGCATTTGCGGTCATTTCAGACGGAATAGGTGTGGAGATCATGTTAATGGCACCTCCCGTTGTATTGGGACCATATTTGATCTGAGACGATCCCTTTCGCACCTCAACGGAGTTGATTCGGGCCATCGTCGGGAAGTAGTATGCGGCAGGTGCAGAGTAGGGCGCCGGGGCTACGAGAATACCATCTTCCATCAGATTCACTTTGGTGCTGCGTTCAACACCGGCACCACGCAGTCCGATATTCGGCCGAAGACCATATCCATCTTCTTCCTGAATGTTGATACCACTAATAGTTCTGAGAATACGGTTTACATCTGTATAACTGTGTCGCTTTAACTGCTCAGCACTCACATAGCTTGCTGCACCGGGAATTCGGGTCATCCAGACCGGATTTCCGACAACAGTGATGCGATCAAGAACAATTTCATCAATAACTTTTGATGTATCCCGTTCTGTCGAAGTTTGGGAGAAGGCATCAGCTGAAATCCATACAGATAAGAGCAGGAAAGTCGCTATTTTAGAGGTATAACTTAAATTCATCTAGCAGGTGTAATTTTTAACAGTTGGTTATTTAGAACGAGTCTAATTTAAGGGGGGTCTTGAAATAGGTTCAAGTTTATTTAGACAAAATCTAAATAACCATTTTAAAAGCTTCGTTCTCTCTATTAAACTATGTAAGTATATGATTGACAAACGTGTAGCAATTGTAGGTGGTGGAATTACCGGCCTTGTAACAGCGTGGCAGCTGCAGAGAGCGGGTGTTGAAACCGAACTGTTTGAGCGAAAGGGTGAGGCAGGTGGAGCCATCAAGACTCGGAGAGAGGGTGATTGGCAACCTGAATATGGACCGAACACACTGCTTCTTAAAGAGAGAATTGTAGCTCAGTTTCTGGACGGAGCGGGGCTCTCTGGTGAAATGGTTGAAGCGAATAGCGAAGCATCGAATCGATTCATCGTGAAAAATGGTAAGCTGGTTATGTTGCCGCTCTCCCTCAAAAGTGCCGTTACAACCCCGCTTTTTTCGGCAAAGGCAAAAAGTCGTCTGCTGGCAGAACCATTTATCACCAAAAACAGAAATAGAGATCAGACGGTGGCTGAGTTTGTGGAGAGGCGTCTTGGCAGTGAGATGCTCGATTATGCCATCAATCCCTTCGTTGCGGGTATTTACGCCAATCGTCCGGAGCAGCTCTCACTGCGACACGCCTTTCCCGTGATGGATGAGATGGAGCAGGAGTATGGCTCTCTGATTTGGGGCAGTGTAGCAGGATCAAAGAAACGAAAGGAGGGAAAGGTGCCCCGAAGGTTGATCTCTTTTCGCAAAGGAATGCAGCAACTCCCCGATACCCTGGCAGAAGGCCTGGATCACCTCCATCTGAATCATGATGTTGTTTCTATTGATAAGAACGATGATGGCTGGAAAGTTGCCACTCAGATGGGTAGTTACGGGCCCTTTAGTGATGTAATCGTTAATGTACCTCTCTACAAATGGAGCCGAAGCCTGATTCCGCTCACAGATACAGAAGAGAAAAAGATAAAGGATGTAAACTATCCACCGCTCTCAGTGATGCTGCTCGGTGTTAAAAAGGAGCAGGTCAGCCATCCATTGAATGGGTTTGGGTTTTTGGTTCCCGAAAAGGAGAACAGAAAGATTCTTGGAGCGCTCTTCAGCTCCACGCTTTTTGAGGGGAGGGCGCCGTCTGATTCACATCTCCTCACAGTTTTTATTGGTGGCGGTCGCCAGCCCGATCTCGCCGAAACAGAGAGTGAAGAGCTGTTGAAGGTTGTTTTGGAAGAACTGTCTGACCTGATCGGCCTCACAGGTGAACCAAGTTTCAAAGACCATATCTATTGGCCCTCTTCCATACCCGGCTACCATGTAGGCTACGATAGCATTCTCAATATCTTCAACGATCTGGAGGAGAGAAACCCCGGACTGCACCTTGCCGGTAATTTCAGAAATGGAATCTCTGTGCCGGATTGCATCAAAAACGGGATAAAACTGGCGGATTCAATTCAATAACTCTTTTAATCCGGAACCTCCGGCCTTGATGAGAAGACCTCAACAGCCTGCTGAAGGATATTTTTCCCGAAAAGCATAAAGCGCTCCTGATTCCCGAGTGCAAGAAATCGTAGAAGCAGTCGAAGGTCGTGAAGCAAAAGTGGGGGATCGTTTACCAGCGTATCATTTTCAATAATGAAATCCCAGTCTATGGGACGCTCAAACTTTACACCATGCTTCTCCATGCTCATCCGGTAGATATTGGCAATAAGACCATAACCGATAGTGGTTGGATGGAGTCCGTCCAGAGAGAAGATGCCTCCCCGGTCAATTTTACCGGTCTCATCATCAAGCCTCAGGTAGTCGGTGGAGATGCGGGGCTCACCATCTTTATCCACCATGAATGAGGTTTTTGGATTCCTTTTCAGTGCCTCGATAAAAGAGGGAGGGAATGGAGCTGTACCGTCTGAGAGGTGGCGCCGTCTCGCTGCAGCGTGTACATGATGATGTACAGGAACCACGGTAAAATCAAATTCGTCGGCAAGCTCCTTAATAATACTGTTATAGCGATCCACGGTTTGGTCTAGAATAACGGCTTCGCCCCTTGTGAGGTGTGGATGTTTTTCCGGACTGAAATCCTCATCCCAGATCCAAAATCGTGCATAATAATCAAAGTAGCCATCACCCGGGCAGGATCCATCAAGGTTTACACCACGTATGGCCGGAGGTATGGTGACATAGGGAATGGTTGGTACAAATACCCGTCCGACCCCAACTTTTGCAACCTTTTCGTAAAGCGTGCGGAGTTCTGTTCTGAAATGCTCCGGTCGAAACACGGTACAGCTACGCTCAGGATAGGGCGCGTTAAGGTCCGACTCTGTCGAATACTCTATCTTTAGCTTGGTTACCGAGCCTACAATATTGTTGTGGCCAATACAGACGATCAGATTTTCAAGTCCGCCGTCATTATGAATTGCTTCGATATTATCCAGCATGGTATTGCCGGAGAGGGTTTCCTTGTAGCCGGGGTTTAGCACCATTCTTCCGGTTGTGTACATGGCGTTATCGGGGAGTACGCTGAAAACGGAGTAGCGTGCCCTGTTTTCATTCAGATACTCACTGCAGAACTTTTCATTAATGAGCCAACAGTCGCTGATTGAGAAACCCCATACGGCCTGATTGTGAAATGGCAGATTACGTTCCACTCTTAAATCTTTCATCTGCCCCTCCCAGTA
>JAFIFA010000150.1 GCA_020832225.1 Balneolaceae bacterium
TGTCCGGGAGCGGCGATTTTGGCCGTAAATCGGTCAAAATGCGGCTCCTGAGAGGGTTAAATGCCCTTAAAATCTACAATACGTGAAAGAACTATGGCTTATTCGGCCAAATTTTTAAATAACCCAGGGTAGTTCAAAGCCTTCTTGTATTTAATTCAGTTTTATCTGAACTTCAAAATGTATCTATTCCTTTACGTTTGCCTACATATTTGGCAGCCGAAGAATTAAACGATCCATCCGGTTTGTATGCAATTGTTGGTGCGACGGAAGAGTTTAAGTACTCTATTCAAATAGCAACCGATCCTTATTGTGATTGGAATACGGCATGCTTGGATGGGGCCGTTTATGGTGAACAAGTTACAGTGACAGCTCAACCAAAAAATAGCCAGATTGTCTCGTTAGTTAATAATATCCAGGGTTACTTTATTGAAGCAGAATGCAATGTTTCTTGTACAATGGCAGAAATCATATGGTTTGAAAGTGAGGTAAAGTACACCTTAAGACAGAAGGCAGCTCCGAAGCAGACTATGATCTTAATTGCAAACTCTGCAATTGAGAATTCAATAAGCAATTAAAATGGCTCATGTTCTGAAAAGTTTCCTTGAATTTTTTTACGCTAACTATTGGTTTTCTGCTAATCTAGGATAATATAAACATGCTTCCATTTGATTAAAATTCACCCATACAGCAAACACTAAAACACTGCGCTGTTGCACTAGTGACTTGAACTCAGAACTGTAATAACGATGGTAGTCAAAACAAGTATACGTACAAGTATATTTTTTTGTGGTTGATGAGCAATTCACGTTCGGGTTGCTTGAGTCTGGTCTAATTAACACCCAACAGAGCCTTAGGTTAAAGCCTTGCCCTCCAAATACTCCTTTCTTCTCTCTTTCGGCAAATGTTCAATCGCATAGCGAAGCATGGTGCGGGGCATCTGCCGGTAATGGCGCAAGAGAAACGCCTCCATCGCCTCCCGGTCTTTTTTACCGGTTTCACGGATCATCCAGCCAACAGCTTTGTGGATGAGGTCTTGAGGGTCGTTCAATAGCATCTCTGAGATCCGGAAGGTGTCCTCCAGGTCTTCGTGACTGATGAAAGCACCGGTAGCAATGATGGCAACCCGCCGTTTCCAGATATTCTCCGATTCGGCAAGGTCAAAGAGAAGGCTACGGTCCTTGTCGAATAGGTAGTGGCCGGCAATATGGCCGGCAGAAGAGTCTGCCAGATCCCAGTTGTTTACCCGGTCGAGATTCCGGATATAGAAGTGAAAAATCGTTACACGCTGCGCGGCATCTCCTTTTTGGTACTGCAGTACGAGGATGAAGAGAGCTGTAAGCCGCAACTCATGCCACTCAGACTGCAGCAGTGATTCTAGTTCATCAAGTGAGAGATTCCTGAATCTTCTGGCAACCTTTCTCTGCTCCGGAACCCGAATGCCTAGAAACCGGTCGCCTTCACCATACTCACCCGGCCCCGTTTTGAAAAAACCCTGCGAGTGCTCAGCGATCCCGGGATCGGCCAGCTGATACAGTGTTTCAGTGAGAGTTGCCATCGGTTCTCATCCGGTGGATTAAACGTGGTCAACGATGATACCAAAAGGAAGAAGCCGCACCAAACGCCTACTTCTTCCCCTTCTCATCAATCAGCCGAACCGCATCGCCCATGGTGAATTTTTCCGGTTCGGTTCCCTTTGGCAGGGAGATATTCTTCTTGCCATATTTGATATACGGCCCGTAGCGACCGCTCAGAACCTTGATCGGCTTGTCCGTCTCAGGGTGGTTGCCGAGATCGGCAATGGCAGAGCTGCCTCGTCCCACCTTACCTTTCTCCTTAAGCAGCTGCACGGCACGATCCAGTTCAATGGTCAACACATTGTCATCTTTCTTGAGTGACTTGAATGTACCATCATGAACCACATAAGGCCCATATCGGCCAACGCCCGCCTTAACAACCTTGCCGGTCTCCGGATGATCGCCGAGTGGGCGGGGCAGCTCCAGTAGACTGACGGCGGTTTCGAAATCGATGTCAGCAGGTTTCATTCCCTTAAGCAGGGATACCCGCTTCGGTTTCTTATTCTCTTCTGTCACTTCGCCACGCTGCACATAGGGCCCAAAACGGCCATTCAGCACGTAAACAGGTTCGCCGGTTTCAGGGTGTTCACCAAGTGATTTTGGCCCCTCTTTTTCGGCTTTAAGAAGCTCGCGAATCTTATCGGCACTCAGTTCACCGGGGTCAAGGTCAACGGGAAGGGAGGTGGTGATCTCCTCGCCATCCGATTCCGTTTTAACATAGGGGCCGAATTTACCTACATGCACCTGCATTCCATTCAGGTTGTCGAGTGGCAGATCGAGAACACGGGCTTTCTGTCCGTCAATTTTATCTTCCTGGCGATCTACCTGAGCCTTCAGGCCGTTTTCGCCGTGATAATACTCTTCCAGATATTTTACAGGATCATACTCACCTTTGGCGATTTCATCCAGTTTGTCCTCAAGTTTCGAGGTGAAGTCGCTGTTTACTACATGTGGGAAATGCTCTTCGAGCAGAGAGGTTACCGCAAAGGCTGTGTAGGATGGGATGAGTGTCTTGCCGTCCCTTCTGGCGTAGCCTCTGTCCTGAATGGTGCTAATGATGCTGGCGTAGGTGCTTGGCCGGCCAACACCACGCTTCTCCAGTTCCTTCACGAGAGTCGCTTCCGTAAATCTGGCAGGCGGCTTCGTTTCGTGTGAAATGGACTCCAGTTTGTGCATCTCGGCAGCTTCACCTTCAGTCAGTTCAGGCAGAAAGATCTCCTGATTCTCAATTGCCGCATCAGGATCATCACTCCCCTCAACATAAGCTCTGAAAAAACCCGGGAAGAGAATTTTCTTACCGGAGGTTTTGAAGTCTGCCTCAGTACCATCCTTTGAAGCGGTAATCGTGACGTTGGTAAACTCAAGCTGGGCTTCGGCCATCTGTGTTGCAATAGTCCGCTTCCAGATCAGATCGTATAATTTAAATTCGCGTGCTCCGAGTTTAATATTATCGGGATGTATAAATGATGAGCCTGCAGGACGAATCGCTTCGTGCGCCTCCTGTGCCCCTTTCGACTTCTTGCCATACTGACGAACCCGTTCAAAGAGATACTCTTTGCCATACTGCTTCTCCACCTCATTTCGGGCGGCGCTGATCGCCTGTCCGGAGAGGTTGGTGGAGTCGGTTCTCATGTAGGTGATCAAACCGTTTTCATAAAGCTTCTGTGCAATACTCATGGTATCGCGGGCAGAAAATCCAAACTTACGGTTCGCTTCCTGCTGAAGCGTGGATGTGATGAACGGAGCAGATGGGTTCCGTTTCTGAGTTTTAACGTCAATCTTGGAGACCTTCCACTCTGCGCTGTTCAGCAGTTCACGAAGTTTGCCGGCTTTCTCTTCATCAAGCAGCACCACGCTGTCCGGTTTCTTCAGCTTTCCTGTATTCTCATCAAAATCCTTGCCGCTAGCAAGACGTTTTCCATCAAGATGAGAGAGATCCGCGTTGAAGCGGGATTTGTCGCCAAGCTTTGAGAGCTCTGCCTTCAGGTCGTAGTAGATACCGCTCTTAAATTTCATTCGCTCTCGTTCGCGGGCAACCAGGAACTGAACGGCTACCGACTGCACCCGGCCTGCAGAGAGGCCCGGAGAGATTTTCTTCCAGAGTAGTGGCGAAATGGTGTAGCCGGCCAGGCGATCGAGAATTCGCCGGGTCTCCTGAGCATGAACCAGGTTCATGTCGATGTCCCGGAAGTTTTCCAGCGCGTTTTGAATCGCCTCTTTGGTAATTTCGCGAAACGCCATGCGCTTCACGGGAACATTGGGTTTAAGCAGCTCAACCAGATGCCACGAAATGGCCTCTCCCTCGCGATCTTCATCAGTTGCAAGGATCAGTTCATCCGAATCCTTTAGTAGCTTCTTAAGCTTGGTTACGATCTTCTTCTTGCTTGCAGGAACTACGTAGAGCGGGTCGAAGCGATCATCTACATTGATGCCCAAATTGGACCAGGACTCTTTCTTATATTTGGCCGGAATCTCTTTGGCAGAAGATGGAAGGTCGCGAATATGCCCCATGGACGAATCTACCACGTAACCATCGGGTAGATACTTTTTAATAGTCTTGGTTTTGGTAGGGGACTCTACGATGACTAAGGATTTCATGTATCGGTGTAAAGTGTTAAAAAAAGTTTGGGTGAGATCAATAACGGATGGATGATCTCTAAAGTGACTCGATCAGCTCCTTGAGCTCTTCGGCATGAGCTTTGGTGTCAATCTTTTCGATGATTGCCAAAACGGTACCGTCGGTATCGATTACATAAGCAGATCGCGATGGACCTTCAAATGTTTTGCCATACATCTTCTTCTCGACAATTGAGTCGGTGGCGCGGGCAAATTTATGTTCAGGGTCTGAAGCAAGTGTGTAGTTGATGCCGATCTTCTCTGCATAATTTTTATGAGATCCGCAGCTATCCTTGCTGATGGCTACCAGATTGTAACCTTTATCTTCAAACCATTTCGAATGTTCCGCCAGGCTGCGGTTCTGTTTGTCGCAGCCACCGGTATTGTTCCTCATGTAGACAGATACGATGGCAGGTTTATTCAAAAGATCCTGAAATTTAATCTCTTTCTCTTCTCCGTTTTGGACAACGTTCAATGAAAAGTCGGTCTCGATTTTATCTCCTTTTGTAATCATGTCGGCATTTTTTTCTTTTTTTGAGTTCGGATTGGCATAACCCGAATTCGTGCCCGTAACGTTCTATCTGAACAGTTTTCGATAACAGACTTTTATAATACACATTAAAATGTCCACCTCGCAAGAGGTTTCTTCAAACGGGAAGGAAGTGAATCCGGGTTTGGGGAGAAGGGTTACAGCTACCCGTTGTTGATCTCTTTGTACCTCTTTCGAAGAGCATCTGCAACATTGTCTGGCACGAAGCTGCTCAGGTCACCACCCCATGCAGCCACCTCTTTGACGATGGTGGCGGAGATGAACGTGAGCTGTTCGTCGGGCATCAGGAATACGGTATCGATCTCCGGGGCGAGTCTGCGATTGGTGAGGGCCATGCGAAATTCATACTCAAAGTCGGAGATCTGCCGAACTCCCCTGAGCAGAACGGTTACCCCCTTTTTTCGTGCGAAATCGATCAGAAGTCCGGTAAACTGCTCTACTTCCACACGATCTGCCCAATCATAATCGCGGATGGATTCCCGAATTAGCTCAATACGTTCTTCGCCGGTAAATACGGCACTCTTTCTCTTATTGACGGCTACCGTTACGATCACTTTATCGTACATCTGAACGGCGCGCTGAAGAATATCGAGATGCCCGTTGGTTAGAGGGTCGAAAGATCCGGGGTAGAGTGCAGTGCGAGTCATTGGTTAGATTTTGTTGCGGAGTTTGGCTTCAAAATGCAAAATCCTGCGCAATAAATGAATTTCGGTTCCCGGGCGGGGAGTTGCGGTACTATTGTTGATCCGGCGTAAAGAAAGCGGCAATGGTGCGGCCATAACTTTTGGAGGTAAGGCAGTTAGGGTGACCTGAGAAGTCGTGCCGTTTATCGTGTTCCAGGATAAACCACCCCTCTTCATTGAGCCAGCCCCCTTCCAGAATCTGGCTAATCATCTCCTCCATAGCGAAATAATCGTAGGGGGGATCTGCAAAGATAAAGTCGAAGGATCCCTGTTTGTTCTCCGTTAGAAGTTCACTGATTTCGGTGATCAGAGTCTGTACCTGAGTGGTAACATCGAGCTCACCGGCCGTTTTGAGAATCTGATCGATATGGGCTTTCTCCCGATCAACAAACAGGCAGCTGGATGCGCCGCGGGAGATCGCTTCAAATCCAAGGTTTCCACTTCCGGCGAACAGATCCAGAACCCTGGTGCTCTCCAGATAGGTACGGGAATCGATAACAGAGAATATTCCCTCTTTGGCTCGGTCTGATGTAGGACGGAGCTCTCCGGTTTTGGGTACCGGTATTGTTCTGCCCTTAAGTTTTCCGGTAATAATTCTCATTGGTTACTTCTCCTCATTTACAGGCTCAGAGTTGAGGCTCATCATGATGGCCGGAAATGCGCTCTCCAAAGGGAATCCATAGGTTTTTTCGTCTGCCGAGACGCCCATTCTGGCCAGGGAATTCATAACAGTAATTTCGCCCGAGTCGTCCCAGTATGGCGTCAAAATTTCTGACACCGTGTGGCTATGGTGGTCACAGACGTAGATTTGATCGTGCAGCCCGTTCATCCAACTCAGTTTCTCAGAGTAGAGAGACCACAGATAGGGAAGGTCGGAGGGGTTGTCGTAGTGTATGTAGCTGCAACCACGGAGTTTGCCAAGAATGTAGGATGAGGCGGTAATACAGGATGGGCCGCAGAAGATCATCATAAACGATCCGTTCACCTTGCTGTGACTCTGCCAGTCTGCACCAATCTCAAAATGGGATACAAATTCAGTATCGGAGAATGAGCCGAGCAGATCACTGAAGCCGGTCATGGAGCTCTTTTTGCGGAGAAGAAGCAGCCAGAAGTCGCTATTGCTGAGCGAGTGCCAGGTGGCTTCAATCTCACTTCGGTCGAGCCCGTGCATCAGAAGGTTGATATGAGCTTCCCTTTCTGCGGAATCTTCATAAACGGATCGCGGGACAATGGTCCAGCACTCTTCGGCAGGTGGTGAAAGAATCTTGACGGAGGAGCAGTTGTGCTCTTCACGAAGCTTTTCAAGAGAGGTTTTAAGTGCGGGGAACCCGTTGGTGTCCCCGCGAATTATTGCAGACTGCACATCGAAACTGAAATCAATCGAGCCGATGTGCCTGAGATGTCCCCTGTTGCCTGGGTCGTTTACCGAGAAAAACAGATGATGATCGGCATAACTTACACCCAGGCAGGAGCCATCGTTCGACATATTAGTTCCAGTTTGGAGCGTTCAGCAGAGTCGTACGTTCCAGGTCTCCGATCCTGTCGTCTGTACCCGGGTTTTCGAGCAGGTAGAGTCTTGGACGGAGTGTGTCGTTCAGTGTGTACTCAAAACGGTTGTGCGGAGGTCGCGGCGAATAGGTGAGTGAGTCGGGGCTGTAGACAGATGGTGGTCTTTCTGCAAGAATAGAGTCTGCATTGGCTATCATAAACTCATCTTCTTGCAGGAACTGAACCAGACTGTCGAGACCTCCGTCAGTTGGCGGGAAATTACCTCTTCGGTTTCTGTACTGTACAAGGGCATCGCGAACCAATTCCATGCGATGACGCTCACGCTCAACCATTTCCTGCTCTTCAAGAACCTCCTGATAGGGATCTACTATAGACCTGTAAAGGAAGTAGGACAGCCCTATAATGAGGATACCTAAAACTATGGTCAGAATATTATTGCGCGTATTTAAGTCCATGAGAGAGTATGTATTGGTTTGCGATATGGTATTAAAAATCGAAACAGAAAATAATTGCAGGCAATATGATATGCAACTTTCGAATAGTATATGGCGGGATTATTAACAATCAGGTATTGTTTTAACGATTAATGGGCCTTAAATAGAGAAAACGCTCGCGAAATAGCCCGGAAAGCCCTCGATTCCTGAATTTTTTGAAATTTTCTGTATTCAGGGATTGGATATGTAGTTCATCAATTTGATAGTTGTCTCCAAATAACTGTTCAACTTCACCTTCCGGCACGCTAAACGGAGGTCCGTTCATGTCGTTTTGATCGTAAACAAAGTGGTGAAGGAGGATTGCTGTGGAGCTGGTGCCGATCTCAGATAATCTCCGGGCGTACCTTTTTCTGGTTTCAGGAGGCAGTGCAACAAGCGCTGCTTTGTCGTAAATCAGGTCGGTATCTGCCAGTTCAGATGGTGGTATTTTGAAAAAGTCTCCCTGCCAGATCGTGATATTGTTCGAGCGATAGATGGTGAAGTCTCCCTTGCGGACGGATTCAGCCTCAAGCCCATTTTCAGAAAAAAAGGTGTGAACCGCTTTTTCCGATATCTCAGAACCGGTCACGCTTTTACACCGGGACGCCAGCCAAATCATATCTTCACTCTTTCCGCAAAGGGGGACAAAGATTTGGGTGTCGGTTGGAAACTGAAGCAGTTTCCACTGCTTTTTGAGTTCGGGATACCCCTCCGGCATGTGAAAACCGATATTACCCTTTCTCCATCGACTTTCCCAATAGCTCAGTTCCATGATTTCGATTTTAAACGTGAGTAGATAAGGATACCTTTAACAGCTCCGGAATTCTACCTGAAACATCACAACTTTACTGCATAACAACAAGCCTGCTTTTACCGATTGAATAAGAAGATCCTCGCACTCGCAATCCCCAACATCATCAGCAACCTCTCGGTGCCGCTGCTTGGTGTGGTAGATACGGCTCTTGTTGGCCATCTGGATGAGGTCTACTATCTGGGTGCCCTGGCCGTTGGGGGGATGATCTTTAACTTTCTCTTCTGGGGATTCGGTTTTCTGAGGATGGGTACCACCGGACTCACTGCTCAGGAGTATGGAGCCCGCGACCGTGGCAGCATGATGATGACGCTCGCAAGGGTTCAGGTGATTGCGTGGGGTATCGGTATACTGTTAATTCTGCTTCAGACACCGATCATTCTCTTTAGCCTCTGGATTGTTGAGAGCAGCAGTGAGGTGGCAGCTTACACCCGCGAGTATTACGATATACGAATCTGGACGGCACCCGCCATTCTTGCTCTCTATGGTCTTCAGGGATGGTTTTTGGGGATGCAGAACGCTACCTATCCCATGATTATCACCATCGTGCACAATCTGCTTAATCTGGTGCTAAACATCTTCTTCATTCAGGTTCTGGATATGCATGTAAATGGCGTGGCATGGGGTACATTCATCTCTACCTGGCTTGCGTTGGGGCTGGGATGCTGGCTATTTCTGAAGCGCTACCGCCGCTACCTGGGGCACTACCTGCAGAGTGAACTGCTCAATACCGATAAGCTTAAGCGGTATTTTGCAGTAAACCGGGATATCTTTATCCGGACAATATGCCTCATCTTCTGTTTCTCCTTCTTTACGGCGATGTCGGCCAAACAGGGAGACCTGGTTCTTGCAGCCAACACCATTCTGCTTCAGCTCTGGATGGTGGCCTCATATGGGATAGACGGATTTGCCTACGCTGCTGAGAGTTTGATTGGCAAATTTAAAGGGAGCCGAAACAGGGAGAAGCTGATCGCTGCCGTAAAGTGGAATATGATCTGGGGTGTGGGGCTTGGATTTGCCGGAACAACGATCTATTTCCTCGCTGGTGAGCACCTTCTCTCGTTCTTCACAAACAACAGGGAGGTGATCGACCTTGGGTTGTTGGTGCTCTTCTGGACTGTACTGGCTCCGCTGATCTCAAGTATCTGCTATATTCTGGATGGTGTCTTTATAGGGGCCACTGAAACGGGGCCGATGCGAAATACGATGCTGGTGGCTACATTTTTGGTATTTCTTCCGGTCTACTACTTCGGCACTATTTGGTTTGATATACATGGTCTCTGGCTGGCGATGGTGCTCTTTATGGCCTCCAGGGGAGCTGCACTCGTTTTTTATCTGCCCGGAAGAATTATTCCTCCAAAGAGTGCAGAGAATAGCCACGTGTAGGATTACCTATAAAAGTGTATTTTAAATGAGAATAGGAATAGAACAGTATAAATAGATAAGCGTTCGGAAAGAGAAAATGAAGAATCGAAAGATATTGGTAATGAGGCACGCTAAATCCTCGTGGAGCGACAGCGACCTTAAAGATTTTGACCGCCCCCTGAATAAGCGCGGCGAAAAGGATGCGCCCAGAATGGGACGTTATCTGGCTGAAGCCGGCATACTCCCGGAGCAAATTGTGGCATCACCTGCTACAAGAGCGAAAGCCACCATTCTGGCTGTTGCGGATACTGTAAAACTTGAGCCCAGCATAATTAAGTGGAATGAAGATCTCTATTTTGGCAGCTCCGGCGCTTATCTGGAGGCAATTCAGGGCTGCAGTGATTTGGCGAATGTGGTGATGACGATCGGCCACAATCCGATGACGGAGCGTCTTATCTATGCGCTTTCCGCGGATAGCTTCAATGATACTGTACCCACGGCCGCAATAGCCTGTTTTTCAGCTGATGTGGATAGTTGGTCGGACCTGAAACCAGAAGATTGTACTTTCGAGTGGTTTGTGAAGCCGAAAGATTTGAAATGAGAATGAGGCAACCCCTCTGCTGTTGGATTCAGCAGAAAACTGCTATATTGAGCCAAATAAATTAATGAATCACTGAATCGACCATGATTTACAAACAGAAATTTTACTACCTCTGCAAAACCCCCCTCAGTGCTGAAGGGCCCGAAGATGTTGAGATTGTAGACCGCGCAGATAACAGTAATGAGTTCCCAAAACTTTTTAAGGAGTATGAGGAGCTTCGGTCACATGCATTCAATGAAGACAACCTCTACAGCATTGTGCGTGCCGATGATATTTATGACCTGATTCGAACAGGCACCGAAAAAGAAGCGAAAGAGATCGCCTTCGATCAGGCAGAGCCTGAGATTGTAACCAACCTGCAGCACAGAGTAATGCAGAAGGGAGATAAGAACGCAAAAGCGATACTGAAAGAGGTTCATCAGATCGAAGCGTAAGCTTTTTGAAAAGTTTGTTGAAAAAAGCTCCGGAGACGGAGCTTTTTTTGTTTCTATCTCTTTTTGTCGGAATGATTTGCCATCCCGAATTGTGTTTATAGTGAAGCAATTAACTAAACAGAAATGAGGTATCGGTTATGTCTCAAGTAAAATCAATCAACGGGAAAGAGACCATGGAAATTAATATTGGAATATCGGCTGAAGACCGAAAAGAGATTGCAGAGGGTTTGTTCAGGCTGCTGGCAGACAGCTATATGGTTTATCTGAAGACTCACAACTATCACTGGAACGTGACTGGTAAACTTTTTCACTCACTGCACGGTATGTTTGAAGAGCAGTACACCGAACTTGCTGCCGCTATCGATGAGATCGCAGAGCGAATTCGATCAATAGGTTATCGCGCACCAGGCTCATTCAAGGAGTTTAGTGAGCTTACTTCCATTGAGGAGGATACCGACAGTCCGGATGCCCTGGAGATGGTAAGGCGTTTGGCAGTGGCTAACGAAACCATTCTGAGAACAGCGCGTGAAGTGCTTCCGGCCTGCGACAGAGCCGATGATGAAGCCACCATCGACCTTCTGACCGAGCGGCTGGATGTCCACTCCAAGACCGCCTGGATGCTTAGAAGTCATCTTGAATAAGCGCTAAAAAAACGATTCCTTAAAGTCCGGTGATTACTTTGCCGGGCTTTTTTTATTCCGAAACTTTATAACAACAGTGTAGACAATATTCATGGAAGATTTTTTTGGCGGTTACGGCGATACATTGGTCCCAATGATGGTGGACCATGGACTGAGCGTAATTGGGGCGATTCTACTGCTCATTGTTGGTTGGACATTTGCCGGATGGGCAAGAAATCAGGTAGTGAAACGGGCATCCAGCGCTGAAAAGGTGGATGATACACTGGTTCCAATTATGGGACAAGTGGTTCGGGTCTTCATCATAATTGTAACTATCCTTGCGGTACTCGGGCAGTTCGGAGTAGAAACAACAAGTATTGTAGCTGTTTTGGGTGCCTCGGCACTGGCGGTCGGCCTTGCACTTCAGGGAACTCTTAGCAACGTGGCTGCAGGTGTGATGCTTCTGATACTACGCCCTTTCAAGGCAGGTGATGCCGTAAGCGTGGGCGGAACAATGGGTATTGTAGACTCAATCGGGCTCTTTACCACAGAGATGCACACCTTTGATAATATCGGTGTCTCGATGCCTAATTCACGGGTATGGGGCAACGAAATACAGAACCTGAATCGCTTCCCCACAAGACGGGTTGATATGGAATTTGGTATTAGCTACAGGGACGATATGGACAAAGCCATCGCCATTATCAAGGAGGTGCTTGCTGAGGATGAGCGAATTCTGCCTGAGCCTGAGCCGCTTGTGGCCGTTAGTAATCTGGGGGACAGTTCAGTTGATATACGTGTCAGGCCATGGACAGAGACCAAAAATGTCTGGCCGCTTCGCTATGCTCTTACCAAGCGGATTAAGGAGAGATTCGATCAGGATGGAGTAAGCATTCCATTTCCACAAAGGGATGTTCACTTCTTTGATAAGAGTAAAGCCAAAAATTAACGCAAAAATGATTGGAAGACCTGATATAGTTCAGGTTTTCCATTAATATAGCATGAAGTGCAGGGAGTCCCGGGAGGTTGAGATGAGGGCAGAACAAACTGCGCTGAAAATACTAACCAAAATAAGGGGAAAGAAGAATGGATAATACAGATTTGAGTCAAATAGATTTTACGGGCCTTGTGATGACATACGGCCTCAACATCGTATTCGCGATACTGACATTGATCATTGGTCTCTGGATCGTGAAATTCCTTGTGTCGGGAATTAAGAAGGGGCTTGATAAGGGGGAGACAGAGCCAACCCTTAAGAGCTTCATTGCCAGTTTTGCATCAGTATTGCTGAAAATCATGGTCTATATCTCAGCACTCGGCGTTCTGGGTGTGGAGATGACCTCCTTTATCGCCATTCTTGGTGCTGCCGGTCTTGCCGTTGGTTTGGCTCTCTCCGGTACACTGCAGAACTTTGCCGGTGGCGTTATGATACTTTTCTTCCGTCCCTTCCGTGTTGGGCATTTTATTGATGCGCAGGGACACTCCGGTACCGTTAAAGAGATTCAGATCTTTGTGACCATTCTAACTACGCCGGATAATAAAACCGTTATCATTCCAAACGGCCCGCTGGCCACCGGATCGATGACCAACTTCTCAAGGCAGGAAACGCGTCGCGTAGACTGGACATTCGGCATCGGTTATGGAGATGATGTAGATAAGGCGTATGAGGTGTTGAAGAGGCTGCTATCCGAAGATGAACGAGTATTGAACGATCCCGAGCCCTTCATGGCTGTGAAGGAGCTTAACGACAGCTCTGTCGATATCACTGTTCGTGCCTGGGTAAATGCACCCGACTACTGGGGTGTCTTCTTTAGAATGAACGAGCAGGTTTACAAAACCTTCGACAAGGAAGGGCTCTCCATTCCGTTCCCGCAGCGCGATGTACATCTCTTCAAAGAGAACTGAGCATTCTAAGAAGCATCAGATTTTATCTAACTGCCTCAGTACGGCCGTTCCGTGTGATCGGTGGTGCTGAGGTTTTTTATCACCATATGGCTCAACGATTTTGATCCGCTCTCTTAACTCGACTTATCCATACACGGAAATGGAAGGTCAAATAAATGGTCAATATATAGCAGTCATATACATCTCTGCTGAAAGTTGATTCAATAATGAATGTTCGTTAAACTGTTAAGCTAACATAAGAAGGCTCCGAGCCGAATTTTTTTGCAATCAAAAGAAGCATTTGTTTTGACCGACTCAACAACCACTCCGCCCGAAGAAAAAGAACCGCTATTCGAAAATGACTTTGCCATCGTAACCGGGGATGGAGAGGTTAAGCTTAAAAAAACTGAGTATTTCGAAGAGAAAACGTTGACCACGGTCGATCCCGAATCGGCTAAGGAGCAGGTTGCTGCATTCGAAAGTGCCTTCGGTAATCTGGAGCAAAAAGTCTCTGCTTTTCTGGATGATGCAGCCGGTCAGATCAATGAGAGCGCAGAAGAGACTGAAAAGGCATTTGAAGCCCTTCTGGATGAGATCAAAGGCTCAGAGGCGATCGGAGATTTTGAGGCTCTGCTGAATAGTGCAAAAACACGTTTTGAAGAGCTTAAATCAACTCTTGAGGAAGATGCTGCTGAAGAAGAGACTGTTGAAGAAGTGAAATCTGAGGGCGAAACAGATGAGAAGAGCGTTGAAGATGCCCCAAAGGCTGAAGAGCCGGAAAGTGACGAAGAGGAGAAGGACGAGGCCGAAGCAAGTGATGCGTTAAGCTACTACAAGAATCTTGCTGATAAAGCGGAAGAGATAGCAGAACAGAGCGATTGGGCCTACGTGGCTATGGAGTTCGACAATATCGACCTGCAGTGGGGGGAAGGTCCCGACCCCGAAGATGCCGACATCAAACCTCTCCGTGAAAAAATTGATGCACTGCGTAAAGCATTCGAAGAGAAGAAGCAGGCTCACTATGAGGAGCAGAAGCGAATTCGGCTGGAAAATCTTGAGAAAAAGAAAGATCTGCTGAAGCAGCTCAAAGAGATTGTAGATGACAAAAAATGGACCCAGACCAGGGAAGTTGGTAAAATAAAAGGGCGATGGGACCATATCCGACCCATTCCTGCAGATGAGGCGGAGAAACTGCAGAATCAGTTTGAAGCCCTTCTGGCTACGTTTGACGAGCACAAGGTGGATCGCCTGGTGAAGCAGAAGCAGCAGGAAGAGGATAATCTCACCGGCAAGCTGGTGATCCTGGAGAAGATGGAGAAGTTTGTAAAGGATTTGGGGGATGAATCTGACTGGGATGAACTGGAAAAGAAGTTCGAAGATCTTGGCAAGCAGTTTCGCAAAATTGGACGTATCCCTTCAGATAAAAACCAGGAAGTTTGGGGCCGGTACCATCAAGCCCAAGACACCTTCCACTCCATGCGATTCAAGCATGATGCGAAATACAGAGATCAGATTGAGAAATTCCTTTCTAAAAAGAAGAAACTGATCGACGAAGCGGAAGCCTTGCTGGACTCTGATGATCTGGCAGAAGCGGCACGACAGGTCAATAAACTGCACCGCCGCTGGAAAAAAGTGGGCAATCTCCCGCAGAAGGATGAAAATGAGATGTGGGATCGCTTTAAGGAGGCCACAGATAAGTTTAATCAGCTGAAATCGGATAATATCGATCTGCTCCGCAAACAGGAAGACGAGAACTACGATGAAAAGCTGAAGCTGATTGATCAGGCCAACGAAATGAAAGAGTCTGAAGAGTGGGATAAAACGCATCAGCAGTTTCAGAATCTGATGAAGAAGTGGAAGGAGATTGGGCCTGTTCCGAAGCGGAAGTCGGGCAAGATCTGGAAAAAATTTAAGGGGGCGATGGATCACTTCTACGATCGCCGGCGCGACCACTTTAAGGAGGTAAAGGAAGAGCGTAAGGATAACCTCAAGGAGAAAGAGGATATTTTGGAAAAGCTTGCGGAACTGAAGTCGCACGATAATCCGATCGAGGCAGTTGAGCTTGCCAAACCGCTTCAGGAGGAGTTTAAGAAGGCCGGATATGTGCCGATTAAACACAAGAACCGCATGTGGAAAGAGTATCGGGAAACCTGTGATGTTATCTACGACCGCTTCCGTGCTGCCAAGGCAGCAGTGGATGTGGTAGGCCGCGAAAATGTGGAAGACTACTCTGCAGACGATATCGCAGAGATTCGCAAGAAGCAAAATCTGGCATCGAAGCTCAGAAAAGAGGTTAATAAGCTGAATGGTGAATTGATCCAGATGAAGGAATCACTGAGCTACTTTAAGCCAAGTGGAAGCGGCAGCAGCCTTCTCGACGATGTGAAGAAGCGGATTGAGAAAGCCGAAAAAGAACTTGAAGATAAAGAGGCTGAACTTGAGTCGATTGATCGGGAAATAGACCGCATTACAAAAGATTCTTAGTTCAGTTTTCCATATCTATCTCGATATCTAGGATACCCCATTTGCTCAAAACAGGTTTACCCGTTTAGAAGGGATTGGAACAGACTGCAAAAAATATGACCCATGTGCTCGCAAGTCGATCCGTTGCGGCGATTATCAGTGATGCGCTCAAACCGCTTACAGCTGATGTGACCTACTCCTTTAACGGGCAGGATGCAGACGGCGTTTGGTCTCAGTCGAGTCCCGACCTGTTAATTGTGGATCAGTCCTACCTCAAGGCTCATGGAAGGCGAGTTGAAGAGTATGCCCGAAACTGTGCAGGGATCACGTTTACCCCTACGATCTATATCGGTAAGTTCAGCGACCCGGAGTACACCTCCCTCCTGCACTTTAAGAGCGTTGAACTTTTTGATGGAGATATCATCTCCGGTCTTGGTGAGGTTGCGGCAAGTCATCTGAGGCCATCTGTTAGAGTGAAATTTTGGGGTGTAAGAGGCTCCACGCCCTGCGCCAACTCAGAAAATATCCACTTTGGAGGAAATACCAGCTGCGTTGAAATTACCGCTCCGGGTTTGGATGAACTGTTGATTCTGGACAGCGGAACCGGCATAAGAAATCTGGGTAACTATCTGAGCAAACAGGGAAATCGAAAGCTTACAGGCCGGATCTTTATCACACACCCGCACTGGGATCATATACAGGGTTTTCCGTTCTTTAAGCCCTTCTATTGCGGCCAAAACAGTTTCTCGATTCACATGCCCGAGCAGTATAGGGGTGGTGCTCAGGAGATCCTCTCCGGCCATCTTACCAAAACCTTTTTCCCCGTTACGCTTGATATGCTCGACGCAGAGCTTGAATATGTAACACAGGGTGAAAGCCTGGTTGATTACGGTCCATACTCGGTTGAGTATCTGGTTGCAAATCACCCCACAAAAACAGCGATCTACAAAATTCGGATTGGCGGGCTGAGTATTGTCTACTGTCCGGACAATGAGCTGACCCTGAAGAGATCACCAATCCGGTTTCTCGATACGTTTGAGGAGTTCATAAACGGATGTGATCTGCTGGTGCACGATGCCCAATTCAACCTTAAGCAGTATGATGACCGTGAGGGATGGGGCCACTCCGCGTGGGAGCGTGTGGTAGAGATCGCCAAAAGAAATTCGGTGAAGAATCTCTTTCTTGCCCATCATGACCCCGATTCAAATGATGACATCCTTTCAGAAAGAGCAGAGCAGGTTAGCCGCTATGAAGGATCTCCGTTTGATGCTGTGGCGCTTGCCAGAGAGGGCACGGAGGTGCGCCTTCCTGTTTTGGAGAAAGTGTAAGCTCTGATATAAACCCGGATTTATTTTATAAATAATATCTCGCTTCAATCACGTATACGTCTCCCCTGGAGGGGAGTGGATGCCGTAGCGAAAGCGGAGGCAGACGAGGGGTGTATACACGGATATCTGAGTCGATACGATATCAAACCATGAATCACTCTATTGCCACCGAGACACGGAGAACTCCGTGCTCTTCGGTGCTTCCGTGGCATTATCTGATTCTTTTGATGGAAATGTATCCTCGATTATAACCCCCGTCGAATCAGATTCTTAGCTGGCGTTACCGGTGTCAATAGAGAAAGTGCTTCATAATCAAGATCTGAACACCTCCCATTTGGTTTCAACAGGCTCAAAAAAAAATGCCACCCCTTTCGAGGCGGCATTGATTAAATATCATGTCTTGGGATAAAGGTTAGAGAAAGACGCGCACGCCAATTCCGCCGTTTACGCCAAACTTGGTTTCAGGCACCAGGTCAAATGTAGGGGCCACTTCAAAAAACATCCCGAGACGTGTTGCCGGGAAGATGTATTGAAGTCCTACCGGTATACGAGCACCAAACCGGGAGTTGTTGGCGAATAGAGCTCTCGCTCCAAGACCGTAATAGATCGCAAGAGAGCCATCCTCTACATCCATCCAGTTGTGAATGAGGTAGTCTGCATGGAGATGAACCGATTCATTGCGGCCAAAAGACCATGCCAAGGCAGCATCGATGGCTGTTCGGTCCGATTGCCAGAATTTGGCACTGATTCCGGTTGGTTCACCCAGAATAATTCCAAGTTCCGTGCCGCTGTATCGATCCTGAGCATCGGCTGTTGAGTAGAGCCCGGTCAGGAGCCCAATGGAAATAGCCAGTAGAGTTGTATAAAAAAGTTTCATTTTAAGGTTCTGTTCAGAGTTAGGGTTAGCTTGATAAAATTGATGATATATTAGCTATGTGATGAATTTGAACGGCAGCAGTGCGAAATTGTTTCGCAAAGACAAACCGATAGCTATTTTTAATCGTATCTGTTTTTGGTGAAGATACGCAGTAATGAGTTCAATAAAACATAGGAAAAACACAGAAGTAGCATGATGACGGAAAAGCCAAAGCGGTTGCTGATGATTTTTGCTAAACCACCCGTGCCGGGTAGAGTGAAAACACGCCTCGCAAAAGATCTGGGCGAACAGGCTGCAACGGATGTCTACCGAAAACTGCTAAATCTTACCGCAAATGTGGTGAACCGGGTGAATTGCAGAAAACAGGTGTGGCTGACGGCTCCGGCTGAAGGTGGAGCCGGTATTCCTGAATTTCAAGATTGCGACACAATGCTTCAAAAAGGTGCGAATCTGGGTGAGCGAATGTCTTATGCGTTTGAACAAGTTTTTAAAGATGGAAACGATCGTGTTGTGATTATTGGCAGCGACTGCCCCGATATTACAGTGGAACTGATTGAAGAGGCGTTTCAGGCTCTTGACGGGTCAGATCTGGTTATTGGCCCCGGGGAAGATGGCGGCTACTGGCTTCTGGGCATGAAGGAGTTCAGACCGGACCTATTCAGGGAAATCGCCTGGAGTACACCCGCTGTATTGTCTCAAACTGAAGAGATTGCCGGCAGGCTGGGGTTGAAGATAAGCAGGCTAAAAATGCTGAACGACATCGATACCATATCTGACCTTGAAAAGAGTGGGTTTCAAAAGTGACTATGGAAGAGTCAATCTCTATCATCATACCTGCTCTGAACGAGGAAAAGAGAATCCCGGCACTCCTTTCAGAGATCCAAGGCCGGCAGGGGGGTCTTGCCTCTGAAGTGATCGTAGTGGATGGGGGGAGTACTGATTCGACTGTTGAGCTAGCGGAAAAGGGTGGCGCAAAAGTGCTTCAGCCGGGTGTGCGGGGCCGAGCCGCGCAGATGAATGCGGGTGCGAAAGCGGCATCTTCCGATATACTCTTCTTTCTTCATGCCGATACAACCCCTCCATTTAACTTCGACTCCATAATTATTCACAGCAAAAAGAGAGGAGCAGATGCCGGATGCTTCAGGCTAAAGTTCGACCGTGATCATCCGCTGCTGAACTTTTTCGGGTGGTGCACGCGGTTCAGGTCAACGTTGATCCGGTTCGGGGACCAGGGGCTTTTTGTAAAAAAGCAGATGTTTGAAAAGGCGGGAGGTTTTGATGAAACGCTCACTTTGATGGAGGATCAGGAGATGGTGCGGGAGCTGAAGAAGAGAGGGGAATTTGAACTGCTTGAAGAGAACGTTACAACATCCGCAAGAAAATATGAGAAAATCGGGGTATTGAGGCTTCAGGCCCTCTTTTTTTCTATATGGGCCGGACACTATTTAGGGATGTCTCAGGAAGCCCTGGTTCATTTTTATCGATCAGTATTGAGCGGGAATAAGAAATAATACTGAGTTAACATGGTTCGGAAAAATCAATAAGTAGTTGGTAAGTAAGCTCTTATTAGATTTTCTTAGAATGAAAGAAGACTAAAGTAATTATTTTTACAGAAACAAAAGTTAAAATCTAGTGCTCACCCTTATAATTTTCTCCATTTAGCCTTACTTTTTTTAGACAATATAATTCATCACATAAATAACAAGCTATTGATAGTTAATAGTTTGTAAACAAAAAAAGAAGCGCAGATATGTTGAATAAATACGTTTACCTGCTTGCTGCAGGAGTATTCATGCTATTTGCCGGGTTGTCTGAGGTGTCCACTGCACAGAGTGTGACTGGCGCCAACATTAATGGTACCGTCACCGATACGGATGGCGAACCACTTCCCGGAGCTACGGTAATAGCCGTCCACGAACCATCCGGTACCGAATATGGTACCGTTACAAGGTCTGACGGCCGGTTTAATATCCGAAACGCCAGGATTGGAGGCCCATATACGGTACGTGTCTCCTTTGTTGGATTTCGTGCAGCGGAACAGACAGATATAAATCTTCAGCTCAGCCAGGACTACAGAGTCAATTTTGAGCTTGTAGATGAAACGATGGAGCTTGGAGAAGTAGCCGTAACAGCTCAGAGAGATGCCATTATCAGTGGCGATCGATCCGGCGCCCGATCCCGTGTAGGACGTGATCAGCTCGATGCGCTTCCTTCAATTAACAGAAGTATCCAGGACTATACACGACTAAGCCCACAGGTAAGCGGCAGTAATGTTGCAGGCCGAAGCGGTCGTCGAAATGCGATCCAAATCGATGGTGTAACATTTGATGACCGGTTCGGTCTAGGTGGGGATGCTATTCCAACTCTTGGCAATCCGATCTCTCTCGATGCGATTCAGGAATTCCAGGTTGAAATTGCCCCTTTTGATGTGCGTCAGGGTAACTTCACGGGTGGTGCAGTAAACGCTGTTACGCGTAGTGGTACTAACACATTGGAAGGGTCCACCTACTTTTATGGTAGAAACCAAAGCTTAATCAGCGGCACTCTTCTTGGAGAAGATAGCCCAATTGATGACTTCAATGAGTATCAGGCTGGTATTCGACTGGGTGGACCTATTATTGAGGATGAGCTCTTCTTCTTTGTAAATGCGGAGATCAAACGCGAAAGCAGCCCGCTGTTTAATTTTGAAGAGGCTAACTTTAACAGTACAACAGGTGAGGTTCAGGAGATTATCAATATCTCTCAGAATCAGTACGGATATGACCCGGGTGGTTTCGACAGGCTCACCAGCCGTTCTGACGACTGGAAGTTATTCTTGAAGCTTGACTGGAATATGTCTGACAATCATCGGCTTACCTATCAGCAAAACCTGGTACGAGGTGTGAATGATGCGGGAATCGGACGTGGATTCAATTCTTTTACTCTCGATAACCGTCAGTATCAGCTTCGCGGAAACCAGAGTAACTTCGCTGTGATGTTGAACAGCAACTGGACAAATAATATTTCCGGTGAGGCTAAAGTCGCATATACCCGATTAAGACAGGAGCGTGATGTGAGTGATGATCTCTTTCCAAGTGTTGTGGTGGAGACTCCAACAGGTGGAAACGTCAACCTTGGAACCGAGCGGTTCAGCCAGGCGAATGAGTTGGATCAGGATTATCTAGAACTCACTTATAACCTGACCTACTTCGCCGGAAACCATCAGTTTACGGTTGGAACCAACAACTATTTCAACTCCTTCCGTAACCTCTTCCTGAGAGATGCTGCCGGGCACTACGTCTTCTCAAGCACAGATGATGAATCCGGTATTGAGCGTTTTGCGAGAGGTGCACCAACAAGCTATGAGCACAGCTACTCCACGGACGTGAATGCTTTTGGACAACGTCCTGAAGCTAATTGGGGTTACAACACCTACTCACTCTATGCACAGACAGAGTGGAGCGTGAGTGATAACCTGACTCTTACACTGGGTGCACGCGGTGATATTACCCACTTTACGGACGACCCTCCAAGTAATACCCAATTTGCGCAGGACTTCCCTGGTTTCGATACCGGCAATGTACCTTCTACAGCATTTCAGTTTAATCCACGATTCGGTTTTAACTGGAACGACGGTAACACTCAGATCCGAGGTGGAGCCGGACTCTTCTCTGGTGGAGAGCCTGGAGTATGGCTATCTAACCAATACAGCAATACTGGTGTGGATGTTGGTCGTGTAGCAGTAAGTGAATTTGCTGGTGAAAGTGTTCCTACTTTTAGCGCAGATCCAAATAACCAGCCACAACCCGGAGACGGTACAGGACTTGCGCCGGATGAAACCACGGAGATCAATATTACCGATCCCGATTTCAAGATCAATCAGATCTTCCGAAGCAACCTTGCTGTTGAGCAGCGATTGCCATGGAGCCTGGTAGGTACGGTAGAATTTATCTATAGCAACAACCTTCAGGATATCAACTATCAAAACCTGAACCTTGGTCCTGAAAATGTAAATGCCAGAACGGCCGATGGCCGACCTTTTTACGGGAATATAGTTGTTGATGAAGATGGCAATGCCAGCTTTACACGAAATCGGGTTAGCGATAACTTTACCGATGTTATTCTGCTGACAAACACTGATCAAGGGCATCAGTA
Organism: Balneolaceae bacterium; assembly: GCA_020832225.1. GTDB lineage: Bacteria > Bacteroidota > Rhodothermia > Balneolales > Balneolaceae > Rhodohalobacter. Next base: position 21,923 of record JAFIFA010000150.1, read on the forward strand.
TAGCCTGACGGCTCAACTGCGACGGGAGTTTCAGCAAGGGTTCTTTGGTGATATCTCCTACACCTATTCAGACGGACGCTCCATTAACGATGGTACGTCTAGTCAGGCAATCTCGAACTGGAGGTTCAATGAGGTGCAGGGTGATCCTAACAATGCTGAACTGGGTCGAACCATACACCTGTCTCAGCATCGCATACTTGCATCGGCATCTTACAGGCTCGACTACGGACGTAATTCTACCGTATTCTCATTTATCTATGAGGGCAGATCCGGTCGACCACACCATTATGCTTACTTCACTCCAGGCTTCGCTGGTTTTAGTGCCAATGGTGATTTCGAAGGAGGTAATGATCTGGTTTACGTACCAACAGGTCCGGATGACAACGTGAACCTCACAAGTGACAACTGGGATGAACTGGAAGAGTTCATTGAGGCCAATCCAGGACTTCGGGACTACCGTGGGCAGATTACCGAGCGTGGTGCTCAAAATATGCCGTGGATCAATCAGTTTGATATCCGTGTAACTCAGCGAATCCAGACTACAGGTAGTCAGTCTCTTGAGATTTCTTTCGATGTTCTGAACTTTGGAAACATGGTTGGAAACATTATCGGTCGCGATGAGTGGGGAGTGCAGCGTACGGCCTCCTTCAATAATGTAACAGAGCTTACATTCCTGGGCTATGATGTTGAAGAGAATACGGACGGCACATACGATCTTACTCCGCGAATAAGCTTCGACAGAGATCGTGTACCTACAAACATTGATCAGTACAATGTGTCGAATACCAACTCCAGATGGAGAGCGCAGCTCGGTTTGAGATACTCATTCTAAACTGCCAGTTCAGAGTTAAGTTTGATTTTAGGGGCGGTCCGGAAACGGGCCGCCTTTTTTTTATGATCTTAAAATGTAAGAAATAGTAAACCCTATACCTCATCTCAACATAATGTAATTGTTCATTTAAGGAATTAATCAAGTATAAATAGTTTATAAACAGTTGATTATAAATAACGGGAAAGAGTACCCTGTTTGTTAATATTTAATTAATATTACCTGCCTATCATGAGAGCCTGAATACGACCCCAATACGTAATCACTCAAACATAACCAGCTATATGATTAACAAATACTTTTACCTGTTTCTTGCAGGATTTTTGGCCTTGTTTGTAGCCCTCGGGCAGCAGGCTCAGGCACAGGTAACAACGGCATCGCTTACCGGTGTTGTTGTGGATGATACAGGAGAGACCCTTCCGGGTGCTTCTGTTGTTGCAATACACGTGCCATCGGGCACTCAGTATGGTACCTCTACACGTTCTGACGGTAGCTACCGTATTTCGAACATGCGAGTGGGCGGGCCGTACAGAATCACCTACTCTTTTGTTGGGTTTCAGTCATATGTAGTTGAGGATATCTTCCTGACTCTGGGTGAAACATTCAACCTGAGAGCGACTCTCGATTCCGGCTCTGTTGAGCTCGATGAACTCGTTGTAACAGCTCTGGGCGATCGGATTTTCAATAACGAAAGAACCGGGGCCGGCACCAGTGTTACGTCCGAACGAATCGTTAATGTTCCAACGATCAACCGTTCGATTAATGATCTTACGCGCTTAACTCCGCAAAGCAGCGGAACCAGTTTTGCTGGCCGAGACAATCGTTTCAACAACTATACTGTTGACGGTAACGTCTACAACAATAACTTCGGTCTCGGTACGCAGCAATTTGCCGGTGGTAACCCGATCTCTCTGGACGCAATCGAAGAGGTTCAGATCAACCTGGCTCCGTACGATGTACGACAGGGGGGCTTTACAGGGGCGAACGTTAATGCCATTACACGTAGTGGAGGGAATACGTACCGCGGAACGCTGTATACTTTCTACAGGAACCAAGACTTGGTAGGCCAGAGAGTTGGTGATGTCGACATTAATGTGGATGACTCTTTCACCAGAACTACCGGCTTCTCTGTTGGCGGTCCTATTATACAGGACAGGCTCTTCTTCTTCGTCTCTGTTGAGCAGGAAGAGGCAGACAATCCGGGGGATAACCGACGAGCGCTGAGGTCGGGCCAATCATTCGACCCTGCGGCTAATATTTCAAGGGTTCCAATCGATCAGGCAGAATTCGTTAGAGAGCAAATCCAAAGTATCTATGGATATGATCCGGGTGGGTTTGAAAACATTTCATTTGGTAATGAAGCTCTCCGTCTTAATGCAAGAGTTGATTACAACATAAGCAATAACCATCGTGCAATGGTGCGCTTTAACCGTTTCGATAGTTTCCGTGATGTTAACATTAACGGAAACAGTATCCGGGGGTTCCCTGGTTCTGAGCGTTACAGGAATACGAACAGATTTGGTCCGGAAGCACTCACATTCAGAAATGCTAACTACTCGGTTGATAACGTGATCACATCGATTGTTGGTGAGCTCAACTCTACACTTACAGACAATCTTGCTAATAATTTCCGGGTAGGATATACCTGGGTAACTGACCCACAGCGTAGTGTGCCGGGCGGCGAAACATTCCCAATGATTGAGATCATGGAGCCTCTGGAAGGTAATCCAAATGTATACTATATGGCTCTCGGAAATGAGCTTTTTACTGTTGGCAACCTTCTTGATAACAACACATTTAATGTCTCAAACACACTAACTTATTTTGCCGGTCGTAACACCATCACCGCTGGCGCAAATTTCGAGTATATGACTTTTGCAAACGCCTTTAACCCGGTGTGGAACTCATGGTATCGTTATGCTACATACGATGACTTTGTAGCCTCTGTAATTGATGGAGATCAGAGCGTACGTCCATCGCACTTTGCTATCGGCTTTACTTACGATGAGGACAACCCTACAAGGCTTCCCCTTGATGAGGTTAACTTCGCACAGCTCGGTCTCTATGTCCAGAACGAGTTTCAGTTCACTCCTGATTTCAAACTCACCACAGGACTCCGTGTGGATCTTCCATTCTATCCTGTGGATGCGCCAAGAAACCAAGCTGTTGAAAATTTAAATCTTTCAATTCCTAATCCAAGAGGCGGTGACAACATCACCCCGGATGTGAGCAGTTTCCCGAGCCTTAACCCTCTATGGTCTCCTCGTGTAGGATTCAACTGGGATGTTACCGGCGACAGAACCACACAACTTCGCGGTGGAACAGGTATTTTTTCGGGACGGCTTCCATTTGTTTGGATCTCCAATCAGATCAACGCTAATGGTGTTCAGCGTGGACAACGTGGATATTTTGCATCCGACTGGGGTGTGGACGGAAATCCACAGTGGCAAGGATTCCAACCCGACGTTAATTTCTATCGGCCGGATCCTGCTGCACTTGATGCTGAAGTCCCTAACCAGATCAACGTAACTGCAGACGATTTCCGCCTTCCACAGGTGTGGAGATCGAACATAGCTGTTGACCACAGGTTGCCTTATGACATCATTGGTACAGCCGAATTGATCTACTCAATGGATTTCAACAGCCCGCTTGCTGTAAACCTGGCTCACCAAAGAACAGGACAGAGTGTAAACGTAGCAGGCAACTCATATAATCTTTATGAGCAACAGCTTCCTGGTGCAGAAGGTACAGACCTTAACGAGGTATATTACCTGACTAATATCAATGAAGGTTCTTACGTGTCTCTTAATCTCGGACTTGAAAAGACATGGGATTTTGGCCTTTTCGCAAATCTGAACTACACGCTGAGCAGAGCTCGCGATTATGGTCTGATTGGTGGCTCACAGGCACAATCTTTATGGCCAGATGTTGCTCTCGATGACCGAAACAATCCAGAAACTGGTTTTTCACGATTTGATACACCGAACCGAATTGTTGCTCAGGTGGCATATGATACACGTGTATTTAGCCAAAACAACCTGACACGTTTCTCGCTTCTCTATATTGGCGGCGATCAGGGACGTTACAGCTACACATATTCAGGCAGCTTCGGAGATGGTTCTGGTGTACGTCTGATGCATGTTCCATCAACTCTGGCTGATGCTCAACTGATTGACATCGTTGACAGTGATGGTAACGTTGTGAGAACGGCACAAGAGCAGTGGAATGCCCTGGATGCATTCATTGAGCAGGATCCGTATCTGAGCGGAAAACGAGGTGAAATCACCGAAAGAAATGGAGCAAAGCTTCCATGGCTGCACAGAATCGATTTCCGTGTTGCACAGGATGTAAACCTCTTCAGAGGCCAGCATAAGCTTCAGTTAACTTTTGATGTGCTGAATATTGGTAACCTGATCAATAGCGAATGGGGTGTTTCAAGATCACCTGTTCAAAATAATCCAATGGTCTACCAAGGTCCTGATGCCAACGGAAATGCACAATTTACTGTGGCATCTGAGATTGTGCCCGGAGCTGAGTCGTTCCGTCAGAATATAAATATCAACAACACCTGGAGTGCCCAGTTTGGTGTGAGATATTCTTTCAACTAAGCCGGTCTTTTTAGACTGAATTAGTAAATGCATTAAGGGCAGTCGGTTTTACCGGCTGCCCTTTTTTGTTTCTGGCTTACTTATGAATTTTCAAAATATCCTTGTGTCGGATATGATTGAAAGTGCAAGGTTTAAGAGTGCGTCTTCATCAAACTTTTCACTATATTTATATGCTCAGAAATGCTGAAACAGCAGATTACAACAAGCAAAAAAATTATTGATCTATGTATCGTTACCTGAATCTCCTGATTCTTCCAATTCTGCTTCTCTCACTGATGGCTTGTGAGGCGGCAGACTACTCTACAGAAAATGACCGGCAAGGCGACACAGCCCCCGTTCTGCTCATCTCCATCGACGGTATGATGAATGACTACCTCGAACGAAACGACACGCCCAACTTCGATCGCCTGATTGCAGAGGGTGTCTATCCTGAATACCTGCTCCCTGTTTTCCCAACCAAAACATTCCCAACGCACTGGTCTATTGCAACAGGGCTCTATGTTGAAAATCATGGCATTATATCAAACAGCTTCTACGACTATGAGCTGGAAGAGCGTTTCAGCTATGGTCCGCAAGAGGAGCCAAACGATGAGCGTTGGTGGGGCGGAGAGCCGATCTGGGCAACCGCTGAAAAACAGGGAAAAACAGCAGCTACATTCTTTTGGCCGGGATCTGAGGCTTCCATTGACGGTGTTCGTCCATCAAAGTGGATGGACTATGATGGTTCCGTACCAGACAGTTCCAGAATCGAAACGGTGATGACGTGGCTCGACCCACAGGGCGAGATCGCTGCCGATTTCAGTACTCTATACTTCAGCTTTGTGGACAGCCGTGGACACTCCTATGGCCCCAACTCACCGGAAGTTGATGAGGCGGTTGTCGAAATGGATGCCCTTCTTGGCTTTCTCTTTGAGGAGA
>JAFIFA010000154.1 GCA_020832225.1 Balneolaceae bacterium
CCTCGGTGGCAAAACTCCACGCCTCGCTCCACTCCCCATCACCGGCCTCATTGCTTGCACGAACGCGCCAGAAGTAGGTTGTTTCATAGTCGAGGCCCTCAACCTCAAACTCCGTCTCCGTCAGATCCGACTCATCCACAACAAGGTCATCAAACTCCGGATCACCGGCCACCTGAACCCTGTAGCTTTCCACTTCCGACACCTCTTCCCAGCTCAGTGTTGGGTCAATTGAAACATCAACAGCCTCATCCTCCGGCGCAAATAGGGAGACAACCCCGGGCGGACTCAGCGGCTCATCCTCGGTGGCAAAACTCCACGCCTCGCTCCACTCCCCATCACCGGCCTCATTGCTTGCACGAACGCGCCAGAAGTAGGTCGTTTCATAGTCAAGGCCTTCCACCCCAAACTCCGTCTCCGTCAGATCCGACTCATCCACAACAAGGCCATCAAATTCCGGATCACCGGAGACCTGCACCCTGTAGCTTTCCCCTTCCGACACCTCTTCCCAGCTCAATGTTGGGTCAATCGGAACATCAACGGCCTCATCCTCAGGCGCAATCAGGGAGACAACTCCGGGCGGACTTAGTGGTTCATCATCAGGTTCAAACCTGTAAATTTGCCCCTCAGAGCCCCATCTCAGGATGTAAATCTCTCCATCACTGTCTGTTCCAAAGGAGGGTATTAAAAAATCGGCCTGAAAAATTTCACTGTTACTGATCACCTCCAGGTTATCGTGATCAACCTCCAGAGCCCACATATTGCCTGAGATAAAATCGCCATAGATATATTTGCCGAAGAGTGATGGATTGTCACTTCCTCTGTAGACATATCCGCCGGTTATTGATCTCCCCGTGTCATCTTCGCCCCACGGATATTCGAACAGCGGCATCTCCAACCCATCCTTATCACAATCATCATCCTCAAAACAGTTACTCCCTTCAACGATTGGCCATCCATAGTTCTTCCCTGCTTCCACTACGTAAATAGACTCCCAATCCTTTTCACCTACATCGGCTGTCCATAAATTTCCGGTAGCTTCATCAAACGACATTCTCCAGGGGTTTCTGAAACCCCAGGCAAAAATTTCATCCCTCCCATCAGAGTCACCAACAAACGGGTTGCCGGATGGGATGCCATATCCCGAGCCAGTATCCACATCAATTCGCAAAATCTTACCCAACAAATTTCCGGTATCCTGACTGTTAAACCTGTTTTCAAGACCGCCTCCGTCACCGGATGCTATATAGAGATATCCATCAGGGCCAAATTTTAACTGCCCTCCATTGTGGTTTGCAGCAGACTGTTCAATGATCAAAAGGCGCTCTTCGCTATCCGGATCCGGTGTGCCACCAGGTGCATTAAACCGGGCAACAGTACTGTAGAGCAGATCATCCTCCTCGAATGTGTACAATATGAAGAACGTATCGTTGTTTGGATAGTCAGGATGAAAAGCCAGCCCGAGCAAACCTCTCTCGCCTCCCGTGATTATCCGATCCGAAACATCAATCCAGACATCTGAAGGGTCTGACGGATTTGATCTGCTGAGCCTGTGAATAAAACCCGCCTGGCGTACGATATAGAGGTGGTCGCTGTCTGAATGAGAAACCTCCAGCCCAAGCGGATTTGGAAATCTCTCTGAAGTGATAGGTGTAATGGCATAATCCTGTGAGTAGAGGCTTTCAGAAAAAACTATACAAAAGAAGGCAGTAATAATACTGATGATAAGCCCCTTCTTCATTTCATCAACACCTTTTTTGTCTCAACTGATTTATTTCACAAAACCTCATTAACGTTTAAATGTGCAAAAAACCCAATTATAATCCAATCAACTGTTTCATTAAAAATTATAGAATTGATTTTAAAATTAACTCCACTGATTCCTTTACGCTAACTTCATCTGTGTTTATTGATAAATCACTATCAGCAGAAACCTCATACTTAGCATCAAACCCTGTCAACCCTTTAATTTCACCTTTTTTAGCTTTTTCATAAAGTCCCTTTGGATCTCTTTTTTGAGCTGTTTCAGGGTTACATGAAACATACACTTCAATAAATCTGCCTTCAGGAAACAATGACCTTACGGCTTTTCTGTCCTTTTCAATTGGTGACACAAAGGTGCAAAGTACAATATTGCCATGTTCAAAAAAGAGTTTGGCTACTTCACCCACACGACGAATATTCTCAGTTCTGTCAGATGCACTAAACCCAAGATCACCACACAAACCGTGACGTATTTGATCTCCATCTAAAAGCATCGTCTGCTTCCCTTCTTCCCATAGTTTTTTCTCCAGGGCTTTTGCAATTGAACTTTTACCTGCACCCGAAATACCTGTCAGCCATACAACGACTGCCTTATGGCCGTTTCGCTCTTCGCGTGCTTCCCTCGCAATATTCCAGGGCTCCCAGAGCACATCCGGTGAAACTGAAGACGCAACATTGACCTTATCTCTTCCGTCTTCCGCTCTCAAACTTCCGTCTTCGGTCTCCGTAGAGCCTGCTCTGATCATACCTGCCCCTACAGTTACATTGGTGGCTGGGTCAATTATGATGAAGCTTCCGGTTTTCTGATTGATTTGGTAGGGATCAAAAAAGAGAGGTTGGGATGTTCTCAGTTTTACTCGTCCGATCTCATTAAGTTCGAGCTTGCTTGCATCCTCCCGGCTGATACTGTCCACGTTCATTCGATAAATGATTTCATCAAAAAATACCTGAACAGTTTTGGTCGTGTGCATCAGCAGATATTGCCGCCCGGTTTCCATCCTTTTTTCATTCATCCAGCATATGTAGGCCTCAAACTGGCTATTCACATTTGGAATATTATTTTTCCTTACAATCATGTCACCACGACTGATGTCGATCTCATCCTCAATTGTGATGGTAACTGAATCACCGGGATACGCCTCATCCAGATTACCATTCCATGTAACCAACTCTTTTACTTGGCTGGTTATTCCCGACGGGAGTACCATAACCTCTTCCCCCGGTCGAATTCTTCCTGATGAAATTCTGCCTGAATAGCCTCTGAAGTTTTGGTTAGGCCGGATTACGTGCTGAACCGGAAATCTAAAATCGATAATATTCTCCCTGGCATCAACGCGCACATTCTCCAAAAAGTGGAGAAGCGTAGAACCGTTATACCACTCCATATTGTCACTTTTATTGACAATATTATCCCCTTTCAGTGCTGAAATAGGTATGTACGTTATGTTGTCTATATCCAATTTTTTGGAAAACCTTCTGAAATCAGAAACGATTGAGTCAAACACATTTTGATCGTAATCCACTAAATCCATTTTGTTGACAGCAACCACCATGTGGGGTATTTGAAGCAGTGAGGAGATAAATGCATGTCTTCTTGACTGTGTTAAAACCCCTTTCGTTGCATCTATCAGGATAATGGCCAGATCGGCAGTAGAAGCACCCGTAACCATATTACGGGTGTATTGGGTATGCCCCGGTGTATCGGCGATTATAAATTTCCTCTTTGGAGTAGCAAAATATCGATAGGCGACATCGATCGTGATTTTCTGCTCTCTCTCAGCCTTCAAACCATCGGTCAATAAAGCAAGATTCACTTCTTCCTCTCCGCTTCCCCTGCTGGTTTTTTCAATTGCCTCCATCTGATCCTCAAAAATGGACTTTGAATCGTATAGCAGCCGCCCAATTAACGTGCTCTTCCCGTCGTCTACACTACCTGCTGTAGTAAACCGAAGCAGATCCATATCGAGGTATTTGTTGTCGGTGTATGAGATGTCTCTAATTTTGGCTTTGGGGCTCATTTGCTTTTTTTTTGTGATAGTGTGATGATTTCTTTCTTTTGACGGAGGACAGAAGACCGGGGACCGATTGATTCTTAAAATTATTATCGACCTTCACACGTCGGCCGTCCATACTATTTCAATGCATTTCTAAAAGCCTGTAACTTGATAAATAGTTGGTCACAAAGTTCCTCGGTTATATTTCGGAGTTCATCATTAATAAGATACCCACGCCGATCGATTATTCGTAAACAAGCAATTACTTCTATTAATGATCTGATGGAGTATCCTATGAAACGCTTTTGTTCACCATTGGACTGGGAAGTTGATCCTTCGGCAATATTCAAAGAGATCGATGTACTTGCCCTGATCATCTGGGAGTTCAAGTTAAATCTCTCCATATCAGGCAAAACTGCAGCGCTTTCATAGATACAATCACCCAAGTCCAATGAAATCCGCCACACCTCCAGATCTTCAAATTTGTACTTCATGGCTACCCCCCTGCAATTAATGTTGATCCTGTTGTCTTAGACGGAAGACCGGGGACCGATTGATTCTCAAAATTATTTTCGGTCGTTCGTCCTCAGTCTCCTGTCCCCCATCACCCATCTTCCGTCCAAAATCTAAAAATAACCCTGCCGCTTACGATCCTCCATGGCGGTTTCACTGCGTTTATCATCGTGTCTATTGCCTCGCTCGGTTTGTCGTGCTGAAGCCACCTCCTGTATAATCTCCTCAAGTGTTGATGCTTTTGATAGTACAGCCCCTGTACAGGTAGCATCACCAATTGTTCTGAAACGAACGGTTTTGGTAATAACCTTTTCATCAGGCTGGCGATTTACAAACTCTGTATCGGCCAGCCACACTCCGCGACGGTTAAACACTTTTCGTTCATGAGCAAAATAGATTTCGGGAATATCAATATCTTTGATCGCTATGTATTGCCATACATCCATCTCTGTCCAGTTGCTAATCGGGAATACCCGGAAATGCTCTCCCTGATTTTTTCTGCCGTTGTAGAGATCCCAGAGTTCAGGACGTTGATTTTTTGGGTCCCACTGACCAAAGACATCTCTGTGCGAAAAGAACCTCTCTTTTGCCCTGGCTTTCTCCTCGTCGCGCCTACCACCACCAAGTGCGGCATCCACCTGATTCTCTTTGAGGGTTTCCAAAAGAGTTACCGTTTGAAGTGCATTACGGCTAGCATCGGGACCGGTCTCTTCCTGAACCCGACCGGAATCAATCGACTCCTGAACGCTTCCAATTATCAGCTCAATGCCCAGATCTTCCACAAGCTTGTCACGAAATTCAATGGTTTCGGGAAAATTATGACCTGTATCCACATGCATCAGAGGAAAAGGAATCTTGCCCGGATAGAACGCTTTCTTGGCCAGATGAACCATACAGATGGAGTCTTTCCCACCCGAAAACAGAAGTACCGGCCGCTCAAACTGAGCCACAACCTCTCTCATTATATAGATACCTTCGTCCTCAAGGTGTTTCAAATGTCGTGCATTTCTCGCCTTCTGCATTGTGCTGTCTGATTTATGGTTTTAAAAATCTTCTTTAACTCTCAGATCGTGATTGTAATTGACGGAGGACCGAAAATTCCAAACTTCCGCCCCCCCCGTCTCACGTCTCACGTCTCACCACGTCTCACGTCTCACGTCTCACGTCTCACGTCTCACCTACAAGCCTATGATAAACCCGTCATTTTTCAAAGTTCTCTTATTATAAGTTAACGAAGAGTACCGTTCACCATTTTGTCCCGAATAGCGAAATATGGCATCTCCGGCAGCGGTGTCCCACTCCATAGTTGGCCCCATTCTGGGGTAGATATCCGCTTCTCCTTCCGCAACCATGCAAAATTTCAGCGAACTACCTGCAACGATCTTTTCACCAATTGTAATTTCCCGTTTCAGCAACTCCTCTTCAGAATCATCAGACCCGTGAGACCGGCTTACCACAACTTTCAGCGGCTGGCTCACGTCTGGAACTGTAGATTTGATCGGTTTACTGCTTCCATCACGCTCAACTTTCCGTGAGCCATACTCTGCCGAACCTATGTAGCCGATTCCCGTAACAGGAACATAAACCACTCCAATTATAGGCCTGAAATTATCGATCAAAGCGATATTTACAGTGAACTCACCATTTTTCTTAATAAACTCCTTTGTGCCGTCAAGTGGATCAACGAGCCAGAACCTTTCCCACTTTTTTCGCTCATCGTATACCGGAACACCCCCTTCTTCTGAAATGACAGGAATTTCAGGAGTTAGCTTGTTAAGGCCCTCCACTATTACATGATGTGCTGCAAGGTCTGCTTTTGTTAGTGGTGAATCGTCCGATTTCCGACCCACTTCATTGGCTTCCTGGTAGTATTCCAATATAGCCTCTCCCGCACTCTTAGCGATGTTGATGATTTGTTGAGTATCGATGTTCATGGCACGATTTTTTGTACTTTTTTCAGTATTCTTTTGACGGTGGACCGAGGGATGGGTGAGGTTGTATAAAACTCATGAACTTAAAAAAGTATCGGCCACCGTTCTTCGGTCTCCCGTCTTCGGTCCCCTGTACTTGGTCTCCGGTCTTCCGTCTAGCACCATCAAAACGGCCACACTAAAGGTACCAAAGTCACGGTTATTACTCCTGCAATGAGGTTCAAAGGCAGTCCCACCTTGAGGAAATCTGAAAAATGGTATCCTCCCGGCCCGTAGACCATCAGGTTGGTTTGATATCCTATGGGGGTTGCGAAGCTCGCGGAAGCTGCAAATATTATCGTCATAACAAATGGCATAAATTCGACCCCCAGGCTTGCTGCAGCAGAGATGGCAATAGGGAAAATAAGCACCGCGGCGGCATTGTTTGTAATCAGTTCCGTCAGCATCCAGGTTGCCAGATATGTGGCAATGAGCGCAAGATAGGGATAATTGCCGGCCAAACCGATAAACCCTCCTGCCGCCACTTCAGCTGCACCCGTTACATACATGGCATTGCCAATCCCAAGAGCTGCGGCAATTACAATCAATACCTGCCAGTCGATCCCGGTTCTGGCATCCGTTACACGAATACACTTTGTAGCCACCATAGCCCCTGCTGCAAGAAATGATGCCTGAAGCATACTCAATGTTCCGGTTGCCGCCAGCAAAACCATTCCCGCCAGAATAGCCCACGATATCCAACCTTTTTTATAATCAGGCTGGCCGCTGCTTGCCAATGTACTCACCAACAGATAGTCATTTGAAGTTTTATAGCGGTCTGCAAAGTTTCGTGGTGCCTCCATCAAAATGATGTCACCGGTTTTAAGTACGATATCTCCAACTTTTTTATTGATGCGCTCTCCATGCCTCGACACCGCCAGTATAACCGCCCCATAGTGATTCCGGAACTCCCCATCCTTTACCGTTTTCCCATTTAAAGGGTGCGTTTGTGAAATCACGGCCTCAACCAGGTGGCGATCCCTTCTCGGTGAGTCCAGCTTAAACACCTGGTCTGTTGCCGGCTCCAGGCCTTGTATCGACTGCAGGTCCGCAATTGAGTCAACCAAACCGGTAAAAATAAGACGATCATCCTCTTTCAGTTCTTCCGTCGGCTCCACCGCGGCGAGAATTGTCTCATTCCGTACAATTTCAGCCAGAAAGAGACCCGGAAGCTGCCGCAATCCCGCATTTTCTATTGACCTCCCTATAAGCGGACTTCCGCCGCGAACCATCATCTCAATCGTATATTCGCGGGTATTTTCGAAGCTGCCGGTTGATGAAATGCGGGTTGGCAGCAGCCTGTCTCCCAAAGTTAACAGGTAGATAAAACCAGCTATGGCAATCGGAATGCCCACATAAGCGGGCTCAAAAATATTGAGTGACACTCCCTTTTCTGATATAAGAAGGCCGTTTACAATTAGGTTTGTACTGGTCCCGATCAGTGTGCAGGTACCGCCAAGTAGGGCTGCATAGCGTAGGGGAATCATTATTCTTGCCGTCTGAATCCGATTTTTACCGGCCCACTCCTGCAGTGCAGGAATAAAAGATGCTACAAGAGGGGTATTGTTGAGAAAGGCACTCATGCCCATCACCGGTGCCATAATTCGGGCCTGTATCTGCCACATCTTTTTGGGTCGCCCCAGGAGCGTTTTCACCACATATTGAATGGCGCCGGTCTCTTTCATCCCTCCCGCAATCACGTAGAGAGCGGCTACGGTTAGCATACCTTCATTTGAAAAACCCACAAGTGCCTCACGAACCGGTATGATGCCTGAAATGATGATAAGCGTCAGCCCCCCAACAAAGACCGCATCAGGCGATATTTTGGTGAATACCAAAACCAACAGGCAAGATAAAATTACGCCCAGTACAAAAACAGTTTCAAAGCCCATCTCTGCTCAATCCGAAATGCCAATTTAGTTGATTGGTCTGCAATATTAACCGGAAGATATTATTATAATCTCCAATCAATCCCATATATAAGGAAATGGCCTGACAATCACCTCTCAATTAAAACACTGTAATACCCAAGGGTATGAATCAGGAATTATTCAATTTATTGAGTTTCCAATTCAATGTTCTCCAGGCAGAACCGGCTGCCGATCTCAATCGCCCCTGAACCGCACTCTCTTTCACCGGATGATAGAGCATATTTTTCCTGAACCCTTTCTTTTTTACAGCGGGTCTATACCTCATGGTTCCCATACTCAACCAGCCACGTCTATCGCTCCGACTAATGCAGAAACTTCTACCTGCCGAAAACTCCCCCCACTTATTTAAATCCAATAGATTATATCCGCCTTGATGAAGCAACGTTGGTATAATCACCTCATTATGACCTTTCCAGCCGTTTCGAAACTGTTGGTTTAGATAGTGAATGGCTCTCTTTGAAATGCGATAGATAGGATTAAATGAACGAAGTCTCTTTTCCGGTGGGATCTCTTTTTCGGGATGCTCCAAATCCCACCAATACCAGTCTGGCTGAGTATTAAATGGCATTATATACGCAGTGATAAAATCTGATCGGTTATCTCTGTAATAGTCAAACAGCAGTGACCAATTACCCGTAAAACGCACATCATACTCTATTACCCAAAAAAAATCTTCACTCCTGTTCTCTTCAGAATAAAACCATTTTAAAACAGGAAAATGAGCATGGCCAGGGATAATTCCATCCCCAATTGAGGGATATTCTAGCTCATCAATAACCTCATTGCCATAGACAAATTTTTTCTGTGATATTTGATCAAACCACTCTTTATCACCATGCGACAAGATCGTCATCTCCCTGTCGCCTTTTTGAGCATTTAGTTCACTAAGGGATTCCTTAATACTGCCATTCAGTTTATGAGTTAAAAAGAGTATATGTTCAGCCATTGATAGTTTGTTATACCAGTTTGATTCCTGTAGTCCAACTATTTGAAATTACCTGTATTCTGTTTCTAATAATATTTAAAATCACCATTTTCTCAACCTCAACTCTCTTAAGCCACACATTCATGAAGCACCCCTGAGCCTTTCCCTCGTCAGGGCCGCATACTCAAAGAGAGCTGCTCTGAGGTTATCCAGGTTTCCCAGTGAAGGCCATCCAAGTCTTGGCTGTTTCCAACTTCCTTTCAATCGATAATCTGTGGGAGAAGCAGTAGGCTGTGTACCGTGCATCTCAAAAACAACCATAGCTCTTGGCATATGAGAGGCGCTGGTAACCACTATGAGAGGACTCTCCGATCCGAACCTTGAACTGTAGTAAGCCGCCTCCTCGAACGTGTTTGATGGCTCAGTCTGAATTCTGGTCCGTTCTTCCTCCACTCCCAATAGAACAGCTGCATCCCTCAACATTTCGGCCTGCGTCGTTCTCCCGCTCGATGAGTAGCCCGAAAGAATCAGCGTACTGTTGGGGAGCATCCTATGGAGCCGTATCCCTTCGGATAATCGCATAACTGCACGCTGGGAGAGTAGTGTATTTGCCGGAAGACGGTCATCAAACCCATGTCCGCTCCCCAAAACAACAATATGATAGGGAGCATCAAGATCCGACAGGCTTTCAGCATATACCGGGGTGTATCGGTCCTCAAGCTGATTCATCAGGATGGTTGGCACCAGTGGGGTTGTGCTGATCAAAAACCAGAGCAGAGCAGATATTCCTGAATAGAAAGCCAGTCGATTCAGTTTCAGGTATCTCCCCAAAGCAAAGAGCAGAACCAACCCGATCAGGACATGAAACGGATCGATCAGAAACCGAACGATGGATGAAAGCATATTAATTAATGGTTAAAGTTTGTTTGGGGAAATGAATCTCCCCTTCCCGACCGATCGGGAAGGGGCTGGGGGTGGTTACCACTTTGTTTTTGGGATAGTAACTTGAAACATTCATAGACAGCCATAAATGCCCCCATACCTGCCCTCCACTTGACATCAAAGACCGACCCTGGAGGTGGTTACCATTTTTCTACAAGCATAGTTAAGTTCAAAAATTAACAAACTGCCCTGACTGAACCACCCCTGTGTCCCCTCCCCGACTTCTCGGGGCAGGCTCTTATAAAGGAGGGGATCTTACATTGCCAATTTCTAAAGAGTATCCCAAAACTACTCAATTATTAACCTCTTTTATCAGGGCACTTTCTGCCATTACGATCGGTTCTGAGTCTACATCCCTTAAAAAAATTAGTCCTTCGGGGTATTGATAGTCGATTCGCTCCATGGCATGGTCATTTCCGTTTATCATTGCTTTAAGGGTGTCTGCCGGGAGATTGGCCCCACCGGCAGCCATTGAGGAGGTAAAGGCTACATGGCGGATGTTGATCTCCGTTATCTTCGGCTTTCCCGATCTGTCCTCCTTATAGTCAACGGTGAAAATACCGTTCAGGCCCGTTCCGGTCTCACTGGACACGCTGTTCAGTGCCTCTTCAGAGAGAGTAATCAGGTTGGGTTCATTTACCAGGCGGCCAAAAGAGGTGTTGCCGGTGATGCCAGAGGGAGCCACTTTTGCCATAATATAATTGACCCTTTCAGCACAGGCAGTTCGTTTCAGCTCACCGCCAAAATAGAGCATCTTGCAGGCGAGGTTTCGCCCGGGGAGATACTCGGTTGCAATAAACTCCTCCACCCCCGTATTGATCGAAAGCCACTGATTCAGTGCTTCCTCAGACTCAATTTTCAGTGATCCCAGTCCGCTGGATCCCTCCGTACTACGCACCCAGAATGGCTCACCTACCTCTTCAACGATCTCACGATAGCTGTAGGAGCCGGGCGTAATTCTATGGAAGCTGGGTACCAGAGCAGTGCCTGAGAGCTGTTCATGGAGCCGATGTTTATTGATCAGTGCTTCAGCTAGTGGAAAACCGGGAAGGTGAGTCTTAATTTGACGCCTAAGCTTACCGCTGTTTTTTGCCCATTCGAGAACCTCTACTTCCGGCAGTATAATTGCAGCATCGACCTTATCACCTTCAACAATGCGATTGATCGAGCTCCAGTAATTCGGTTCATCTGCCCTTGGAACCAGATAAGAGCGGTCAAAAAGCTCTTTATCATAGAGGCCATACGCGAGTGGATTGCAATCCACACCTATGAATTGAAGCGGCTCGCTAAACTCTTCCTTTTTTAATTTTACTGCTCTAACAAACGATCTTGGTGTGGGACCACCCACACCGGTTACAAGTATCTTCATTCTTCAGCTCTTTGTTGTTTCATATATTCATCAAATCTGGGCATTCCAACACTGCCCTCATGAGTGATTCCGTCCCGTCTTACTACTTTGTATAGAGTAAGCCAGAGGATTTTCAGATCCAGCAACAAGGAGCGGTTCTCTACATACCAAATGTCCAGCCCCAGCTTTTGGTCCCAGCCGATGGCGTTTCGTCCGTTCACCTGAGCCCAGCCGGTAATTCCCGGCTTCACATCGTGCCGCCTGTTCTGCTCTGCAGTAAAGTACGGTAAATATTCCATCAAAAGCGGGCGGGGGCCCACCAAACTCATATCCCCTTTCAGCACGTTGAAGAGCTCCGGCAGTTCATCGAGGCTGGCCGAGCGAAGAAACTTGCCGAAGCGGGTCATCCGCTCCTCATTTGGCAGAAGGTCCCCCTGTTCATCCCTATCGTTGGTCATCGTGCGGAATTTGATCATTTTAAACGGCTTTCCGTGCAGACCCGGGCGCACCTGGGTAAAAAAGACCGGGCGTCCCAGCTTTATCCACACCAATATAGAGACTATAAGTAAAATAGGGGATAGCAGCAGTAGTCCTATCAGGGAAGCTATAAAATCGAAAAAGCGTTTTAACATGTTATCACTTTAATTCAGTGCAATTATACACCCCTCCTTAAGAAAGGGGGGCCGGGGGTGGTTGGGCCGGAATATTTCCCTGCAAATAAGAGTAAAAAATGCTCATAAGCTATTTGAACCACCCCATATTTCAACTTCGACTATTTTTCGAAAAAATTTAGTGCTCACGTCCATGTCCCCTCTCAATGTCGAAGAAGCACTCCACAGAGAGGGGACAGGGGTGAGTAAAAAGAAGTTTTCGTCAGTTCTGAGACTACTATGTCATCAAAACCGGCTCTTTGACAGATCTCTTTTCATCTGGATTTGCCGGAACTTCATAACGCTCCAACGTTGACTTCAGCCCTTTTTGGGCCGGTAGCTGCCATAGCAGTTTGCACCAGTCGTGGTTCCCTTCAATGAGTCCGGGACCATTCTCTGTTATAACCACATCCCATCCAATCGATCTGTTTTGTGGGTGTTTAGAAGCTGCCTCTTTTACCATATTGATCGTCTCCTTCCAGAACGGGATTTGGAAACCGGGAATCTCCACTCCAGTCACGGGATGCTTCTCACAATCTGGCTTGGTAATATCACTGTAGACACCCGGCCCATTCACCACTCCGGTTTTTTCATCAACGGGTGCAGCCAGGTTGCCGGCCGCCATATTGTCTACAGGAGAGTTCACGGAGATTCGAAACCGGCACCCCAAAAGTTCTACCTCATTACGTGAGTTAAGCTGTGTGAATATGCGAATCGTATTTACTGCAGAGGGAGACATTCTGTCGATCTCGGGGTGTTGTCGGATAAACTCTTCAGCAAGCCCGTAATTCTTCGATTTCATATATGCCCGTAGAGATTCCGGATCAAAATCTGCAGAGTTACGAATTTCAACATCACTCCCACATTTTCCATCAGAAACTTTCAGTACAATTTTGCCGGAGGGGTTATTCAGAACCGCTTCTGCACGTTCAGGATCGGCCAGATCTGCATCATCGGCCACGTTGTGCACAAAAAATTCACCGTAATTTTTATAGAACAGCCTTTTATCATCGAGTATATCACGATGTTCTTTTGGATTCATCCCAAGTTGATATTCATACATAAATCCGGTTCCGGCCCACAGCTCTCTCTCATCACGATTCTTCTCATAAAATCGGAACTGAAAATATTCCATCGGGGAGATGTTATAGCGATAGACAGACTGCAGAGCATCACTCATCAGGCCTGAAGCCGAACGCCCTGTTTTTTCTGAAGCATAGGCAACAAACGACCGAAACTTTTTCCGGTCGAGTTGCTTCAGATAGTACCCGAGATAAAGGGTTCGTTTGATCTTCATATTACTCTTTCTCTATTCATTTCAACTGATCGTACGCCTCAGAAGAGTGAAAAAAATTGTGTCTGAAAAAACTAACTAAAATGAGCGGTAACATTGAATTATCTCTTTTTAATCTTTGGTAGGTAAGGGACCGGGGATGGAGGACGGAGGACGGAAGCAACTATGCCAGAAATTTTGCCCAAAGTCTTTAATTCATTTAACACCCTTCCTACGTGACTGTGTCTACCTCTCTTATTTGAATTTTAAAATGCCACGGCTCATCTTTTGAACGCGTAAACGAGATACGGAAAAACACGGAGTTTTCTGTGCCTCCGTGGCAAAATAAGATCAGTTAAGGGAGGCGTTTCCTGAGTGTCCTTCATACATAGCGGTTGAGCTGTCTCGAAACCGGCCTGAAATCAGGTCTCCCAATTCGTTGGATGAGATAAATTCTACTTCGGGCCATCTCTCCATCACTTTTAAGAGAAGTTTTCGAAGTGCCGCGAGCCCGATCTTGCGATTTTCTTCCTCGATATGACCACAGAAATTGACTCGGTGTGAACTGATCACTGCCGGACGGTTCCATCGGAATGCCGCTTCAATCTGTTTCAGTGTAAACTCCACCCAATCCAGGCCCCTCTCATCTGTTGGCTCAAAAACAACGTTACGAACGATAAAGTGTTGACCGCAGCTATTCACCTTTCCCGTATAGTTAAAGACGGTCTTGTACTTCCCTCCACCCTGGTGCTCTTTTTTTAACAATGGAGTGTCGATGTAGCTTATGCCCCCTTCCAGCAGCATCGGGTGTGTATCCGGATGTTCTTGTCCTCGCGGAGCGATAAAGTGGTTTGACCTGTAGCCATACACCTCCTCGAACGCGTCAAGACCTGTTTGGATCACGTCATGAAAATCCCTGTTCTCTTCTCTTTTGTCAAAATCGAATGCGGCCGTTGGTGATATGGTGTCATACTCACCGGATGAGATACTGGTGTAGGATCTGTTTTCCAGTGCGGTGATCAGCTCCGGGTCGCGCTTTTGTAGTTTTTCACGAAACAGCTTCAGATTCAAGTGTTCACGGCCGTGAAACTGCGGAACCATCAGCCCCTGCCTCATCCCTTTTTTCCAAAGATCCCATGCACCTTCGTAGGCAGGCGGATCGATTGCACTTAACTTGCTGTACGTTTCAGTCAGCAGTTCATATTGATAATCCTCATATCCGTTATCGCGCATCGCTTCAAAGTCGATGTTGCAGGGAACGGCAAAAGGGGTGAATACCGGATGCCGCCCATTCTCATCCTTCACGGCTCCAAGTGTCTCAAAAAGTGCCTCCAGATCCTCCCTGGTTTCCAGGGTATCATATGCGTCAAAACGGTTATAAACCTTCATGCCCGCCTCATCCATCGCTTTCCTAGCCCCTTTGGAGTGTAGGCGCACATTCCCATAATCATCCACTGCGAATACAATGAACTTTCGGCTGGTTCGCCACCCAATGGTGTTTTTGGCGTTTAATAAAAGGGATCGTTTCAGTGACATAGGATCTGTATTTGCCGGGGTTCTCTAAATTGCTAAATAGTAAAGGTAATTAATTGAACTGTAAGGGTTGATCGTATTACGTTTTGTTAATGTTTTGAAGATTAACGCTAAGCGCATAGTGCATGGCGCAGAGCGAGCGGGTATCAACCCGGCACACCCCCGTTCTCGCCCGCGGCGTATGACGGTACCTGCATATCACCACTACTTGAAACGCCGCCTCTGTTTCAAGGCGAGCGCGTCATCCTGCCTGTCCCGATGCATTTAATCGGGAATCAAGTGAGCACAGCGAACGGAGAGAAGGATCTGTGGGGGATATGTTCTATGATTGAGAGTCCTCTTGATTCAAAACCGGGGCCTTCCAGATCCTTCGCTGACGCTACCGATGACAGATTCGAAAATGATTCTTATTGATAAGAGGGGAACACCCCTCCCGGCTTACGCCGTCCGCTTGGGAGAAGAAGAGAATGGCGATGACGCCAACCAGGAAAATAGATTTCAAAATTGGTTTGAGTTGTTCAGTCTGATATGACCCATAAAACCTCTGTTTTGTATTGTTATTGCGTGGCGGACTAGATCTAGGCTATCCGAGACCGGCATCGAATCTAAGGATTGTTAGGTTCGGCTTGCCATCTTTGTTACGGATTGTTCGGTTCGGCTTCCAATCTTTGTTACGTATTGTTGCGCTGTTAGAAATATTGTTTCTTTTTTCAGGGGTGGGCGGGGGTCTGGCTTGGGGGGATAACCCCACTAACTCCCGCAATTGGGCTTCTGAGAG
>JAFIFA010000157.1 GCA_020832225.1 Balneolaceae bacterium
CTCTCAATTTAACGATGAGAAGAGTGAGGATCACATCCCGCTTGAACAGGTTCGATTTGTTGAGGAGATTTTTCAACAATTTGAGTCGGAAGGTTTTTTTCAGTCACTTGAGTCGGAAGTAGCAGAATCAAAGGAGGATAAGGGATTTGATGAGGATGTTGAGAGAGATGAAGAAGATCCGCTAGCTCTGACATACAATCGCTTAAGCCACCTTTTATTCGTTGTCCAAGAAGAACCAAATGAGGCGCTTCAAATTATTTCTGAGAATAGTTTTCCACAGGCAATCAAACGACTGGCTGCAAAATCAGAAAGAGGAGTTTCGTCCCGGGTGGAAAGAGATGATCGGATAGCAGGTTCACTCTAACTCTTTCAAACTTTAGTTCTGTTTAACAATCAGGTGTCGGGCTTATAATCTGCTCATCTTGAAATAATTGAGCTGCAATCTTGATAGCTTCAGTGAGTCCACGCAAAATTGCGTACCTTTGATCTCCTAAAATAGTAACACAGACGTTTAGTTTATAAGAATATGCCAGAAAAATATCCCGGTATGCGTTTTTTCAGCCGAAAGCTGATTAAGCCGGAAGATCTTAATGCACACGGCACACTATTCGGGGGCAGTGTACTTGCCTGGATTGATGAGGAAGCCGCAATTTACGTAATCTGCCAGCTTGGCAAGGGGAATATAGCAACCAAGTTCATGTCGGAAATCGATTTCGTCAGCTCAGCGAAGCTTGGCGATATCATTGAAATCGGTATGGAAACCGTAAACTTTGGAAATACCTCTATCACTGTAAAGTGCGAGGTAAGACAGAAGTTTACCAAAGAGACCATCATAAGAATTGATAAGATTGTGTTTGTCCATCTCGATGAAAACGGACGTCCGATTCCCCACGATGTGACCGAACCTGTGAATTAAAAAAACTCAAATGAACTACGATACCCCGCTTATTGATGTTAAGATCATCCGGGAAATGCTCTACAATGACGAAAACTACGTTAAAGAGTTTGCCAATGCTTCTCTGCAATCTTTTTCCGAATTCAAGGAAGGGTTCAACAAATCTGTAAACCAGAGGGAGCTCGATGATTTGAGAAGAGCCGGGCATAAAATCAAGCCTGTGGCAACCATGCTGCACCTTGACCCGCTTCTCGAAATGTATGAAACCTCCAAAACGCTTTTGGAAGAGAACGCTGAGCAGAAGGAACTGCAAGAGATTACTTCCGAAATGGACGCGTACTGCTCTCAGGTTTTATCTGAGTTTGAAGAGATTTCCAAAGAATAATAGACATTTGATCAAGTAAACACAGATCTGCGAGAGACAATGAAAACGATACTTGTTACAGGTGGAGCCGGTTTTATAGGCTCCCATACCACTCTTGAATTACTGAATGCGGGCTATAATGTTGTTGTGATGGATAACCTTCGCAACAGTAAGGAAGAAGCACTCAGACGGGTTGAGGATCTTACAGGCAAATCGGTCACTTTCCACAAGGTAGATCTCCTGGATGTTGAAGGCATGACCCGTCTCTTCACAGAGTACAGTTTCGACGGAGTGATACACTTTGCCGGATTGAAGGCTGTTGGCGAATCGGTTGAAAATCCCCTGCTCTACTATCAAAACAATCTCATTGGCACGATCAACCTGTGTGATGTGATGGGTAAGGCCAGTGTTAAAAATATGGTCTTCAGCTCATCGGCTACGGTTTACGGTGATCCCCAAACCAACCCAATTCCCGAGGATAGCCCTGTAACGTTTGTGAACCCCTACGGCTTCACCAAACTCAATATCGAGTATATGCTGCGCGATCTTCAAAGAGCGGAACCTGAATGGAATATCGCCTCACTTCGCTATTTTAACCCGGTTGGTGCTCACAAAAGCGGTGAAATTGGTGAGGATCCCAGCGGAATACCGAACAACCTAATGCCATTCATCACACAAGTGGCGGTTGGAAAACGGGAAAAACTAAATGTATTTGGTGGCGACTACCCTACTCCGGATGGAACAGCTATTCGTGATTACATCCATGTAGTAGACCTCTCAGTTGGTCACCTCAAAGCGCTTGAAAAACTGGAAACCGATCCGGGAATGGTTACCTATAATCTGGGAACCGGAAAAGGATCTAGTGTTCTCGATCTGATTAAGGCTTTTGAGAAGGCAACCGGCATCGAAATCAACTACGAGATTACCGACCGTCGACCCGGTGACGCTGTTCAATGCTACGCCGATCCAACCAAAGCTGAAAATGAGCTTGGCTGGAGAGCAGAACGCGATCTGGAAACCATGTGTCGCGATGCCTGGAACTGGCAGAAAAAAAACCCGGACGGTTTTCCCTCCGACCGGGTCTAAAATTATCTATCTGCTACAGCCTGAATCTGCTTAGAGAACCGTAAAGGTTTCATCGGGCTTCATTTCAAGCACGGATCCCGTCATCAGGTCGATTAGTTTTTGTACATCCCCGATTGATGCAGTCTCAACCGGAGAGTGCATATATCGAAGTGGTACAGAGAGCAGTGCGCTCGGAATCCCAGTACGTTGCCAAAAGATACTGTCTGTATCCGTTCCGGTTCTCACACTTGTTGCTTCGTGCTGGATCTCAATCTCTTTTGCCTGAGCCACTGTTTCAACCAGATCTACCAGTTTGGGATGGTTGGCTCCGCCATGCTGAACGGTTGGTCCGCCGCCCAAATTAATGGCACCATGCTCTTTTTTATTGATGCCGGGGGTGTCGGTTGCGTGCGTCACATCTGTGACAAGGGCTGCGTCCGGCATATGGCGATAGCTCATCATCCGAGCACCAAAGCCACCCACCTCTTCCTGAACCGAGTTCAGTGCAATCACGTTAACCTTCAGATCCTTTCTGTTCTGGTACAGGTTCTTCATCACCTGGGCAATCACAAAACCCCCGATACGGTTGTCAAGTGCTCTTGCAGTAATGATGTCATCATTCAGATATTCCACCTCATCGGTATAGGTAACGGGATCTCCAATCTGTATCAGTTCGAGTGCCTCTTCCCTGCTGCTAACACCGATATCCACATAGATATCTTTCCAAGCGGGTTGCTTCCCGCCTCCATTTTTGGTGTTCTGCAGGTGAATGGCCGTATTCCCAATCACACCGGCTACACGCCCCCGTTTATTGTGGATATTAACACGTTTTGCCCGGGCTATCGTAGAGTCACTGCCGCCTAGCTTGTTGAGCGTTACAAATCCCTCTTCAGAGATGTGCTGAACCACCATTCCAATTTCATCCACGTGAGCTTCAAGCATCACGGTGATCACGTCAGAATTGGTATCAATTTTAGCTGTCGCTGAGCCGTAAGAGTCATTTTCAGTCTTGTCAGAATACTTTTCCAGGTAGGACTTCCAGATCTTCTGTCCTTCCGCCTCGAAACCGGTTGGACTGGGAGTTATGAGCAGCGTTTCAAGAAATTCACGTGTCTCTTTATCGAACATAATCGGGATAGGGTCTGTTATTTCTGTTTGTGGGAGGAGAATATAAGCATCATTATTCATCGATTCGTTTCAAAAATCGGATACTCTTCTTTTCCTGATAAATGTATTACTTTAGAACCTCTCTGAGATGGAGATAATCAACAAAATATTTACAGATGATAAAGCCTGAATACAGCCCTGAACGCTTTGTTAACTGGACCGAGATACCTGTCCGGTTCCGCGACCTCGATCCGCTTAACCATGTCAACAACTCCGTTATTAACAGCTATTTTGAGGAGGCACGTATCAACTTCATTCAGCATGTGCCCGAATTCAGAAAGTCGATGGACACGGCCCGGAGTTTTGTTCTTGTTCACCTTGAGCTGAGCTATATTAAGCCAATTGTTTATGGAGATAGCTTGATTGTTGGCTCATCGGTTCTGGAGTATGGAAACAGCAGTATCAAGGCGATACAGGCGATCTATGAAAGCAGTACCAAAGAGCTGAAAGCGGTTGCCGAAACGACGGGTGTCTGGTTCAATCTGAAGACTAACCGGCCGGACCGACTGCCTGAGGTGGTTGCCAGAGAGAAATATCTTTTCAAAAAGTGAACCATGGATAAGAGCAAACAGTACAAAATTTTCAGTGATCCGGTACACGGGTTTATAACCATTCCAAAAGGAATCATTCTTCGGCTGATTGATCACCCTTACGTTCAGCGACTTAGAAGAATACGGCAGCTGGGACTCGGATATCTTGTTTTTCCCGCCGCAGAACACTCCCGTTTTTCACATGCTGTAGGTGCACTCGAGCTGGGCCAGCGTGTATTGAAGATTTTGAAGGAGAAAGATACAACCATTAGTGATGCTGAGTTAAACGGCACACTCATCGCTATTTTGTTGCACGATGTTGGCCATGGTCCCCTCTCCCACACTCTGGAACACTCACTAATACGAGATTTCAATCATGAGATGATGAGTCTGAGGATCATGGAGGAGCTGAACCGTGAGTTTAACGGAGAACTAGATACGGCCATTGAGATCTTTACCGATCAATACCCCAAAAAATTTCTCCATCAGCTTATATCTTCCCAGCTCGATATTGACCGGCTCGACTATCTGAAGCGCGACAGCTTTTTTACCGGTGTTTCGGAGGGATCGGTCGGAATCAACCGGATACTCAAAACAATGAGGGTATTTAACGGCAATGTGGTTATCGAGAAGAAAGGTATCTACGCCATTGAGAACTACATTCTAAGCCGCAGGCTGATGTACATGCAGGTCTATCTCCATAAAACCGTACTGGGTGCAGACTCACTTCTGAAAAAGATTATCGAAAGGGTTCGATTGCTGATGAAGAACGGTGAAGAACCGTTCGTTCCGTCGGTTGCCGTTCGCTATTTCCTTGTCAGAAAACCATCCGCCAGAAAGAAGATCGACATGGATACGCTCAATCACTACATGGCGATGGATGATCACGATATCTACATCTGTATCAAATCGTGGGCGTCGGAGAGCGACCCTGTACTGTCTGAGCTTTCAGAACGATTTTTGAACCGCTCACTCTTTAAAACCACATTTCTTGATAAAAAAGAGCAGGATCGCACTGTTGGGAAAATTCACGAAAAGACGAAAGAGTATCTGAAAAGCAGAGGCTTGCCTGATGACGATGAGACCGCTTCCTTCTTCTATGACAGGGATGAGAGCTATAGTGAAGCGTACAAGTACGAAAATGAGAGTATCTGGATACTCGATAAGGAGGATAAGGCGATCGAGTTCTCAAAAGCTGCTGATACAAAACATATCATCGCACTCACAAAACCGGTTGTAAAACCGTATGTAGTTCATCTCAAAGAGCTGAATCTGTAGAGCGGTCAGTTCTGGCAGATATGATTGATCAGGAGACCTTAAACTGATTTACGATTTTAATGAGATCATTCTCCTTGAACGGCTTTCTGATCAACCCGTTAAACCCTTTCTGCTGGAGTGAGTATTGATTATTGTTGTAGCGCGTATTTGCAGTTACAGCAATAATCGGGATGTTGGAGTAGTGATCATCAATTTCGCGAATGAGTTTCAGTGCATCCACGCCATCCATCACCGGCATGCTGAGGTCCATCAGAACCAGATCGAAGCTATTATTCTTGCAGAGTTTTACTGCTTCCTCACCATGCTTGGCCTGTGTAACGGAATAGCCGTTTCTTGTCAGAATAATTCGTAGAAGCGTTCGGTTGATCGGCACATCATCTACAATCAGAATATTTTCAATTGGTCTGTATCGGGAATCTCCTGCCAGATCGTAAACGGCATCATTGTCATCATCGGTCAGCAACTTCTTGATCCGTTTCTTTAAAAGTAGGGAATGCTCGTTGATCGTCTCCAGATACTCGCGCTGAGTTTTGGAGAGTGTATCATCGCCCGATAGTATTTCACTACAACCAAGAATGGCATTTAGCGGAGTATTCAGTTCATGCATCCACAGGCTTGCCTGTTCTTCGGTAAAGCCGGACTCACGCTTCTTAATTTTGATAAGCTTGCCTATGAGCTGCCCCTCTTCCGTTGTAACCGGAGCAAAGCGAATCAGGTGGAGCTCATGATTGTAGATAAATGAGACTTCCTTTGTGTGGAAGTTATCCGACATAAGGATATCGGTTAGCTCGTCCGGAAGGCCAACATCGACAATTTTTTTGTTGTCGATTTCTACTTCACTCATATCGAAAAGGTCAAGAAAGCGCTCATTGGCGAATCGAATGACATTTTTATTGTCAACAATAATTTCAGCAGAATCTGAGTACTTTGTCAGAGCATTCAGAAAGTGATATTGTTCACTGGTAGTCAATTCGAAATTTCCTTCTCTTCGGTTTTTTACAAATAGGTACGCCACAAGCGAGAACACCATTAGTAGTGTTATTAAATAAATTTGGTTGGTCACATTGTAGAGCCAAATTTCATTTAAGAAATAAAAGCTGTATGTCCCTGAAAGATTTCCCATAATTTTTTAGAACACAGGCAATTAAACCATAGTAGGATAGATATGCCGTTAATCTTTTTTAACTTTCTCTTCTCAGAGCTCAATTTGCACTATATGAGAAAGTTCTAACCGTCTATTCGTCTGTATTTTATGAAATCGAAGTCAGAATGTTCCTCTCTCCAGACCTCTTTCCAGACAATACCAACATCATTTCTATAATCGGGAAAAAAAGTGTCTCCTTCATATCTTTTTTTTACTTCTGTAATAATTAGCTCATCTGCCCTGTCTATTGTCTGTTTATAGATCTCTCCGCCTCCAATAATGAAGACTTTAGGGTGATCCGACACACTTTTTATGGCATCATCAATCGAGCTAAATGAGGGTACATTGAAATCTTTTCGACTACGGCTGAGTACAATATTTTGTCTGCCGGGGAGTGGTTTCTCATTCAGCTCTTCAAAAACAATACGCCCCATTATTATAGGACATCCCATTGTCTCCCTCTTAAAGAACTTGAGATCTTCACTATAGTGCCAGGGAAGCTCACCATCTTTCCCGATTACCAAACCAGGGTCATGAGCAGCGATTAATGATAGCATCATACAGCAACCGGGAATTTAATGACCGGCTGAGGGTCGTAGTTCTTCAGTTTAAAGTCCTCAAAGGTCAATTCATCAACCGGCTTCTTGGATATCTCAAGTTCAGGAAGCTTGCCAGGTTCACGTTTCAGCTGCTCTCTGAGGCCATCGATATGATTTTCGTAAATGTGGGCATCAACAATTGTATGCGCAAATGTTCCGGGTTTAAGTCCGGTTTCATTAGCAATGGCGAGAGTTAGTGCAGAATAACAGGCAAGATTAAAGGGAATTCCCAGCGCAATATCGCCCGATCTTTGAGTGAGATGGCAGTTCAGTTTTCCATCTGCAACATTAAAAATGTACATGATGTGGCATGGGGGAAGCCTCATCTCGTCCAGCATCGCCGGGTGCCAGGTTGAGACAACGATTCTTCGGCTATTGGGGTTGGTTTTGATCATTTCGATCGCCCTGGCAACCTGGTCAAATTCATCATAGCGCCATTCAGCCTGCTCGTTGCTGCCCTGAGGAGAGTAGGTACCTCCCTCCTTCTTTTTCAGCGATGGAAAACGTCTCCAAAGCACAGGATAGATAGGTCCAACATAGCCATCCTCATCGGCCCATGCATCCCAGATATGCACATCCTTCTCATCTCTTAACCACCGAACGTGATCTTCTCCCCTTAAGTACCAGAGCAGTTCGTAAATTACAGATCGAAAATAGACCTTCTTGGTAGTAAGTAGTGGAAAGCCTTCAGCTAAATCTACTTTATAAAACTCGGCGAAACTGGAGATTGTGTCCGTACCTGTACGGTTCTCTTTTCGGACTCCGTTCTCAAGTACACGCTCTACCAGATCCAAATATTGACGCATTGTAAACTCCTGTAACTTTTACTGTCGGTTAAAATGATGGAAGAATTAGTGCCGCGATACTGAAGTATATAATCAATCCTGTAACGTCGGCAATGGTCGTAATCAAGGGACTGCTCGCAACAGCCGGATCGATTTTAAATCTTGTCAAAATAAATGGTAGTATCGCTCCAATGAGGTTCGCAACCAGAACGATGCAGACCATTGAGAGACCAACGATCAAACCGATCTCCCAGGAGCCTCTGAAAAATCCCAAAACCCCACTTGCAAGCCCCATAGCCAAACCAAGTGACATACCCACCAAAATCTCCTTCACGGCCACTTTTGCCCAATGAGACAGCTTTACATCACCTACTGCAATAGCTCGTACCATAATGGTTGCAGACTGGGCTCCTGTGTTTCCACCGCTATCAATCAATAGTGGAATAAAGAATGCAAGTGCAATGGCTGAGGCAAGGACCTCTTCAAAATGCTCGATCACCCCGGAAGAAAGGAGGTTTACGAAAACCAGAATCAGTAGCCAGCTAATTCGCTTGGTGAATAGTGAGAGAACCGGTGTCTCCCTGTAAGTTGTCTTTAGTGGAGCAACAGCAGCACCTTTATGGAAATCCTCTGTAGCCTCTTCCCTGGCAATATCGATCACGTCATCGATTGTCACAATTCCGATCAGGACACCGCCACTATCTACAACGGGCATCGCCACTCGGTCATACTTACTCAGTACCTCAACAGCGTGTTCCTGATCGTCAAACGCGTTCAGAGCCACAAAGGTATTGTCGGTGATGTCGGCAATTCTGCTTTGAGGATCGGCCAGAATCAGCTGATTGAGCCTCAGGTCGTCAATCAACTTCTCATTTTCATCAACAACATAGATTACGTTGACCGTTTCGGCGCTGAATCCAAATTTCCTGATATGCCTCATTGCCCGCTCAACGGTCCATTCAGACTTCACCTTTACGTACCGGGAGGTCATCAAACGGCCCACGCTCTCCGGCGGGTAGCCGAGCATCTTTTTCACCTCCATTTGATCATCCTGATTCAGGGAGGCAAGAACTTTCTGGGTCAAAGGGCCCGGCAGCTCTTCAACAATGGAGAGAAGATCATCGGGTTCAAGATTGGACATCACTTCGGCAAGCTGTTGCTTGCTCAGAAGCTCGAGAAATTCAAGCTCCTTGCTGCTGGTTAGATGTGAAAAAACCTCGGCTGCCGTCTGTTTTTTCAGAAGCCTAAAAATTACCACGCCAATTTTGGAGTCGATTCCCTCAATCAGCTCCGCAATATCAACCGGTGGTACGTCCTGCAGAGATTCTTTGAGTGTAATCCAATCCTTCTTCTCTACAAGTTCATCAAATTCAGGTTTCAGAAGATGTGCAATCATCCTGTAAAGAGCAGTTTTAAAGTTTCAGATTGCCGGGCTTTCAAACAGAGTGTAGTTACGGAATTTTGAACCAAATTTCCTCTCCGTTTTACCGGATCAGTAATCTGTTAGTCCAAGCTCTTCCAGTGCATTCCTGGCAGCGAGTTGTTCAGCCTGTTTTTTACTTTTCCCTTTACCTTCACCCATCTTCTGTTTGTCTACATAGACAGCAACATAAAATGTTTTATCGTGGCCGGGTCCCTCTTCAGATATAATTTTATATGCTGGGAGAGGTTTTCGTTCAGATTGTGTGTGTTCCATTAGAAGGCTCTTGTAGTTATCAACCTTCTTCACTAGGTTATCGAAGTCGAGAAAACGATCCATATTCGACTCTACAAACCTGAATGTAGTTTCGTATCCAAGGGAAATATAGATTGCCGCAACAATCGCTTCATAAACATCAGCAAGAACACTCTTTGAGAGTTCAATTCCCTGACCTGAGGCCCGTTGCCCAACTTCGAGGGCTTCATTTAGAGAGAGTTCTTTTGCCAAGATGGAGAGAGTCTCTCCCTTTACAATTTTGGACCTCAGCTTTGTAAGGAATCCTTCGTTCTCTGTGGGATACTTATCAAATAGAATCTCCGTGACGATCAGGTCCAGTACGGCATCTCCCAGAAATTCGAGGCGCTCATAGGTTTCATGCGCCTCAAACTGCTCATTATCAACAATGGAGCGGTGTCGGAGTGCTTTATAAAAGATGTGATAATCCTCTTCAGGAATACGTATATCGAGAACGTCCTGAAGGCGGATAATGCGATCTGAAGGCACGAACTGATGTGGAACACTCCGCTTCCTGAACCAATCTTTCAACCTTCCGATCATCGATCATTCGTCAAATTTTTTGAAAACAAGAGTAGTATTATGCCCTCCGAAGCCAAATGCGTTATTCATGGCGTACTTAACGTCACGAACTTCTGCCTCATTGGTTGTGTAGTTGAGGTCACACTCCGGATCCGGCTCCGTGTAGTTTATTGTTGGAGGAACAATACCGTGATAGGTTGACAGCAGTGTTGCAACAGATTCAGCTGCTCCTGCCGCTCCAAGCATGTGACCCGTCATCGATTTGGTCGAGTTCATGTTCATCTTGTAGGCGTGATCCCCAAAGACCTTCTTGATTGAGTTGGTCTCGGCAATATCACCCAATGGCGTTGAGGTGCCGTGCATATTAATATGGTCAACATCCTCTGGTGTAATACCTGCCATTTTAAGTGCGCTGGTTAGCGCAAGAATGACGCCGTTCCCATCCGGGTCGGGGGCCGTAATGTGGTAGGCATCGGCAGAAAAGCCGTAACCGACCAGTTCACCATAAATTCGTGCGCCTCGGGCGAGTGCCGAATCGAGGGATTCCAGGAACATCATCGATGCACCTTCTCCGAGTACGAAACCATCTCTGCTCTTATCAAAAGGTCTGGAGGCGG
>JAFIFA010000165.1 GCA_020832225.1 Balneolaceae bacterium
TACCGAAAGTCAGGATTGGGCAGAGATGCTTTTCCGAATGTACACTCGATGGGCCGAGAAGCGTGGCTTCAAGGTTTCTGTGATAGAGTATCAGGATGGTGAAGTAGCGGGACTCAAAAGTGCAACCATCGAAGTGAGCGGAAACAATGCCTACGGCTTTCTGAAGTCTGAAAGTGGTGTTCATCGTTTGGTGCGTATTTCCCCCTTCGACAGTAACTCCCGAAGACACACCTCCTTCAGCTCTATCTTCATTTCTCCTGTGATTGACGATACGATCGAAATCGATATCAATCCCTCTGATGTTGAGCTGCAGCGTTTCCACTCGAGCGGTGCAGGCGGCCAGAATGTAAACAAGGTGGAGACAGGAGTACGCCTAATCTGGACAGGTACGCTTACCGATGGGACGGAAGAGCGCGTTGTAGCAGAGTGCCAGCAGGAGAGATCTCAGCTCCAGAACCGTGAAAAGGCGATGGTTATGCTGAAATCCAAAATCTATGAGCTTGAAAAGAGCATCAAGGAGCGGGAAAAGCAGAAGCTTGAGGATTCCAAATCGAGCAACGAGTGGGGTTCTCAAATTCGCTCTTATGTTTTTCATCCCTATAATATGGTGAAAGATCACCGTACAAATCATGAAACCGCAGACGTGCAGGGAGTGATGGATGGCGATCTGGATGAGTTCATGAAAGCATACCTTCTCGCTTACTCAACCGCCGGCGCATCATGATCATTGCCGGTGTTACGGGAGGAATCGGTTCCGGAAAAACCACGCTCTGCAGGCAGTGGGAGAAACTTGGAGCCAGGGTAATCTATGCAGATGATCTGGCAAAAGAGCTGATGGAAACCGACCCTCACGTAAGGCAAAAACTAATAGATCTGTTTGGTTCCGAAACCTATAACCCAGACGGGTCTCTCAACAAACCCCACCTCATTAATGCCGCATTCAAAGAGGGCCGTACGGATGAACTGAATGGAGTAGTACACCCGGCAGTTGCGAAAGCTTTCAAAGAGGAGTGTGAGCGGGCTGCTGATGAAGGGATTGAGATGATCGTGGAAGAGGCAGCGTTGCTTTTAAACAAGGGTCGCCCGAATATTTTTGATACGGTTGTAATAGTGGTTGGTGATGAAGAGGAGCGCATCAGGCGGGTTGCCAATAGGGATTCCACCAACAGGGAGGATGTTGAGGCGAGAGTAAATAAGCAGCCTGATTTCAAAAAGCTTTTAGGTCTCGCTGATTATGTGATCGTCAATGATGGCACATTAGAAGAGTTTAAAAAGAAATCGACCGATCTTTTTCATACCATAATAGAAGACGGAAAGAACTGAACTCCTTGAAACCGTAAAAAAAGGGATTTGGAATCAGGAGCTTCAGGAAGAGATACATAGCGTTACCAGCCTGCCAGGAGAACAGGCTATTTGATTCTGCCAACTACCATAACATAGAAAACAAGTATTGGGATGACTTCAAAACCAGATAAGCTAATTACACTGGATGAGTACATCATTCAGGCACAGAACAAATTTCCGGGGGCTACAGGGGAGCTCTCTCAGCTTTTGAGGGATATTGGGCTTGCC
Organism: Balneolaceae bacterium; assembly: GCA_020832225.1. GTDB lineage: Bacteria > Bacteroidota > Rhodothermia > Balneolales > Balneolaceae > Rhodohalobacter. Next base: position 1,573 of record JAFIFA010000165.1, read on the forward strand.
GCCAAAATCATCTCCCGGGAGGTGAACAAAGCCGGAATTACAAATCTGCTTGGTTCAGATGGATCAAGCAACATCCACGGCGAATCGGTAAAGCGGCTCGATCTTTTTGCCGATCAGCAACTGATCTCGGCACTCGACCGATCCATGATCACCTGTATGGTGATTTCGGAAGAGAATGACGGGATTGTTCGCCTCAACAGTGAGGGGGGGAAGTATATCGTTTATCTCGATCCGCTGGACGGCTCCTCCAACATTGATGTTAATGTCTCAATCGGAAGCATCTTTTCAATCTATATGAGACAGCCCCGCTTTGACAAGAAGCTGGTTGAGGAGGATGCGCTTCAACCGGGAACCCGCCAGGTTGCTGCAGGCTATGTGCTGTATGGCTCAAGCACCATTATGGCATATACAACTGGACTTGGCGTTAGCGCTTTTACACTCGACCCGAGTATTGGCGAGTTTATCCTTTCGGATGATGACTTTAAAATTCCCAAACATGGGAATATCTATAGTATCAATGAAGGGAGCTATAACTCCTGGGCTGATGGACTAAAGCGGTACATTAAGTATTGCCAGGTTGAAGATCCCGATACCGGAAGGCCCTACACTTCGCGCTACATCGGGTCGATGGTGGCAGACCTCCACCGAACATTGGTGAAGGGGGGGATATTTATCTATCCGGCCAGCAAGCGATACCCGAATGGAAAACTTCGATTGATGTATGAGTGCAATCCACTCAGTATGATCATCGAACAAGCGGGTGGAAAGGCGATTGACGGTGAGAAACGTATCATGGAGATCCAGCCGGAATCGATTCACGAACGGGTGCCGATCTACATCGGCTCTCCCGATAATGTGAGTATGGCTGCTGAGTTTTTGGCCAAATACGCCATGCAGGAAGCGTAGATCGATATAATTAATAATTTTATTAACTAACCCTGACTTTCAACAGTCTGGGTTGGTTACAATCTCATTTCAGAGCCCAGAGCCCAGAGCCCTGAGTCCTGAATCACTCAATAATCCGAATACTCATTCCTTCAACAATGTCGTGACGCATGGTGTAGCCGGCATTTACCTCAACCACATACATGGCCGGCTCTTCCGATAGAAAATTGTCGTTAGAGTAGGCGGGCGTATTTCTGTGGATGCGCACAATCTCAAAATCGCTGTTGATATAGATGATATCCAGGGAGAGTGGGGTATTTGCCATCCAGAAACTTCTAGGCTCTTCATCTTCAAATATAAAGAGCATTCCTGCATCCCGGGGGAGGTCGTGAACATTCATCAATCCTTCACTGCGCGACTGGTCGTCGTCTGCTACGGCAACCTCAACTTCAGAGACAGGATCACTTTCTGTACTAAGGAATTCAACACTTGCCGTATATTCAAGAGTACGAGATGGGGCTTCGGTGCGCTCTTCAGTCGGTTCCTCACTATTACAGGCAGCAAAGATAAAGAGGGCTATAAGTGTAAGAATCGGGAATCGGGTCATAATTTTTTATTTAGATATTAACCTGTTGAGCATGGAATCACAAGCTTAAGTGGTTGTGATTTTCATCAATTTAGACTATATTACAAATCTACAAGTGAGCGCCGGGAGGTCCTCACTTTTTTTTGTACTTACAGTATCTGTTAGCAATGCCGTCTGAACTTATTGATAATTTAAAAAATTTGGTTGAACCTATTGTCTCACAACGAGATATGTTTCTCGTAGACATTGAGGTGAAGCAGGGAAATGAGACTGAAGTCTGGATCCTGGTCGACTCTGAAACGAGCGGGGTGAACCTCGATCTCTGTTCGGAAATCAGCCGGGAACTAAGCAGGATATTGGAAGAGAAAGATCTCTTTTCATCCCCATACAGGCTCAACGTCTCCTCTCCGGGCTTGTCACGGCCACTCAGCGACAAGCGACAATATGGTAAAAATGCCGGCAGAAAGGCAAAGGTTAAGTACAAAGATGGCGATGAGTACATTACGGTAGAAGGCATTCTTGAAAAGGGTGATGGCGACCATTTCAGCGTGGAAACCAAAGAGTCCGGCAAGGTCGCCATAGCCTACAGTGATGTGATTGAGACCAAAATAATTCCTAACATATAGCCGGTAACCACTTTAAAGAGTAAAATCCGATGCAACACGATATTTCAAAAGTAATCATCCAGTCCTTCTCGGAAATCGCGAAGGATAAAGGCATTGATAAAGACCTGCTACTCTCTATTCTGGAGGATGTCTTCAGGACCATGATCCGTAAGAAGTTTGAATCGGACGAGGCGTTTGAGGTGATTCTGAATGCTGACCGTGGTGAGATTCAGATTCTGCACATTCGTGAAGTGGTTCCCGCAGAGGAGCTCACCGATCCCGTCACGGAGATCTCTCTTGAAGAGGCACAAAAGCACGATCCCGACCTGGAACTCTATGATGAGTATGCGCAGGAACTGGCGATTACAGATTTTGGCCGTCGTGCCGTAACCATGGCCCGTCAGCAGCTTGCCCAGCGAATTCGTGAAATTGAGAAGGATAATGTATTTGAGGAGTATTCAGATCGTGTAGGTGAGATCGTTCTTGGTGATGTTTATCAGGTACGGAACAACAAAGATATTCTGGTTAACCACAATGGAGTGGAGCTTCTTCTTCCAAAAAGCGAGCAGATCTATAAGGATCGCTATCGCAAGGGGGATACCATCCGGGCGGTGGTTGTAGAGGTGAAACGACAGGGCGGCAACCCAACGGTTATTATTTCCCGTACGTCACCACTCTTCCTTGAAAGGCTATTTGAAAATGAAATTCCTGAAGTATTCGATGGAATTATCGAACTGAAGAGAATTGCACGTGAACCGGGTGATCGCTCAAAAGTAGCGGTTATATCGCACGATGAGCGAGTAGATCCTGTTGGAGCATGTGTGGGTATGAAGGGTATCCGGATACACGCCGTTGTCCGCGAGCTTCAAAATGAAAATATTGATGTGATTAACTACAGCCCGGATAAAGAAGAGTTTATCAGACGCGCGCTTCAGCCTGCTCAGGTATTGAAGGTTGAACTTAGTGAGGATGAAAGACGTGCAAGCGTACTTGTGCCGGCTGATGAAGTGTCTAAAGCCATCGGTAAAGGTGGTGTGAATATTCGCCTGGCCTCAAAACTTGTGGATTGCGAAATTGACGTATTCCGTGAAGTTGAAGAGGAAGATGATATCGACCTGAAAGAGTTTGAGGTCGACTTTGGACCCGAGACGGTTGCGCTGCTTCATGAAATTGGTTGTGATAGTGCCAGAGCCGTACTCGATCTCGACGAAGATGAACTTGTTCGCCGTACCGAAGGTAAGATTACCAAGGAAGAGGCTGAAAGAATCATCGATATCATCGCATATGAATTTGAGGACGAAGAGGATTGATCGTACCTTTATAGCCTGGCCGAAGACCAAATAATTCTGTAAAACTGACGTAATTACTTATATGACGGACCAAAAACCGAAAAAACTCTTTAAGGTAGCATCTGAATTCAATGTTGCCACTCAATCAATTGTTGATACATTGAGTGAGAATGGATTCGATGTGGCCAACCGGCCAAACTCCAAAATCACACCGGAAATGTATGAGGTGTTGGATGGAGTTTACGGTGACGACAAAGAGAAGAGCCGGGAACACGAAAGGGCCCGTGAAGAGTATGAGAGCCGTCGAAATCAGATCATGTCCAGCCGAAACGAAAGTGTTACAATTGACAACTTTCTGGAGCCGATTGACGAGACACTTGAGCCGGAAGATGAAGAACCTGAAGAGAAGCCAAAGGCTAAGGAAGAGGAGCCGGCTGCAGAAAAGAAAGAGGTTCAAACTCCTGATATCGAACCTATCGAAAATACCGACTATGCCGACGATGTCGAAGAGGAGGAGGTAGCTGAGGAGCAGATCGAGGAAGAAACGGTGGCGGCTGAGAAAGAAGAAGCTGCCGATAAGAAACTCGAAGTCGTCGAGGATGAGGCTGATGAAGAGGAGGAGGATTCTGAAGAGGATGCTGTTGCCGCTAAAGCCGATACAGACGAAGAAGAGGTTGACGAGGACGAAGAGTTCGACGAGGACGAGGATGACGATGAAGATGAAGATGAGGACGAAGACGAAGATTATGAGATAGAGGACTCTGAAGAAGAAGAGGAGAAGGTCGAAGCCAAATCTGATGAAGAGGAAGATCCCGAGAAAATTATTCGTGGCCGTGCGAAGAAACTGACCGGAACAAAAGTTCTTGGAAAGGTTGAATTTTCGCGCGAAAATAAGAAGAAACGCAAGACCCGTAAGCGGAAGAAAGACCGCCTCGATCCTGAAGAGCAGAGTAATCGCCTCAAGACGAAGGACAAGGATGTTAAGAGTGACAAGGCTGATAAATCGAAGAAATCCAAATCACGCAAGAAAGGGAAACGCGGTTCTCGTGTAGATGAAGAGGATGTAGAGAAGAAGATGCGCGAAACCATGCAGAAGATGCAGGGTGGAGGCACCGTAGGCAGTAAGCGCCAAAAACGCCGACGTCAGCGACGTGAAGAGCGTGAAGAGGAGATGGCGATGCAGCAGGAGATGGAGGAACTTGAAAGTTCAATCATCGAAGTTACAGAGTTTATAACGGTTAGTGATCTTGCTGACATGCTTGAGGTGAAACCTACCGACGTTATCACAACCTGTATGACGTTGGGTATGATGGTTTCCATCAACCAGAGACTGGATGCTTCCACCATTGAACTGGTGGCTGAAGAGTATGATACCGAAGTTAAATTTGTCGACGCTGAGGAGATGATCGACGATGAGATTGAGATGGAGGAGGATGATCCGGAAGATCTGGAACCTCGCTCACCAATTATTACCGTAATGGGTCACGTAGACCACGGTAAGACATCCCTTCTTGACTATATCCGTAAAGCAAAAGTAGCAGCCGGCGAGGCGGGTGGTATCACCCAGCACGTTGGTGCCTACGAAGTGGTGACCGGCGAGAAGCGTAAAATCACATTCCTGGATACTCCGGGTCACGAAGCCTTTACCGCTATGCGTAGCCGTGGTGCCCAGGCCACAGATATTGTAATTCTTGTAGTTGCTGCCGACGATTCCGTGATGCCGCAGACCATTGAGGCTATCAATCACGCCAAAGCGGCCGGTGTATCGATTGTGGTTGCCATTAACAAAATGGACAAGGACGGAGCCAATCCCGACAAGATTAAGCAACAGCTTGCCGAACATGATGTTATCGTGGAAGAGTATGGCGGAACCAATCAGGTTGCCGAAGTTTCTGCACATACAGGGCAAGGTATTGATGAACTGCTCGATAAAGTATTGATCGAGGCAGAACTTCTTGAACTGAAAGCCAATCCAAAGCGTCTGGCACAGGGTATTGTACTCGAATCGCGTGTTGATAAAGGAAAGGGTACCGTAGCGAATATTCTGGTTCAGAACGGTACACTGAAAGTTGGTGATCCATTTGTAGCCGGTCCGGTATTTGGTCGGGTACGAGCCATGGAGAATGAGAAAGGCAAACGCCTCAAAGAGGCAGGCCCATCTACACCGGTACAGCTTACAGGTTTTGATGATACCCCTCAGGCGGGTGACAGACTCATTGTTCCGAAAGATGAGAAGATGGCGAAGGATATTGCGACTCAGCGTCAGCAGATTCGCCGCGAGCAGTCGCTGCGTAAGGTCAAACATCTTACACTCGACGATCTCTCCAGAAGAATGGCGCTTGGCGAAGTTTCTGAGCTCAACATTATTATCAAGGCAGACGTGGATGGCTCTATTGAAGCCCTCTCCGGTGCCCTGCAGAAACTGAGTACAGAAGAGGTTTCCGTAAACATCATCCATACCGGATCTGGTGCCATTACGGAGTCGGATGTACTTCTCGCCTCTGCTTCTGATGCGATTATTATCGGTTTCCAGGTTCGCCCAACGGCCAACGCCAGAAAACTTGCCGAAAACGAGAGTATCGATGTCCGTCTCTTCAGCGTCATCTACGATGCAGTTGATGAGGTGCATGATGCGCTTGAAGGACTTCTCAGCCCGGAAATCAAGGAAGAGATCAAAGGTTATGTGGAAGTTCGCGAAGTCTTCAAAATCTCCAAAGTGGGTACCATTGCCGGCTGTTATGTTACAGAGGGTAAGATTGACCGAAACAACCCAATTCGCATCATTCGCGATGGCGTCGTGATCTACGAAGGTGAAATCGACTCCCTCAAGCGATTCAAGGATGACGTTAAAGAGGTTCAGTCAGGTTATGAGTGTGGTATCAGCATCAAGAACTTTAACGACCTCAAAGAGGGCGATGAGTTTGAAAGCTACGCCGTAACCGAGACGAAACGTAAGCTCGAAGACGCACGATAACAGACCTTGCGTCCCTGTATGATTTTTATGCACGAAGCTGTTTATCAACAATGGCTTCGTGCCTATTTCATTTCTCACAAATTTAAAACCGATCTGTCATGAGTATCCGAACCGAGAGACTTGCATCTGTTATACAGAAAGATATGGGCGAGATACTTCAGAGGAACTATCAACCTTCAGGCGCCTTCATCACCGTTACGCGTGTAAGGATGACGGACGATCTTTCCATTGCAAAGATCTATTTGAGCATTTTTTCGCCGGGGCGTGATACCAAACCGATCTATCATCGGATTGATGAAGCCCAGGATGAGATTCGGTATGAAATCGCTTCCAAGATTAAAAATCAGGTACGCCGAATTCCGGAACTGCTCTTTTACGAAGATGATACCGCCGAGTATGTGAACCGAATGGAGCAACTTTTTGATAAGGCGAAAGCTTCACGATCTGACGACTCTGAAGAAGAGGAAAGTAAATAGCCCGCCCAATGGCAAAAAAAGCCATTCCCTTATCTGATCTCCCGGTTATTGACCGTTCGGTTGAAGTTGCACCGGACGCTGACCGTTTTAACCGGGGTGCCGTTATTCTGATGGATAAACCCCTTGAATGGAGCAGTTTCGACGTGGTTCGATACGTCAGAAACCGTGTTCCTCCCAAAAAAGTTGGTCATGCCGGTACGCTCGATCCACTAGCAACAGGCCTTCTCATTCTCTGCTGCGGCAAAGCCACCAAGTCGATTTCTCAGATTATGGGGCAGTCGAAAACGTACATTGCAGATATCCGTTTTGGAGCCTCTACGCCCAGCTACGATGCCGCATTGGAACCGGATGCCGAAGCGGATTGGGATTTCCTTACCGAAGAGAAGATAGCGGCAGCACTAAACGACTCTTTCAGCGGAAAGATTATGCAGAAGCCGCCGATCTATTCAGCAATCAAGATGAAAGGGGAGAGGCTCTACAAAAAGGCGAGAAGAGGTGAGGATGTGAAGATTGAGCCCAGAGAGGTTGTGATTCACAAGACGGAAATTCTGGAGTGCAATCTACCGGATCTGAAGTTGAAAATTGAGTGTGGAAAGGGCACCTACATCCGTTCACTTGCTCACGATCTAGGAAAAGAGCTGGGTACACTTGCCTATCTTTCCGGTCTTAGAAGAACGATGATTGGTGAATACGAGGTTGATATGGCAAGAACTCCCGATGAGTTCGATGATTTTGCAAAGACAATCAAAAACGAGGAGAACTGATGGCTGAAATCGTATTTCTGAAAGATGTTGTCCGGAAAGAGAACACCGTCTTAACGGTCGGGACTTTTGACGGAGTTCATGCAGGGCATAAGGTGCTGATCAATACTGTGATCAGAAAGGCTACCGAACGTGGAGCCAGAAGCGTGATTGTTACTTTCGATCCCCATCCGCGCGATATTATCAATCCGGGAAGCTCCGGCATTCGCTTGCTCAGCTCCCTGGAAGAGAGGAGCGAACTGCTTGCCGATCTTGGCGTGGATGAGATGGTGGTTATCCCTTTCGACCGCGATTTCTCCCTGCTCACATCGGAAGAGTTTGTTCGTGATGTGATTTGGGAAAAGATCGGTGTTTCAGAGTTTGTGATTGGTTATGACCATCAGTTTGGCCGCAACCGGGAAGGTACCATTGATACGGTTCAGCGGCTTGGGGATCAGTTTGGTTTCGACTCCTATGTGGTTTCGAGACAGGAAGTGGGAATAAAACCGTTAGCAGCACTGCGATCCGTAAAGCGATCCATGAGGAGGGCAACATGGAGCAGGCCGCTGAATTTCTGGAGAGATACTACATTCTGAACGGAACAATTGTACACGGAGATAAGCGAGGTAAGAAAATCGGGTACCCCACAGCAAACATTCAGGCCGGAAACGATCATAAGGTTTTTCCCAAAAAGGGAGTCTATGCTGTATGGGCGCGGGTGGAAGGGGATTATCACGGTGGCATGATGAATATTGGTGTGCGGCCCACCTTCGATGGAGAGTCTCAAACTCTCGAAGTTCATATATTTGATTTTTCAGGTGATATATACGGAAAGGAGATCCAGGTTCAGTTTGTTAGTCGCATCCGGGATGAGCAGGCATTCAGCGGAATAGAGGAGTTGAAAGCCCGCTTAGACAAGGACAAGGAGGAGGCTCTGAATAAGTTAAAGAAGAGAACTCCCGATATTGCAAAACAGAGGAATTAAGCGTATTTTTGGTTGATATAAGATCTTATTGAACATTTATAACATACAAATGAGTATAACGAAAGCACAGAAAGAAGAAATTATCAAAAGACATGGCGCCGACTCTGACGATAGCGGGTCAGCACAGTCGCAGATCGCCATCCTTACTGCCAGAATCAATGACCTGACCGGTCACCTCAGCGAGAATAAATCTGATCACTCGTCGCGACGTGGCCTGCTCAAAATGGTAGGTAAGAGACGAAGACTTCTCAACTATCTTCGTGATAACGATATCGAAGCATACCGTTCTCTGATTAAAGAGCTCGGAATTCGTAAATAAGCATTTCATTTGGGCACGCTTTTAAGCGTGCCCTTTTTTTATCCTCAAATGTCATCGAAAAAACAGCTTATCCGACATTTGTTTGGCATGCTTTACTAAAAGGATAGTCGAAATAGAAAATAGACAGAAAGAAAGAAGAAAACAGTTATGAAAGAAGATTTTAGAAGTGTTGAATTTGCACCCGGAAAAACGCTGTCGGTAGAGACCGGCCGTATTGCCAAGCTTGCAGATGGAGCCGTAATGGTGCGAATGGGCGATACAATGGTGCTCTGTACTGTTGTAAGTGCAAAAGAGCCGAAGCCCGGCCAGGATTTTTTCCCTATGGTCGTAGACCTGAGAGAAAGTTTTACTGCAGCGGGTAAATTCCCCGGTGGATTTATGAAGAGAGAAGGGCGCCCTTCTGATGGTGAAACACTTGCCAGCCGACTGATTGACCGTAGTCTCAGACCGCTCTTCCCGAAAGGATATGTTAACGAAACACAGTTTATCTGCCAGGTCTACTCATCCGACGGACAGCATGAAGCGGATGTTCTGGGTGCTTTTGGCGCCTCAGCAGCCGCGCATATCTCTGAGATTCCGTTTGACGGACCGATGTCTCAGGTTAAAGTTGGACGTATTGATGGCGAAGTGATCATCAACCCAACAATTGATGAGCTTAAGAAGAGTGATATCGATCTGATTGTTGCCGGTACCGCCAAGAGTGTTATCATGATCGAAGGCGAAATGAATGAGATCAGTGAGAAAGAGATGCTTGAGGCCGTTAAAGAGGGCCATAAGGCGATCGTGAAGCTCTGTGAATTTCAGGAAGAGCTTCGTAAGGAGTTTGGCAAGGAGAAGCGTGAGTTTACTGAGCCCGAATCCAATGAGACACTTGAAAGTAGAATAAATGACATCGTAGGCAGCCGCCTCGATGAGATTGTTGGAAAAGGCCTCAGCAAAGAGGAGTTCAGCTCAAGCGTTCGTGAAGTACGCGAAGAGGTGAAAGAAACCCTTCTGGCTGAAGAAGAGTATGAGGAAGCCGGCGGCGAGATCTCTTCGATCTTTGATGGCCTGGTTAAAGAAGCTCTCCGAAATAACATTCTTAATAACAGAAAACGAATTGACGGTCGTGCACCCGAAGATATCCGTGATATCTGGAGTCAGGTAGGCTACCTGCCAAGAACACACGGTTCAGCACTCTTCTCCCGAGGGGAAACACAGGCTCTGGTCTCTGTTGCACTCGGTACAAAAAGAGATGCACAGAGCATCGACACCCTTTTCTACGAAGAGGACAAGACATTCATGCTGCACTACAACTTTCCCCCATACTGTGTGGGCGAAGCCGGCTTCATGAGAGGACCGGGACGACGTGAAATTGGTCACGGTCACCTTGCAGAGCGTGCACTGAAGAAAGTACTTCCCGATTTTGATGATTTCGGATATGTAATCCGGGTTCGCTCAGACATTACCGAATCGAACGGTTCATCTTCCATGGCGTCCGTTTGTGGCGGTTCCATGGCGATGATGGATGCCGGTGTACCTCTGCCTAAGCCTGTAGCAGGTATTGCGATGGGTATGATTGTAGGCAAAGACAAAACAGTTGTTCTGTCCGACATTCAGGGAGAAGAGGATTTCATGGGCGACATGGACTTCAAAACAGCGGGAACTGCCGATGGTATCACCGCTACCCAGATGGATATGAAAGTTCAGGGTATCAGCTTTGAGATTCTCGAAGAGGCCCTGGAGCAGGCACACAAAGGAAGACTGCACATTCTCGAAGAGATGGCGAAAACCATTTCCGAGACACGTTCAGAGCTTTCCAAGTATGCACCGCAGTTTATCCGAATGACGATCGACGGAGACAACATTGGCGCGGTTATCGGGCCAGGTGGTAAAGTGATTCAAACCCTTCAGAAAGAGACCGATACAGAGATCTGGATTGAAGAGGATGAAGCCGGAAAAGGCCAGATCACAATCTCTGCAGACAGTCTGGAGAAAGCTGAAAATGCGAAAAAACGAATTCAGGCAATTGCCGGAACTCTAGACGAAGGTGCCACCTACAAAGGTGTTGTAAAAGCCATTAAGGATTACGGCGCTTTTATTGAGATTGTTCCGGGTAAAGAGGGACTTCTCCACATCTCTGAGCTGAACCACAGCCACGTGAAGCGTGTGGAAGACGTACTCTCCATGGGAGATGAGATTGAAGTGAAGCTGCTTAAGGTAGAGCACGGCGGAAAGCTGAGACTCTCCAGAAAGGCGCTTCTGCCCAAACCGGAAGAGAACTAAGGGAGACGGCGTCTCTCCAAGAAATCAGCGCCTTCGATTTTCGGAGGCGCTTTTTTTATGACGGTAAGCCCCGGCAATCAGACAAAGTCCGGCACCGTTACTATCGAAAATATTTCAGATTAAAACTTATGCAGACGACCGAATCGATTACAGAAATTAAGAAGACAACTCTGCCCAACGGACTTAAAATCGTTACAGAGAAAATTGAGAGCGTTAAGAGTGTGACGGCCGGAATCTGGGTTAAAACCGGAAGCCGGAATGAATCGGACGAACTGGCCGGAATTACCCACTTTCTGGAGCATATGCTCTTTAAAGGCACCAAAAACCGTAACTCCTACGAGATTTCCAAAAGCATGGAGTCGGTAGGAGGGTATCTGAATGCCTTTACCTCCACGGAGTACACCTGTTACTACACCCGGTGCCTTGATAGCAAGCTGGACCGTGGTCTCGATGTGTTGAGCGATATGGTGCGTAACTCCATATTCCCTGATGAAGAGCTGGAGAAAGAGAAAAAAGTTGTGCTCGAAGAGATGAAGATGTACAAGGATAGTCCCGACGACTATATTTTTGAACTCTTCAGCAGCCAGGTTTTTAACGGACACCCGATCGGCCGGCCCATAATCGGTTTTGAGGAGACAGTCTCCTCATTCAGCCGTCAGGATCTCTATGACTATATAGCCAGCCGCTACCGCCCCGACAACCTGCTTGTTGCCGTGGCCGGAAATGTAGATCACGACAAAGTGATCGAGCTGATCAGTGAGAAACTGGATCTGGAGGCTACAGGGGAAACCACCAATGAGGAGCAGCCTCTCACGCCTTACGAGACAACGCAGCAGAAAGCGTATAAGGCCATTGAGCAGACGCACATGATCATGGGACGCAGGGCGCTGAACTACGATCACCCGGACAAGTATTTACTTCTTCTGGCTAATACTATTTTGGGTGGTGGGATGAGCTCAAGGCTCCATCAGAATATCCGTGAGAAGTATGGATACTGCTACTCCATCGGTACCTTCAATCAGTCTTACACTGACTCCGGCCTGTTTGGGGTCTACATTGGAACGGACAAAGGATATGTGGATCATGTCCGTGAACTGATCACTAAGGAGTTTGAGAAAATTCAATCTGAGCCGGTAGGTAAAGAGGAACTCAGCGAAGCGAAGACTCAGCTCAAGGGTAAGCTTATGCTCTCTCAGGAGAGTACCAGCAACCGGATGACCCGCCTCGCCAAGAGTGAGCTCTACTTTAACCGTTTTGTGACTTTGGATGAGCTTGTTGAGAATATCGATGCGGTAACCAGTGAGGATCTCCTTGAGTTCTCGAAGGAGTTTTTTAACATCGATGAATACTCCGAAACACTGCTTCTGCCTGAAGAGAAGTAATCTTTCTAACCAACAACTGTTTTAAAACTGACGAACCAGACAATGACCTATATCAATCAACTTTCCAGCCATGAGGATGAATCGGTAACGCTGAAGGGCTGGGTCTATAACAGTCGAAGCAGCAAGGCGATCCATTTCATCGAACTCAGAGACGGTACCGGACTCTGCCAGTGTATTGTGGCGCTGGATGAGGTAGGAGAAGAGGCGTTTGAGGCAGCCGGAACGCTCAAGCAGGAGAGCTCGGTGGAGATCACCGGCAAGGTGGTGAAGGATGACCGAAGCGTTGGCGGCTATGAGCTGCATGCTAGCGGTGTTAAAGTGATTCAGGTTGCGGAAAACTATCCGATCACCCCAAAAGATCACGGTGTTGAGTTTTTGATGGAGAACCGTCATCTCTGGCTGCGAAGCCGGCGTCAATGGGCGGCAATGCAGGTTCGGAATACGATCCAGTTTGCGATCCATCGATTTTTCCAGCAGGAGGGTTTTATTCAGATGGACGCCCCGATCTTTACAGGAAATGCAGCCGAAGGAACAACCACACTTTTTGAGACCGAATATTTTGATGAGAAAGCGTATCTCACGCAATCCGGTCAGCTCTACGGTGAAGCGATGGCCATGGCCCACGGCAAGATCTACACATTCGGGCCAACCTTCCGCGCTGAAAAGAGCAAGACACGTCGCCATCTTACCGAGTTCTGGATGATTGAGCCGGAGATGGCCTTCTACGATCTCGACATGAATATGGACCTTGCAGAAAAGATGCTGCAGTTTGTGGTGAAGACCGTTCTAGATGAGAAACGGGCTGAACTGGAAATTCTCGAACGTGACATATCAGTATTGGAGAAGGCTGCTGCCGAGCCGTTCAAACGAATCTCCTACACTGAGGCTGTTGAGCAGCTGAAGAGTGACAAGACGGCGAACATGCTCGAGCAGATGGAAACAGATCGCAAGGAGGAACTTGAATCGATCCAGACAGAACTTGAGGAGATCAAAAAGGAGCATGGATCCGCCAAAAAGTGGAGAAAGGCTCAAATCGATCAGCGAATCAAGGAGATTCATGCAAGGATCGATCAGATCGAAGAGGATTTGAGAAATATCCCGGTCTGGAAGAAGTCGGCCGCCGGTTTTGAGTGGGGCGCTGATTTTGGCGGGAGTGACGAGACGATCCTCACCATGCAGTACGATACCCCGGTGATGGTACACCGCTATCCGGCTGAAGTGAAGGCGTTCTACATGAAGCGCGATCCTGAAGATGAGTCGCTGGCCCTTGCCCTGGATGTTCTTGCACCGGAAGGGTATGGTGAAATTGTTGGTGGAAGCCAGCGTGAGGATAGCCTGGAGATTCTTCAGGAGCGGATTGCCGAACACGATTTACCTGAAGATCTCTTCAACTGGTATCTGGACCTCAGAAAATTTGGTTCTGTGCCGCACTCCGGGTTCGGACTCGGACTTGAGCGAACCGTGGCCTGGATCTGCGGACTCACACACGTTCGTGAAACCATTCCGTTTCCAAGAATGCTGGGACGTCTGCGTCCATAAACATTTAAAAAGCTCTCTTTCGGGAAAAACCGGGAAAGAGCTTTTTCATTTCACTTTGAAGTAAACCCTCTTCGAATGCCCTGGTCCTTACGAATGATAACCTACGCCTCTGTTCTGATGGTTATCGGATTGGCGTGGATGGGGTTTCGATACTTTTGCACGGTTAAAGATTCAGGGTTGAAACCAGGCACGCAATTTCGTCTCCTCTTCTCTCTACCCGTTTTACTCTTTCTTGCCTATCCCGTTGGCGGACATATCCAGTTTTGGTTCACCGGATCGTTCAATCTAACCGGGTTTCCACACTTTATGATCTATCTATTCTGGTACGGAGTGGTTTTTACCGGCGTATCAATCAACTGGCTGATTTTGCACGATCTGTTTCGCCCGTTGGTCAGTCGCTTTTCCGGTGCAGATCCATTCCGCATTCGGATAATCTTTGCGGTCGGTTTTTTGATTCTGCTCTCCTTCACCGCACTCTGGACGGGTGGCAAGATGGTCTGGGATTCGAACCGGATTTCAATTCAGGAGCTTACCTACACGATGCCGGCCGGGGAGGAGTTTAATGAATCGTTGACGATTGTCCATATAGCAGATATCCACGCGGATGAATTTACAAGGGCTGAAACGATGGGCCGCTACGTAGACGTGGTGAATGCCGCTATGCCCGATATCGTGATCATTGCAGGGGATCTTATAACATCGGGGGAAGATCATATTGAAGCGGGAGCCGAGGCGATGTCGGAAATCGAGTCAACCCACGGAGTTTTCTTTGTGATGGGCGATCACGACTACTGGGTAGGCTCCAATCTGATTGAGGAGGTCCTGGTTCGTCACGGTATTATGGTGCTTGAGGATGCTAATGCTTATATCGATCATGGAGATGAGCGGATCAAGATTACCGGTGTGACGGAGCTCTACAGCAGAAGAATTCCTGCATCCCGCCTGGATGAGCTTTTGTATGAGGAGGGAGGGGAGAGTCTCCACATTTTAGGAAGTCATCAGGCATCGGAAAGGCTTATTCATGAAGCGCGTGAGGCAGGAGTCCATCAGCTTTTAGGAGGCCCCACCCATGGCGGACAGATTCGAGTTCCGATTCTGTTCTATCCCGTCACGGCAGCCAGGGCAGAAACCCCATACGTAATCGGTAGCTGGCAAATGGGAGATATGTTGCTGAACATCAATAACGGCTTGGGCTACACTCTTGCGCCCGTTCGCTATAATGCACCGGCACAGGTTTCGGTGATACGGGTCGGGAATATGTAATGTTATTCATCCACTTCTGTCTACCTGATCCAACTACCGGAAACAACAAAGGCCTGCTCACGGAACAGGCCTTTGGTTTTTGAACGCTTATCGATTCAACGTTTAGAAGAAGTTATCCCAATCGATTTCGGCAATTGGCCGGCCAAGGAAGAGAGGAACACGTCCGCCATCAAGCGAAGTGTCGATCTCGTCAAGACGGTCATAGCGCCGCATGTCGATCCAGCGATGCCCTCCCTCGCCCCATAGAGAATATCTACGCTCAAACAGAATCTGGTCGATGATCTCTTGCTGATCATTGCTGTTGAAATCGGGAAGATTCCATGTATTTCGAACGATATTGATCGCATCTACTGCATCTCCGAGATTGTTCAGCTGAGCGTTGGCCTCAGCATAGATCAGAATCAGCTCTTCATTTCGGATGAACGGTTTTGGGTCGGTATTGGAGTCGAACCGTCCATCCTGAAACTGCACCTGAACGCCAGGTACAATCGATGAGCTGATGGGTGATGCACGTTGTGTAAATTTTCGCTCTACTCTCAGATCATTTGGTTCGGCATCTTCAATTACGCCGGGATGTACAACAATCAGGTCGTTCGTAGCTGCATCGGCAGAGAAGAACATGTTGTTGAAGGGATCATCTCCACCCGGGAAGAGGTGGTAACCACCGCGATTCATGCTCGCTTCACCTGGAGTGAGTTCGAGAAACGACTCACTGAGAGCATCAAGTGCTCCCTGCCAATCCTCTGCGTAGATGGCTGCACGGGCTGCAATTGCACGGTTGATCTGACGAAGCCCCTGCGGAGACTGGAAACCATCGAAACCACCGCTCAGCGTAAAAGGCAGCGAACTTCCGGCACCGGCAAGATCGGTTGCACCCTGATCAAGAATGGCACGGATATCCGACACGGCTTCGCTATAGGTTCGAAATGGCCCGGGGCTTAGTGGATTAGCCACATCTGTACGGATACCATCCTCAAACTGTCGGTTCAGTGGAATCAGAAATTGATACCCCATGATGGTACGAGCAAGGCCATTGTATGCGCTTCGTTCCTGCTGGTTGATCTCACTTGAATTCTCCGCTGAACTGATCAGCAATCTACCGTGATTAATCGCCTGATAAGGGATTTGGTAGGAGGATACGCTCACGAAGAAGTTGTTGTTTTGTTCCGCCGTTGAGGAGCCCGGAAGCTGAAGCCACTCAGCCCCAAAGCTTGGATCAGACTCGTTGAAGTAGTAGAGTTCACGGCCAAACGCACCAAACATGGTGGTATAGCTGCTGCGGGCAACCGTATGTTGCCGATGGCGTGCCTCCAGGC
>JAFIFA010000168.1 GCA_020832225.1 Balneolaceae bacterium
TAGTAAGCAGTCTTCGTGTGAAACCGGAGGTGTTGATAACCAACAATTTTCAGTTCGATTACACCGACCTTGAAACGGCCTTGGCAGATATCCTCTGAATCTGATCGAAAGGGATGTAAAGCTCCTCATATTTAAAGAGCCTGAATTAAAAAGTCGTGAAGGACTCCTTTCAATGAACTGAGGATTTGGCTTCAACCTCTGTTAATCGTTGCGTTCCCTGCGTGTTTCGTAAATGGTCCAGCTTCTGAGGCCGTCACGCGTTTGAGCAATAATCTCCTTGTTGCCACCACCGGTTACATCTCGGATAATCAAATAGTTCATGCCGCTGGTGGGGAGATCGTAGAGCCGCTCGCCACTCAGAATATCCCATGCGTAGAGGCGGCCAAATCCGGCAAGAGCCACCATGTCGTCGCGCTGGTTGTTGTCGATATCGGTAATAAGTGGCGTGAACCGGTCGGAAGCGGGCTGACCCATCGTTCGGGTGAGGCGAAGCTGCCCGTTCAAATTGTGCAGAAAGAGTGCTCCGTTGGCAGCCTGTGTAAGAACCAAATCTTCTCGCAGCAGTCGTTCATCCTCATCCCTGGTGAGTGTACTGGCAATTACAGGGCTTGCATTCAGGCTGTTTCCTCCAATCTGTAGTGACTGAACCTTGAGATCTCCATCGGAGTGTGATGTTGCGAGTGTATCGGCAAAGAGCTCTTCACGTCCCACACTGTAGAGACTGCCATCAAGACCCGATCCCAAAAGATGGTTCTGGTGCCTTACCGGTGTTCCCACCATCTGAGCAGGCAGAAATACAGGATAGTCAGACCGGCTGTTGCCGTTAACTTCCCATCCGTGTAGGGTGTTTTCAGCAAAGGCGAAAATCGAACGCTGCCCTGCCAGCTCCGTAATCAGCGGTTTGGATCGTATTACAGCATTGGTGCTTTGCGGCCAGCCATTGAGAGGCTCTCCCCGTGAATCGAGAATATGAAGCTGGCGGTCTGATGTGCCCACCATGATTTCAGCCACGCCGTTTCTGTTGATGTCGGTCACAATCAGAGGGGTGGTGATCTCTTCTCCCATATTGATCGGGAAGTTTGGAAGGATATCACCCGCTTCGTTCCAGGCATAGATGTTGTTGCCTGCAGCGATCATAATCACATTCTGATTGTTGCCATACCAGTCATAGATCACGGGAGGGCCAACGGGGGTATCGCCATCGGTAATTGCCTGAGCCACCGTAGTTCCGTCTGAAGCGAGTACAAAGATTTCACCCCGGTCAGTCGAAAAGATAATTTCATCACGATTGCTTCCGGTAATATCAGCAAGAACGGGATTGCCGGTAAGTTCTGCACCCTCCAGTGGGAAGAGCCAGTTTTCACGATAGGGCTGATCGGTGGTTTCACGTTCAAACGAGGTGAAGGCGATCTCCATCGACTCGCCTCCGGTTGAAGCGCGGGTTGTGATCACAAACTGATCGAGCCCGGTGAGAAGTTCACTCATATAGTTCTGTGGGTAGAGCCATGGCTGGATATAGGTGCCAAATCGATTGCTGTCGATGTAGAAGATCGAACTCAGGTCACCGCCGGTCGATTCCATGATATCCATGTAGTTGTCGTCATAATACATTACCCGCCTCCGATCGGCATCACCACCTACGCTTTCAGCAAGACCGTTTCGAACCGCAATGGCAGCCACATCCCGGTAAACAGTGATGAAAAAGTCCCTCATTGGGTTAAGCTCTGATCCAAAAAGTTTGGCCAGCCAGGTACTGTTGATGGAGTAGGTATTACCATTTCGAATGGCGAGATCCTCTGCAACGAGACGGTTTAAAACCGTGCGGATGGCCGGCGCATTGCGGATTTTTCGAAGGTATAGATATTCACTGGCGCTTGCTGCCCCCGACTCTGCGAAGGTGGCAAAGGCGATCTCATCCTCCAGCTCTGCCGCAATGCTCTCCCAGATTTCCGGGTTGTTTCGTATAAACTCATCGGTGTCACCGGATGTCTCAAGTCCGTCGATCGGTACGCGTCGCGGCTCAAGCCGGAAGATGCCAAACCCTGCGGTATTTACCGGAATGTAGCGATCCAGTGTAAAAGGGCGGGGCTCTGAGCGAAGACTTCTGAGCAGAATGGATGGATCCTGATCAAGTTTCATCTCACCGGTTAGCTGCCATCGCCAGTCTGATGAGGAGTTGAGCGAAAGCGTTACAGGAGAGCCGCCATCAAAAACACCGGTTAATCCGGGCCTGAACGAGACCTGTCCCTTCTGTTTTACCCAATTATCCAGGCTTGGCGTATTCATGATCACACTGCCGGGACGAATCTCACCGGGAGTGATCGCAAGCCGATTGTCTACTCCATCCAGTGTTCTGAGCACTCTCTCTACCGCAATGGCAGACTCTGAGAATACCAGCCAATCACCTGCTTCAGCAATATGGTAGGTTCGCTCGGCGATAAAGAGCTTTTCAACGTCGTGTCCTCGAAAGCGGTATCGGTTCTGTTCAAACTCCCGCTGATACTCCTGCTTCAAATACTCCAGGATGCCGTTTCGGGAGGGTGAAATCCAGAGGGGCTGCCAGTCGTTGGAGGTGTCAGGGTAGAGAAGCATTGCTGAGACCGGAACCGAAGAGGGTGCTTTCTCCTCAATGCTGGCAACAACCTGAATGGCCGATGGTGTAATGTCGTCGAATAGCGGAATGTAGGGAGCAGAAAGGATATCGGATAGGGTTGATCCTTCATCCGGTACAATGACAAAGGGTGTAGAATCCGGAACCAGTTCTGACCAGTGATCGGGCTTAGGTTCGCCGCAACCAGACAGAAGTACGGTCAGCAGGGAGATGATAATCAGATTGCGAAACGGTTTATACAATGAAGACACTAACCGGAATAATATGTTTGTTCAGGATTGGTTATTACCATAGCTTAGAGCATTCCGGACACTTTGTTCCGGGGTGCAGCAGCCTGTCAAGGTAAAAACTTTTTTTTATTAATGAGCTTTTTAAATCCACTCTTTCTGGCAGCACTCATAACGGTTGGAGTGCCGCTACTGATATATCTTCTGAATATCAGGAAGCCAAAAAAGGTACGTTTCTCCACCCTCGCCTTTTTCAATAGCCTCAAAACAACTGCTCTGAAGCGTATTCGGATCAAAAGATGGCTGCTCCTCACTCTTCGAATGCTTGCAGTAGCGGCTCTTGCCCTCGCCTTATCGCGGCCATTCCTACCGTCCGGAATCGGCTGGGTAAATGAGAGCGAACCGATGGTGATTGGAATCCTGATTGATAACAGTCCGGCGATGGATCGCGTAGACAGGGATGGTCCCTATATTGAGCAGGCCCTGGAGATGGCTGCCGGAATCGTCTCGATGGCCGACAGCGACGATCGTATAGACCTTAATATCACTCATGGGGAGTCGCTCACTGCACCACTTCTTTCGCCGGGAGGGGCACTGAATCGCCTGAATGATCTTGAAACCGTTAATAAAGGGAACTACCTGAAGGAGCGTCTGACCCGGATGAAGGAGCGGCTGCGTGATGCAAGGGAGCCGAATAAAATGCTTTATCTGATTACAGACCTTCGTGAAGCGACACTCCGGGAGCTGATCTCCGCCGGAGACGATCCCGACGATGAGGTGAATCTTCAGGTGATACGGGTTGGGAACGGAGAGACTCTCAATACGGGATACCGAAACGTAGACGTTGTAAGTGGCGCAGCCGGAGAGGGTGCTCCACTCAGAATTGAGGCCGAAATAGAAAACTTTGGTGAGCAGAGAGCAGAAAATCAATTCCTGAGTCTCTATATAGGGGATGAACTGATTTCGCAGCAGCCATTTTCTCTCGATTCAGGCGAGAGCAGAACATACAGTTTCGACCTTCCTGAAACGTCTGAGTCCTCGATTGCCGCAGAGCTTCTTATTGAAGGGGATGAGCTTTCGTTCGATAACCGCTACTACGCCGCAATTCAGCTGCCCAAAACCAGAAGTATGCTGGTTTTGGGCGACCCGGGGCAGAATCGTGACTTCAACTCCTTTCTGCGTCCGTTACTTGAAATAATAGATCGCGAAAATGACCGCTACGATATTCGGTTCAGCGAGCCAGACGAAATCCAGGCCCGTGAAATCTTTGATTACGATGCGGTGGTGCTGGACGGGCTACGAAATATTCCGGACTACCTGTCTCAGGCGCTCACCGATCACCTTCAGGCAGGAGCAGGCATTCTTCTTCTGCCGGCGGCTGATGGCAGCCTCAACAGTTACAACAGGCTTCTCTCATTCAGCAATGCCGGAAGGTATAGCAATGTGCAGGGTAGCTATGGGTCGTTTAGTCCGGTCGACCGAATGGCCGTACCGGGAGAGGGGCATCCGGTGATGGACGCCATTTTTGACAAACCGGAAGATGAGCAGATCCGGCTCAACGTACCGGAACTTTTCTACTACTATGAAATTGAGTCTTCAGGAGAGGCGGGATCGGTTACTCTTCTTGAAACAGCAACTGGCAGACCGCTGGTGGAAGAGGCACGGGTTGGAAGTGGGCGGCTTCTCTATTCAGCAATCGGGAGTGATCCCGGCTGGTCCAACTTTCCGGTTAAGCCCTTTTTTGCACCATTCTTCTTTCGAACGGCTGAATATCTGGTTCGGGGAGACGAAGCGATTCTCAATAACCATACTTTGGGTGAACCCTTCAGAACCGTACAGGGTGGAAGCGGAGAATCCGTTACGCTTGAAATGAATGGGGAGCAGATCATTCCAGACATACGCCAAACCTTCTCCGGTACCGAAATAGGGTATGACGGCAGAGAGTGGTCGCCGGGGTGGCTAAGACTGAGCAGTGAAGATGGGGAGATTCTTTTCTCAGTCAATCAGGATGCAATGGAATCGTCACTAAAAACGTTAGGACAGGCAGAGGCAGACGAACTTTTTTCGAAACTCTTTGTAAACAGAAGAGTTCAACTAGACGGCGGTAATCTCGATGAGACTCTTGCCGATCTTCAAAGCGCCTCTTTTGGGAAAGAAATTTGGTTTTGGTTTATCATGACGGCTATACTATTATTGATTGCAGAGTCGCTGGTATCCAGGATCTATAAAGCGGAATCGATCGCATGAATATGACCACAGACTTACACAGCCTTTACGTACTGCTGCTCGGGTTATTTACCTTTGGTGCAACCTTCCTTGCTGCATACACACTGGCCAACTCAGTGAGGTTGAGGAATGTCCGGATGAGCTGGAAATCGGGTAAGCTAATGGGCTATCCGCTCTTCTCCTCTCTATTTCTGCTCTTTATTACCGTAGTTGGCGCATTCATTTTCTACCATCAGCTGGAAAGTCACTATACGATTGTGGCAAGCTATAGCTGGATGGGACTTTGCTGGTTTGTAACCAGCTACTTCTCATCTAAAGTGTATATAACAGATCACGGTATTGTTAAAAATATCAACGACCCCTCTCAGACGATCGCCTGGCACCAGATCAGCGATTACGTAGACAGACCGGCCGAACGAGCGTCGGAATTTTTGTTCATCTATGCAGAGAGAGAACAACTGATCGGGGAACAACCACGACTGGTTCGGTTAGAACTTAATGTACCGGATCGCAAATGCAGTAAATTCGAAAAGATCATATCACTCAAAATCGGCAAGTTAATGACCCCGGTTTCAGATACATCTTTCGACATCAAGGCATTTGATTAATTTTCCACCAAGACTTATCAGATAATTTGTTAGAAGACATCAGAAAGGCGACCCTCACAAAAGAGAGGGCAATTTTAGTAGGAATTTACGGTCCTGAGACTCCCCGTTGGCTGGCATCAGAGTACCTTGAAGAGCTTGATATGCTCGCAGATACAGCCGGCGCACAAACCGTTGAAAAAGTACTTCAAAACCGACCCCACCCCGACTCCACCACCTATGTAGGTAAAGGAAAACTGCATGAGCTTAAATCTCTCACATCAGAGAAAAATGCAGATCTGCTGATTTTTGATGATGATCTCTCCGCCACACAGGTTCGTAATATTGAAAAAATTACGGGAATAAAGGTTCTCGACCGAAGCGGGCTCATACTGGATATCTTTGCTTCCAGGGCAAAGACATCAGCGGCAAAGACTCAGGTTGAGCTTGCACAGCTGCAGTACCTTCTTCCGAGACTGACCCGATTCTGGACTCACCTCTCCCGGCAGAAAGGTGGTATTGGAACCAAAGGTCCGGGTGAAACGCAGATTGAGACAGACCGTAGGCTGATTGGCAGACGGATCTCTACACTTAAGGAGAAGCTGGAGAAGCTCGATAAACAGA
>JAFIFA010000169.1 GCA_020832225.1 Balneolaceae bacterium
CGTCCGCCCCAGCCCGAAGAGCTCAAGACCGGTATTCCTCTCATAAAAGAGATGATCAAGGCGTTCGGAATTACCAACCTCGAGGAGGATGGCTATGAGGCAGACGATATCATTGGTACCATAGCCTACAACGCAAAAGCTGAGGATGTTGATGTCTACCTTGTCACGCCCGATAAAGATTTTATGCAGCTGGTGGATGACCATATCACAATGGTCAAACCCGATAACAAAAACGGTGGATTTATCATCATCGATCCCGAAGGTGTAAAAGAGTATTTCGGCGTCTATCCCGATAAAGTGATCGATGTTCTGGCGATCATTGGTGATACTTCAGATAACATACCGGGTGTTCCGGGTATCGGCAAGAAGGGTGCACCGAAACTGATCAACAAGCATGGATCGCTGGAGAAGGCGATTGAGGTTGCTCCCAACCTGAAGTCGAAGCGACACAGGGTAGGGTTAACGGAAAATGCAGATCAGGCGATGCACGCCAAGAAGATGGTGACGATCAAAACCGACGTTCCTGAAGTGAAGCCTTGGAGAGATTTGAAATGGAGTGAGCCGAAGAAGAAGGATCTGGGGCTGTTCTTTAAACGGATGGAGTTCAGGACGCTTACACGCAAATATCTCGGTGAGGAGCCGGGAGGGCAGGGGCAGCTCTTTGGCAACCCGGACGATTCCGCTGCAGCCATCACAACGCTCAATACCGATGCCGTGAACTATATGGCTGCCGTTACCGAAAAGGAGATATCCGAAATGGTGAAGCAGCTGGAGAAGAGCAAAGAGCTCTGTTTTGATACCGAAACCGATGGTGTCGATCCGGTTACAGCTGGGTTGGTTGGGATCTCATTATCGGCAAAGGCAGAGGTTGCCTGGTATGTTCCCGTGAATGTGGAGGGTGCACTTTCACAGGAAAAGGTGAAGGAGCTGATCGCACCACTCTTTGAAAACAGCGACTCTGTAAAGATCGCTCATAATCTGAAGTTCGATGAACTGGTGCTGAAACGCGCAGGATTTACGCTGAAAGGGCCGGTTTTTGATACCATGGTGGCAGCCTATCTGGTTGATGCTTCCCAGAAACTGAGTATGGATGCGCTCGCACTGAAGCACCTGAGTTACGAGCCGGTTTCAATCACTAAGCTGATCGGAAAAGGGAAGAACCAGAAGTCGATGGCAGACCTTCACTACAAGGAGATTGTCAATTACGCCTGCGAAGATGCAGATATCACCTTCCGGCTCTATGAAATCCTTAAGGAGAAGCTCAAGGAGGATGAACTTGAGGAGATCGCTAACGAACTGGAGTTTCCGCTGATTACGGTATTGGCCGATATGGAGAAAGCCGGTGTGAAAATTGATACGGAGATGCTGGCTTCATTCTCCGAAGAGTTGACGACCGATTTGGAAAGGATCGAAAAAGAGATTTTTGAGAAGACTGGAGAGGAGTTCAACCTCAACTCCCCGCAACAGCTGGGTAACGTACTGTTTGAAAAGATGGGAATTCCGGCGGGTAAAAAGACCAAAACCGGTCAATATTCAACTTCAGAGTCGGTTCTTTCCGGCCTGGCCAATGAGTATGAAGTGCCGGCAATGGTGCTAGACTACAGGAGCCTGAGCAAGCTGCGCTCTACCTATGTGGATGCACTGCCCAAATTGGTGAATGAAGAGACGGGGCGAATTCACACCGATTTTAATCAAACCGTGGCGGCAACCGGAAGGCTCTCATCCTCCAACCCGAATCTGCAGAACATTCCGATCAGGACCAAAAGAGGGCGGGAGATCCGCAAGGCATTTATCCCGGAAGAGGGATTCCAAATGCTGGCAGCCGACTATTCGCAGGTGGAACTTCGGGTGATCGCATCCATTTCGGGCGACGAAAATATGATCAACGCCTTCCGCAATGGCGAAGATATTCACGCACGTGCAGCGAGGGAGATCTTTGGTCTCGACTCTATTGACGACGTGACCCCGGATCATCGAAGAAAAGCGAAGGAGGTCAATTTCGGAATTCCCTATGGCGTGAGCGCATATGGACTGGCCTCACGATTGGGGATCAGCAACAATGAAGGAAAGGAGCTGATCGATCAATACTTTGAGCGTTTTCCTGGCGTGAAGAACTACATCGATGATACAATTGCCTTCGCGAAGGAGAATGAATATGTAGCCACGCTTTTGGGACGTCGTCGCTATATTCCGGATATCAACTCCCGCAACTGGAATGTCCGAGGTTTTGCTGAAAGAACAGCGGTAAACATGCCGATTCAGGGTACGGCCGCCGATATCATCAAGCTGGCTATGATCCGAATTCACCACTATCTGGCCGACTCAAACTACAGATCGCGAATGTTGCTCCAGGTTCATGATGAACTGATTTTCGAAATCGCGGATGACGAAGCGGATGAAGTACCGGATAAGGTACGGGAGCTAATGGAGGGAGCCTATAAGCTCGATGTGCCGCTCGATGTTGAGATGGGCTTGGCCGGAAACTGGCTGGAAGCTCACTAAGGGCATAGCCGGCCTGTCAGTTAAACCTGAATATGGTGCCTGAAACGGGGGAGGGCTGCATGCTGCTGCCCCTCAGTTTCACCACGTATCGGCCATCTCTCCGTTCGATGCGCTGATCTGCAATTCCGCGATCGAGTGTCTTGCGGTACTGTTCTTGCCATGTGGTGTACTCAGGGTCGTCTTCATAATAGCTGTCCAGCACACCATCCATATCACGGTCATAGAGACGAACCTCTTGAAGCTCTTGTTTGCTATAGATCAAAAATTGGTTGTAGTTAACCTCCGACCGCGATCCCATCACTGAAATAATGGTGAATGTATACTGATCGGTATCATAGAGGTAACTGCGCGGATACTCTTTCTGTTGATACTTGCCCATCTCGGCAGCAATCCGGATTCCCTGATGGTAAATTTGATTAGCCTCTTCAAGTGTGATATTCCCTCTGAGCACCAGATCCATAAACCCATCCTGATTGCTGTCCCGAACCCAGATCGTAACCTCACGACCCTCTCGCTGCACCAGGTCGTTCACGGCCTCACCATCAGAAGTATTAATTCCAATGATCTGATACGTTTCATCTTCGACCTGAAATTCAAAAAGGGTGCTTTCGGTCCCTGTTTTTGTGGTTCCACAGGAGATGAGGAGCAGAAGTAGCGGGAGGAGGGAGAGTATCGATGTTTTCATATCGTATGATGAGTTGTATGATACTACTCAATAAAACGAAGAAAACGATCAAATCATACAGACACTGTGCAAAATTGAGTGCTGTGAAAAAAAAAACCGCAATTACGAACTGTCATGTCTGGAGAAAATAGACTCTTGTTCAGTGATCGCGGTTTTAAATAATTTGAACCAATCTCGATTATCTGAAACTGATTCCAACACCCAGATTGGCTACCGGGTAATTGGAGAAGGTGTATGAACCGGTGACAGAGAGAATGGCCAGACGAATTCTGAAACCTGCCATCGCATGTACACTGTTCTCCGCCGTATAGTCTAGATTGATCGGATCATCAAGTCGTTCAATTTTTCGCTGCCGTGTCTCTTCGGATGTGCTTGTGGGGTCGAAATCAGGATTGAATCCGGTGATCGGGTATGCGCCCGGAGAGTTAATACTCACGTTTGATGTCTGAAAACCAACGCCACCGTAGAACGAGATGATCGGAAAACGTTTGCCAACCAAAAGATTTCCTGTTATTCCTTCAGATACAAAATCGATCTTCTGATCGTCCCAGAGTTGTGGCTGTCCACTGAACGGATTGTAGATATCGCTTCCCTCTTCAGGTCGCAGATCAACACGGTAGTCGGATGTAAGGCGGGTATAGCCAAGCTGTACCGACAAGTCTACCGGGAGCAGTGACCCGTTGGGAATCCACTGGTTTAGCCCGTGTCGTACACCAATTCCAAACAGATCAACAGTAAAGTCATCCAGTGTGATGGTTGGTGAGTATCGGATCGAAACATCCGTATCCATTATGGCACCAACCGTCAGCTGAATCATCGGCGCTGGTACGTATGGATAACCGGTTCCTTCAGGCATGGTGAATCGTGTAATCTCTTCGCGCTGGTTGGTGAATGGGTTTGTACCCATCACGCGCATTTCCGGACCGGCAACATCATCACCAAATAGCGTCTGGGATATGGGGTTGGTACCTGGTGCCGGTTCAAGATTCTCAAAGTTGATACCGGTAACATCAAAACTACGGTCGCCGGTTGGTACAAAAGCAACGGATGCGCTTACCCGTAGATCGAAACCAAGAGTTCGGTAGGGACGTGGAGAGTTAACCCAACCTGAGTTGAGGTCGGCACCAAAGCCGTTACCAAATGGTCTGAGGTACTCTTTAAGCAGAAGGTTTGCATCTGAAGCACCGGCACGAATAATCTCACCGGTATCACTGAACTGTGCCTGAGCACTCTTTACGCCTGTTAGCGAAAAGAGAAGCGCGAAGGCCATTACGATTGGTATGATTCCTGATTGTAGCTTTTTTTTCATGGGGGGGGAGAGGTATAGGTTAGAAACATCTAATTAATCCAATTTTGCAATTATATCGATAAGATCAAACCACAAATTATCTGGTCAATTTAAGGGGTTATCGACCTCTTATCATTTTGATAAAGTTATGTTCCTCAATGATGTTAATAATCAAGCTTTTCCAGCATATTGAGGTATGAACCATAACGCTCGGGATGGATTTTGCCCTCCTCATACGCCTCTACCACACCACATTTTGGCTCATGGTAGTGAGTGCAGTTGTAAAACTTGCAGTGTTGCCGGGGTTCTACCATTTCTGGGAAATAGAGTGAGAGCTCACTCTTTTCTATCTGAACCAGCCCCAGCTCCCGGATACCGGGTGTATCCACGATATATCCATCGTTGGAAAGAGGAACCAATCGTGCAAACGTGGTGGTATGCTTTCCCTTTTGGGAGTATGAAGAAATTTCACCCGTTCTGAGCGAGAGTCCGGGTTCCATGGCGTTCAGAAGGCTGGTTTTACCCACGCCAGAAGGACCGATAAAGACGGATGTAATTTCCGACAGATCTCTTCTTAGCCGTTTGTAACTCTCTTCATCCTTAATGGAGGTCATGAATACCGGATAACCCAAACCGCGATATAGCTCACCTATCTTGTTTACCCACTCCATCTGATTGCCTTTTGCAAGGTCCGTTTTGTTGATGACGATTCCGGCAGGAACTTCATACGCCTCGCAGGTAACCAGAAAACGGTCGATAAAACCTGTGTTGAGTTTCGGCTGTTCAACCGACTGCACAACCCAGGCACGGTCTACGTTGGCCACCAGTATCTGCTCACCACGACGGCCGTGGGTAGCCTGCCGAGGAACGTAGTTATCGCGGGGAAGAATTTCATTGATCTGTCCGCTGCCGTCTTCACCAATCTCATAAAGAACGTAATCTCCCACGGCAACCGGGTTGGTAACCTCTTTCTTATCAAGTCTGAAGCGGCCCGGAAGGCGGCAGTCGGTAACTGTCCCGTCAGTAGAGACCTTATACCACTTTCCGGTAGATTGTATGACACGACCTTTTTTATTCATGTGGCTGAAGGTAGTGAAAAATTTGAAATAGCGAATGGTTTACAGGCGTATATCTAAGAACGGAACTGAAAAAATCACTAACGGTCTGAAAACAATAAAGCCGGACCCTTGAAAAGGCCCGGCTTTCAGAAAATTTAATTGACAATTGAAAAATCAATCCATAACTGACATCTCTTCAGCAACATCACTCTTATTGTTTTTAACGGTTTGTTGCTTATGAGAGTCCGGCACTTCAAAGAATGAGCTTGGATCAGTAACCGGTTTCTTCTCAAGGATTAGATCGAGAATCGGGTCCATTCGGTCGAGGTACTCAACCTTCAGATCTCCGATCACATCTTCCTCGATCTCCACAACATCTTTCTCATTCTTCTTCGGGAGAAACACCTTCTCGATACCTGCCCGTTTAGCTGCAAGAACTTTCTCTTTAATGCCACCAACAGGCAATACGAGTCCACGAAGGGTTATTTCACCCGTCATAGCCAGAGTTCCCTTCACTTTACGCTGAGTGAAGATTGAGGCCACTGCTGAAAGCAGCGCCACACCGGCAGAAGGGCCATCTTTGGGAACTGCACCTTGTGGTACGTGAATGTGGAGATCCCAGTATTTGAAAGCCTCTTCAGGGATATTGAGCTCCTTGTAACGTGCACGGAGGTAGCTAATCGCCAGCATGGCCGACTCTTTCATTACATCACCAAGCTGACCTGTGATATGCAGTTTTCCGGTTCCGCGAGAGACACTCGCCTCGATAAATAGGATGTCACCGCCATAAGGTGTCCATGCCAATCCGGTTGCAACGCCGGGTACGGTAGTACGTTCGGCCACATCGGAGAAGAACTTCCGTTTCCCAAGAATGTCGGGCACATCGTTCTTACCAACGCTCATCTTCTCGATGTCTCCACCGGCGATCTGTGCTGCCACATTTCTGCAGAGGGCACCGAGCTGTCTTTCAAGATTTCTAACACCGGATTCCCGTGTGTATTCATCAATAACCCGATCGATGGCAGCCTTTGAGATACGGATCTGTTTCTTTGAAAGCCCGTTCTCTTCAATCTGCTTTGGAATCAGATATTTTCTTGCAATCTCAACCTTCTCTTCCTGTGTATATCCACTGATGTTGATGATCTCCATCCGGTCGCGAAGCGGTGCGGGTATGGTATCCAGGGAGTTTGCAGTGGCGATAAACATCACTTTGGAGAGATCATAATCGAGCTCCAGATAGTTATCGGTAAAAGTGTCGTTCTGTTCGGGATCCAGCACCTCAAGCAGCGCCGAAGTGGGGTCGCCCCTGAAGTCGGACCCAACCTTGTCGATCTCATCCAACATCATCACAGGATTGCCTTTCCCGGCTTTTTTCATAGCGCGCAGAATTCGTCCCGGAAGGGCACCGATATATGTTCGTCGGTGACCCCGGATTTCAGCTTCATCATGAATTCCACCCAGACTGAATCGCTCAAACTCACGATTCAATGCCCTGGCAATCGACTTACCAAGCGATGTTTTACCAACGCCGGGAGGCCCATAGAAGCAGAGAATTGGCGCCTTCATATCTTTCTTTAGCTTGAGTACGGCGAGGTACTCAATGATTCGTTTCTTCACTTTCTCAAGGCCATAGTGGTCCTCGTCCAGAATTTTGCGGGCACGTTTGAGGTCCAGCTTATCTTTGGAGTACTCTCCCCACGGCAAATCCAGTATCCATTCTACATAGCTGTGGATGATTCCGTAGTTTGGGGAGGAGCTGGGCGTCATTTCCAGACGCTGCATCTCTTTCTCTGCAGTTTCGACAGCCGCCTTGGGGATGTCGTCACGCTCTCGCAATCTCTGGCGGAGTTTTTCAATATCCTGCTGCTCACTATCTTCACCGAGGGCTTCCTGAATCGCTTTCATCTGTTGACGCAGGTAGAAATCGCGCTGTTGATCGTCTATATCGGTCTTAACCTTGGAGCGGATCTCTTCACTGAGGTTCAGTACCTGCAGCTCTTTGTTAAGGTGCTCCATAACCCGCTCAAGACGGTCGGAGAATTTTCTGATCTCCAGAATCTCCTGTTTCTCTTCGATCGAAACCTGAAGATTGGAAGAGATAAAGTTGAGCAGAAATGAAGGGCTCGAGATGTTGTTGATCGCAATGGAAGCTTCCGAAGGAATATTCGGGGAGAGATTCACAATCTTACTCGCCGTCTCCTTTATAGAACGGATAGCTGCATCCATCTCAACACCGGAAATATCCATATCCTGTTTGATGGACGTTACCTTTGCTTTAAAAAACGGCTCGCTTTGCGTGAATTCATCAATTTCAAAAACACTCTTTCCCTGTATGACAACGCTCTTGCTGCCGTCCGGCATTTTGATGAGCTTTAAAATCTGAGCGACGGTGCCAAATTTGTGAAGATCTTTACTCTCGGGGTCTTCAACGGTTTCATCTTTCTGGGTTACTACGCCGATGGTTTTGTCGCTTTCATAAGCCTGTTTTACAAGGGCCAGGGAGCGGTCTCGACCTACGGTGATAGGGACAACCACACCGGGAAAGAGTACCGTGTTTTTTAGTGGTAGTATAGGGAGTTCGTCAGGAATAGCTGATTCTGTGAGCTTTCGTTCTTCCTCTTCGCTCATCAGGGGAATCGCCTGTTCAAAGTCATCAAAACCTTCTCCCTGTTCATCAAAAGCCGTGTTTATTTTAAAACGTTGATCAAACATGTAAAGGATTCAGTATTAAAATTGAGTGGGTTACCGGATTCAGGCATGCGCTTTAACTATAAATCCTGAGAGCAGTTTACCAACCGGCCACACTATTTAAATTTGTTTATTTATAACATATACAGCGCAAAAGAGGAGCCAAACCAACATCGGCTACCATAACGTCAGAAGATGGTGATCATTCCTGCCAATTTGTGATTTCTCTGTAACTATCTGTCAGTAGGAGGATAGGTACGGTCATGCCCATCATTTAGTTTATCTACACTTAAGATACGAAAAAAAGATCCGGACAGATGGTTACATTTTAACAATTAATCGCGGTTGCTGCGTTTCCTGCGTTTGGTATTTGTGGTCTGACTCAGTTCAGGTAGAACTTTGCACCAACCATTGAAGCTCCGAGAATTTCAGTGGTTGGTCCGGCTGTGCGCGTACGAAGCTGAATACCTCCGCTAATATCAAATCGGCTGGTTTCAATCCCGGCTCCAAAGCTGTAGTAGCCCGACTGATTTGGCGCAAGTCGGGTACCGGCCCGAAGCGGCAGGAAGCTCAGAGGTCTAAGCTCAATACCGAAATAGCCAACGGGGTAGTTGGAGGCGAATCGTGTTCGTGAAAGCTGGTAGCTGAAGTCGCCCATCATCTTAACCCGGTTAATCTGAAATAGGGCGCCGGCGTTAATCGAAGTTGGCAGTAGGGATTCAAAACGGTCTTCGTTTAGCTGATCAACCAGCTCAAATGGTGAATCGTCCATCTGCTGAAGGAAAAAGATATGTTCACCGGGTGCTCCCTGATAGTAGAGATCTGTTGTCTGGCTGGGACGTTCAGTTTCCTCTTGCATAATAGGAGATGATATAGATCGTGGCTCTCCGTAATAAAATACAGCACCCAGATCGTTTACAGATAGGCTAAACCGGAGCGATTTCTCTGTCGGCATATCTTCCCGCCGGAGTACGGATAGGTCACTTCCAAATGTGATCAGATAGGTAAGGCCTATATCGAGTCCAAACCCAACACCTGTGGGAGAAAGCATGTCTGTGAGTGTGGCGGAAGGTGTTAGTGTGGCAGCTTCAGAAGGTGAGATTCCGATGTCAGAACCGTTAAAGATTCCGCTGCTTCGCTCACTATATCCAAACTCCCTGTTCCAGGTTTGGCCACCGTCAGCAGAGCGGTAGTGGTTTGTGTAATCACTTTCCAATGATGAACCTGCAACCACAATTTTTGGTGCAATTCCTATAATGAATTCGGAGAGGCGTGGTATTAGGCCATTCAGAAATGTAAATGACTCCGCATAACCAAAAGAAAGCTCATGGAGTGTTTGATAGTTGTGGTGAAAGGAGCGTTCAATCAGCAGCTCATCATCCCGTGTTTCGATAGGTTGTGCGGTATAGAAGCCCCTGCCGGTTTCATGACGGCTTAGCGTTCGGCTTCTCAGTGCAAGGCCATAACTGCGATCAGTACCATACCACTTCATGCCAAACCAATAGAAGTCGGTCTGTTTTTGTTGCTGGGTAAAGCGGCGGTTTCCAGGGAAGTTTCTGCTCATAAATTCATCAAAGGCGAGATCATCGGTAAAATTTCGATCACTTCCGCTTCCTGTATAAGGAAGCATCGATTCTCGGTAACGAGTAAAGCGATTTGCTGGGTTGGTGAAAGGAACAGCGGTATCGAATGTGGTTCCTCCCTGAAACAGCGCAATCTGGAGCCGGTAATTCTTTTCCCGAATGTGTAGGTTCGCAGGGTTCACAAAGAGTGACTCATACCCGGTGAGGTAGGCCGTACCGCCTCCACCAAGCGCCACGTTCTCAGCTGTAAGAGAGATTTGCGCCTCCGAAATCTTCGGAACCGATAAGAAGATGATGGTCACCAGCAGAAGGGCGACACTGAACCTATTTTGCACGTTTACTCTGTTATTGCAGAACCTTGAGGTTTGCCGCACGCAGCATCAAGGTTTTCTGCCCTCTGTTTTTAAAAAATACAACAACACGGGTATCTTTGCCCGATCCGTTTCTCTGCAGAATCTTTCCGGGGCCAAATGCCGGGTGTACTACCTGAACACCAACGCGAAAAGGGTCGTCATCATATTCGTATTCGTAATCAATTGATGGGGTTGACGGTTTCCTTGTCTTTTTGGGTGTCTGCCAATCATATTCAATTTCGGTGCCACTGTTCCCACTACCATCATTTCCGTTGCCGCTGAAGCGGTTCTCTTTCTGGCGAATGGTTGCACCGGTTTCAGTTCTAACAACACCGGGATCCACCTCATCCAGGAAGCGGCTTCTTGCCTGACGCTGCTCCTCACCAAACTTATACCTCAGTTTACTAAAGCTGAAAAAGAGCTTCTTCTCAGCTCTGGTGATGGCTACATAGAAAAGACGGCGCTCTTCCTCAATATTGGCCTCTTCACCCTCCCTTGGCCCCATTGGAAAGAGATTCTCCTCAAGACCCACAATAAAGACGACGGGAAATTCCAGTCCCTTTGATGCGTGAACCGTCATTAGGGTAACAGCGGGCTTATCTTCATCATATTTGTCACTATCCGTTATAAGGCTGATCTCCTGCAAAAAATTACTCAGCTTGGCCGTTCGGTTATTCTGTTGATAGTAGGCAATGGCGTTCTGAAGTTCGAGAACGTTGTCTCGGCGGGTAAGGGATTGTGCACTTCCTTCCTCAACCAACGCCTTCAGATAACCCGATTTTTCGAGAACCTTCTTTGTAACATCCAGAATAGGAGTTCCGGAATCGTGAAGATCCTTCAGGTTTTCGATCATCTGTACAAACTCACCAATCTTTCGCTTTGCCGGTTTGTAGAGATCAGCGGTTTCAACATTATGCAGAATGGACCAGACCGATTTGCCGCTGTTTCTGGCACGTTTCAGCAGCGCATTGAGTGTCTTATTTCCAATGCCGCGACTTGGTTCGTTGATTATTCTAAGCAACGCCTGCTCATCTTCAGGGTTCACCAGAAGAGTCAGATAGGCGAGTACATCCTTTATCTCCTTTCTCTGATAGAAGGAGAGGCCACCTACCAGCTGGTAGGCGATATTCTTGCGGCGAAAGGCCTCCTCAAAAACCCGCGACTGGTAGTTTGTGCGGTATAGTATGGCAAAATCGTTGTTGTTGAAGCCGTGTCGCAGCTTCATATCGTGAATGTAGTTAACAACCCGGTTCGCCTCATCCCGCTCATCAAAATTCTCAAGCAGTGTAACAGATTCACCGTCGCTGTTATCGGTCCATAGCGTCTTCTCCAATTGCTTGGTGTTACGCTTGATAATGGAGTCGGCGCACTGAAGGATATATTTCGTGGACCGGTAGTTCTGCTCCAGGGGAACCTCTACGGCACCCTCGTAGTCATTTTTGAAATTGAGGATGTTTGAAATATCGGCACCACGAAAGGAGTAGATACTCTGGGCATCATCACCCACCACGCAGATATTTTTATACTTCGCTCCCAGCATTTTTGTCACCTTATACTGAGCGTGATTGGTGTCCTGATACTCATCGATCAGGATGTAGCGGAATCGGTCCTGATATTTATTCAAAATATCCGGGTGCTCTTCAAACAGCTCAATCGGTTTGATCAGCAGGTCGTCGAAGTCCATTGCGTTGGCCTGACGCAGCCTCTTGTCGTAGATCACAAAGACACGGGCGGTAATATCATCCAGGGTGCTCTGAACAAACCTCTGCTGATATTGATCCGGTTTGATGAGCTGATTTTTTGCGTCGCTTATTTTGTGAAGAATGGTTCGCGGCCGAATCTCCTTTGGGTCGAAATTAAGCTCTTTAAGAATCAGCTTGATCGCATTTTCAGAATCGGTGGTGTCATAAATTGAGAAGGAGCTGTCGTAGCCGATTGCTTCCGCTTCAAAGCGAAGAATCTTTGAGAAGATGGAGTGAAAAGTACCCATCCAGAGGCCTTTCGCCTTCTCACCAATCAGACCCTGAATTCGCTCCTGCATCTCGCGGGCGGCCTTGTTGGTAAAGGTGAGTGCCAGGATATTTTGTGGAAGGGCGTGCTGCTTCTGTAGCAGATTGGCAATCCGGTAGGTGAGCACACGAGTTTTACCGCTGCCTGCACCGGCAATGATGAGTAGCGGTCCGCTCACGTGAGCCGCTGCCTTTCGCTGCTGTTCGTTTAGTCCGCTTAGAATATCTTTGTTGTTCCGGCCTGATGAATGTGGTTCCGGCTGAAGGGAGAATTGCTTCATTAATATAGTGGGTGTTCAGATTGGGTTGCTTCTGATGAAAAGGTACGAATTAAATGGAAGCCGATTTAACCCGATTCGCTCCATTTTTTAACTGTAAATACTACTTTACACCTCAGTTCTCATCAGAAACTGAAGATCCATCACATTATTGCCGGTTGGTCCGGTGATTATATGGCAGTCGGTGCCTTCAAAAAAGTGGTAGCTGTCGTTTTGGTTGAGATGATCGGCTGCCAATCTACCACTCTTCTCAATTGCCGGAATGCTCTCTTCATCAACAACGGCGCCTGCAGCATCGGTTGGGCCATCGATGCCATCGGTTCCGGCACTCAGGAATGCTGCTTTTTTACTGCCTTCTGCAAGCCTGTTGCCAATACGCAGCGCAAGCTCCTGATTTCTGCCCCCTTTGCCATCACCTTCGATTTCAACCGTACACTCGCCATAAAAGATGTGAATCTGCGGCCGATCCTTTATAGGGTTCATGAAGTCGATCTTATCGAAGATCATCTGTTCAAAGTCCGTGATGGGGCCCGACCACGGTTCACTCTCCCGGCTAACCGCAAATCCGTTCTCTTCGAAAAGTTTGGCTGCCTGTTCCGAAACCTTTCTTGCTGAGCTAAGGGTAAACTGTCTGTGTCCGTCGCGAATTGGGGGATGATCCGGTTCCTTTTGTGCTTCAATATGCCTGAGCACGGTTTCAGGTACTTTACCTGTCAAATTATACTCTTCGATCACCGATTGAGCAGCTTTTGGAGAGACCATTTGTGAGGTGGTTGGTCCGCTTCCGATGTCGGCAGGATTGTCATCGGGAACATCCGAGATGATCAGGTCGATTATATCGAGACCGCGATAGTGCTGAAGAAGTTTTCCGCCTTTAACTTCTGAACACACCTTTCGAACGGTGTTTATTCTGTCGATTGGGGCACCCGAAGCGATCAGCATGCGAAAAGTTTGATTAAGGTCTTCAAGGGTGATATCCCCTGATGGGCGGCATAGTAGGGAGGAGGTTCCGCCAGATATCAGGTTGAGAACCAATGCATCTTGGGGGATTTGATCGATAAACCGAATAAGCTGGTTAGTCGCCTCGATGGAGGATTTATCAGGGTAGGGGTGAGATCCTGTTAAAACCCGGATATCTGTGGGCGTGTGAAGTGGATTTGGGGAAGAGATTACAACCCCATCTTTAATGCGGTTGCCTAAAACCTTCTCCAGTGCAGCGGCCATACTTGCAGCAGCCTTACCTGTGCCGGTGATGTAGATTGGGCGAGAACTTGACAGAGAAGTGGAGGTTTTGTTTACAATCAGTTTCCAATTCTCTATATCAAGTTTAACCGCTTTTGGGATCAACTGCATCGGGTTCACCATTTCAAGCACAGAAATGAGATGGTTTCGTAAAATTTTTTTTCGATCCATGTTGAATACGATCTGATTCGGAGGTTAAACTGATTTGCTTGATAAGCTTTGTTAACCAAAACTAGAAGATGTAAAATAAATAAAAATCAATCTTCTATAAATAGTGAGGAACAAAAGCACAGGGTGGAAGTTGCAGATTAGATTACGTTATAAAATTCTATTGTTAAAAATTTCTAATTTAAACTTGCTTTGGTATATTAATGTTGAGGGTAAAAGATTTTGTAGACAAGAAGTGGGAACAAAGTGCCCTTCTAAAGAGTGAAAAAAATCATCCGGACAAACAGGGGTTGGGTATGGGCAATGCAGCTAAAAAAATCAGAGTAGATTATTCAGCGTTAGTTGTGCATCTGCAGGAACGAGAGTCAAGAAAAGCTAACAAACTTCTGGCCGAGCTTCTTCCAAAACTTGTTAACTATCTGCAGGTTACCATGGGCGCTGATAACTCGATTGCCGAAGAGTGTGTTCAGCAGGCTTTTCTTAATGTCTATGAAAGGCTAATCGATGACAAAATCAGAGATCCCAAATCACTGCTCAGCTATCTGATGCAGGCTTGTCGAAATGAGTACCTCACCTATTCTTCCTATCAGAAACGTTTTGTTGATGGTGATACCGTACTCGACAAAAAGATTGTGGCAGACTCTCCCGATCAGATAGAGCGCCTGGTTGAAGAGGAGAGAAAAGGTGCACTTGAGACATGTATTGAAAACCTTGATGATGAATCGAGAGAGTTTATCAAATATTATCTTGAAAATCCCGGTGTATCATCAAAGCAGGTTGGGCGACATTTCGGCATATCTGCACCAAATGCACGAATTCGAAAACTTCGGATAACCCGAAAACTTCATGATATGTACCAGGAGCTTACCCGAAACTGAGAGCGCTGGTACATCGTATCAACAGTTCATCATTCTCATCTATGTACCTCGGTAATTATACTGAAGTAAAAAGCCTTGGCAAGACGCTGATTCCTGCTCTGTATTGACGTCATCTTTTTGTATATTCATCAGCTGAAGAAAAACAGATTGACTGTATACGACCCATTGGATTTTATCAAACCCTACGCAGCACTGATTGAGCAACATCTCTCAGAGCTGAATCTTCCTGAAAAACCTGAGACGCTCTACGGCCCGCAACGATACATACTATCGAACGGAGGAAAGCGAATTCGCCCTGTTCTCGCACTAATGAGTAGTGGTTTGTGTGGTGCTGAGCCAGATCGTGCCCTACCGGCAGCTCTTGCCGTAGAACTCCTGCACAACTTCACCCTGATGCATGACGATATTATGGATCAGGCGGAGAGTCGCAGGGGAAAAGAGGCAGTTCACATCAAGTGGGATGAACCATCAGCTATTTTAGCAGGCGATGGAATGTTTGTACAGGCGATGATCTGCCTTCAGGACCTCCCGGACGACGTAAACCACAAAGAGATTACCGGCATATTTCTGCACGGTATCAACACCGTTTGTGAGGGTCAGGCGTTTGATATGGAGTTTGAGAAGCGCAGTGATGTTACCATCGAAGAGTACCTGCGTATGATTGAAGGTAAAACTGCTGCATTGATCAGCGCTTCCATGAAAATGGGAGGACTCTCTGCCGGAGCATCGTCGCAACAGGTTGATCAACTTGGGGTGATTGGTCATTCGCTTGGTCTTGCATTCCAGATTCAGGACGACTGGCTCGACGTAATGGCCGACCCCGAGACATTCGGAAAACGCAGAGGCGGGGATATCTACGAAGGAAAGAAAACATTTTTAATGCTGAGTGCGTTGAAACGGTGCAGCAGCTCAGAACGTGAAAAAATTGAAACTTACCTCAACCATCTGCCTATGACTGATGAGCAGGTTGAAGAGGTAATCGGGATCTTTATAAAATGCGGTGTGCATGAAGAAGCAAAGAACCTGAGCGAACAATACTATCGGAAAGCCGTTAGCTCTCTTCATAAGTTTGAAGATTCCGATTATAAACGTGACCTTGAGAAACTGATTAACTACCTGAAAAATCGTGAAAAGTAATTACATGCGTACAATTATTATCCTACTGGTAACTGCATTTGTCTTTGTATCGTGTCGAAGCAGCGACTTGATTCGTCCCGGAGACTCCCTTGAAGTCGCATTTGAGAAGGCGATGGGGCAATTTGAAGAGGAGAATTGGTCGGATGCCGCCCGCGCATTTGAAACCGTTGTTTCTATTGGTCGTGGTACCGACCTCGGACAGGATGCTCAGTTCTATCTTGCAGAAAGCTATTTCAACAATCGCCGATATCTGGTTGCCGCTTCCGAATATGAGCGGTATGCACAGTTCTACCCAAACTCTGAGCGCAGACAGACGGTGGATTTCAAGAAAGGTCTCTCATATTACAATTTGAGCCCAAGATATCAGCTTGATCAAACCTATACCCGCAGGGCTATTCAGAACTTTCGCCTCTTTAACTCAAGATATCCCGATTCTGAGTATCGCGAAGAGATAGGCGGGTATATCTCAGAGATGCGTTCCAAGCTGGCTCGTAAGCACTTCAGCGCTGCAGAATTTTACCACAGAACCAACCGGTATAATGCAGCTGCGGTCTATTATGATATCGTAATCGATCAATACCCTGAAACAGAGTGGGCTGAAAAAGCACTGGTTAACCAGATTGAAGCTTATATTCTATTTGCTGAAAACAGCGTTCCACAGCGACAGGCCGAGCGATTTGAGAAAGCACTGGACAGCTACAGTACCTATCTTCAGCTCTTTCCAAGAGGCGAAAACAGAAGCCGGGTGGAAGATCTTCAAGACAGGGCGCGACGCGGACTGGAGAGGGCACAGGAGCGGGATTTGGCCCGCGGTTAAACCCGGTAAAACCGTTTGAAAAAAAGAATCGGCATATTTAGTGGCTCTTTCGACCCGGTTCACTCCGGCCACATTGAGGCCGTTCGCTCCTTTTTGGAGAGCGGTCTTACAGATGAGATCTGGGTTCTGCTAACGCCCGATCCACCCCATAAAAGGGGATCCGAAAAGACAGAGTTGGAGCACCGCTTTAATATGCTGAATCTTGCCTTTGAAGGGCAGCACTCTGTAGTGGTTAGCGATATTGAAAAAGAGCTCCCAACCCCGTCCTATACCCTTCAAACCATCGATCACCTGCAATCCACCTATCCTGATCACACCTTTTTTCTATGTTTGGGTGAGGACAGCATTCAATATTTTGACACCTGGCATCGCTATAGGGATATTTTGGACCGGGTTACGCTTCTTGCAGTCACAAGACCAGGTTATAACGCTCTTGATGTGAATCCTACCGTTTTGGAGCGAACCATCTTTGTAGAGCATAAACCGATTGATATCTCCTCAAGCAGTATACGAACAGACAGGCAAAAGGTAGGTGAAGCTAACCGCCTTCCCGAATTGGTGTCCGGATATATACAAAAACATAATCTTTACTCCTGAGTCTAAGCCATGAAACGATCCCAATTCCTTAAAACCCTTGGTCTCGGAACGCTTTCACTACCAGCTTTGGCAGCTGGCCGAGAGCCGGAATCCCAAAAAGAGGAACTGCCTTTCATCAAGCCAAAACGCCTGAAGAGAGGCGACAGGGTAGGCTTGACTGCACCTGCCGGTATTGTCTTCAATGAGGAGGATTTTGATCGAATGGAGAAGGAGCTTACAGAGATGGGTCTCGAGGTGGTATTTGGGGAATTTGTCCGATCAAGATTTGGGTATTTTGCCGGCACGGATCGGCAGCGAGCCAGGGATTTGACCCGTTTTTTTCAGGATCCCGACATCGATGGGATCATCGCAGTGAGGGGAGGTTGGGGCTGTGCCCGGATTCTTCCATATCTCGACTTTGAGATGATTCGCAACAATGCCAAGATATATTGCGGTTTTTCCGATAACACAACGCTCCATCTCGCATTTCGGAAATATTCGGGACTGATATCTTATCACGGGCCAAACGGTGCCTCTGAATGGACGGACCTTACAAAAAGAAGCTTCAAATCGATATTGATGGATGGCGAAAAAGCCGTTTTTGAATCAAACCGAAAGACCGATGTGCTCTTTCCCGGTATTTCAGAAGGTAAGCTGATTGGAGGCAACCTCACCATTTTAACCACATCTTTGGGAACACCTTATCAACCCGATTTGACCGATGCAATACTCTTTGTGGAAGATATTGGTGAACCGGTTTACAAAATTGACCGAATGTTGACTCATCTCGCCCGTGCCGGTGAGCTGGAGAAGATCAGCGGATTTATGTTTGGCGGTTGCACCAACTGCCCTGAACCCTCATCCGGTTCAAACTTCAGGATCAGGGATATTCTGATGCAGCACATCCGTCCGCTGGGAATTCCTGCACTGCTGGGCGTTGATATCAGTCACGATCCCGACAACTTTACCGTGCCGGTAGGGCTTAAGGCCGAACTAAATGCAGATGATGGTACCTTCCGACTTCTTGAGTCACCCGTCCTTGAAGAGAGGGAAGGGGCCTGATTAGCCCCTTCCTCTCAGCGGTTTATCGCTCAATAAGCGAGTAGTTCATCAAACTTCTGATGCATCCTGTGGTCTGCCATATATCCCTTCTCCAGCTCCTTGCTGAATGGTACAGGCGTGTGCAGCGAGGAGCATCTCACAACGGGGGCATCGAGCAGATGAAAAGCCCGTTCGGTAATACCGGCTGATATCTCACTCATTGGCCCAAGTATTTCAGAGGGTTCCTGAAGCAACATCACCCGGCCGGTTTTTTGCACCGACTGAACCACACTTTTCCAATCGATCGGAGCTAGTGATCTCAAATCAATTACCTCGACCGAGACCCCTTTCTTTTTATACTCCAAAGCGAGTTGTTCGGCCCAAATTACGCCATATCCATAGGTGATAATGGTGGCGTCATGTCCTTCTCTCACCAAGCGTGCTGATTCTAAATCCACAATTTGGCAGTGATCTTCACTTACCTCCCGGAAGCTTCGGTAGAGCTTTTTATGTTCAAAAAAGAGAACGGGGTTTGGATCGTGAAGAGCCGTGTAGAGCATATTCTGGGCATCATTTACGGTAGAGGGAACCAAAACCCGTATGCCGGGCAGATGCATGAACCAGCTTTCCGGGCACTGTGAATGGAATGGTCCGGCCCCAACACCGCCACCATGAGGCGCACGGATCGTTATGTTCATGTCGGGCATCCATCGGTAACGCCCTTTGGAGAGATTATTGACGATCTGATTGTATCCACAGGAGATAAAATCGGCAAACTGCATCTCAACGATTGGTTTGAAGCCCTCCATACTAAGACCGATTGCTGCACCGATTGCCCCGGACTCTATAATTGGCGTATTTCGAATTCGATCCTTGCCAAATTGATCCGAAAAGCCTTCAGAAGCTTTGAAGACACCGCCATACTCCGCCACATCCTGTCCCATCAAGAGATAGTTCTCATCCTCTTCAAAGGCTTGTTTTTGGGCAAGGTGAATAGCGTCAATCATCCGTTTTTCAGAAACAGAGTGCTTTTTGCCATTTGAGGTCGGAGAGGGTTGGGGTTTGAGTCCTGCACGGGTCAATTCGGTATCCTGGTCAAATAACGGATCTTCCGCTTTCAGGGCTTTTTGAAGATCTTTTTCAAAGGAGTGTCGGATTTCTTTTGTGATCTTATCCAGCTCTTTTTGTTCTTTAACAATACCGTTATTGAGCATCCACTTTTCATATCGGGCCAACGGATCCTTTGGCTTCCACTTCTCGAACTCCTCATCCGGAACGTAGAAGGTACCGGAAGCCTCTTCATGGCCGCGCATCCGGAAAGTTTTCGCCTCAATGAGAACCGGCTTTCCGGAACGTGCGAGTTTTCTCGCCTCAGAAACCGCTTCCAAAACTTCAAAAAAGTTATTTCCGTCGATTACCATTCTCTCCAGGCCATAGCCAACAGCCCGGTCAGCAATGTGCTCACAGGCGTACTGTTCACTGGTGGGTGTGGAAAGGCCATATCCGTTATTCTCAATCATAAATATGACGGGCAGCTTCCAAACACCTGCCAGGTTAAGAGCTTCATGGAAATCACCTTCACTGGTCCCGCCGTCACCACAGAAACTGAGGGCAACACGATCTTCATTTCGCAGTTTGTAGGCTAGCGCCAGTCCATCGGCAACAGGCATGGTCGCAGCGAGGTGAGAGATCATTCCGAAAATTCTATATTCGGGGATCCCGAAATGGAACGAGCGGTCTCGTCCACCGGTGAAACTATCCTTTTTGCCAAGTAATTGTGAAAACAGGGGATAGAGTGGTACATTTCGCGTTGTGAAAACACCCAGGTTACGGTGCATCGGTAAAATATAATCTTCATCTTTAAGGCTGAGGGCAGCTCCAACGGAGATTGCTTCTTGTCCGATTCCCGAAAACCATTTGCTTATTCTATTCTGTCTCAACAGATTAAGCATGCGTTCCTCGATTGAACGTGGAAGCAGAAGTGCCCTGTAGTATCGTAGCGCGTCTATTTCAGAAATTTTTTCTGTGGGGGCTATCATCTGTGCTATTTTTATGTGTAATTTATTTGTTTAGTCCGATTGAGGACTTCATATGAAACATCCTAATCACTGACCTTATGGACAGGAAAAAAAGGCAATTTGTCAAACATTACTTATCAAAAACTTAACGACCAATCAAAAAGATCCGGAGAAACCGCTGAATGATGGAAGCACTTGGAAAACAAATACTGGTAGAGTTTTACGATTGTGATTCTGACAAGATCAACGATGTCATATATATCGAAAACTCCCTGATTCAGGCAACCAAAGCCTCGAATGCCACAATCATCTCTCACAATTTTCACAAGTTCAGTCCATACGGCGTAAGCGGGATGGTTGTTATTGCGGAATCTCACGTTGCCATCCATACCTGGCCCGAATATAAATATGCCGCGGTGGATATCTTTACCTGTGGAGATACGATTGATCCCTGGGTGATTCAGGAACAACTCAAAGACTATTTCGAATCAAAAAATGTCTCCAGTATGGAGATGAAGCGTGGCCTTTTCAAGGTGCCGCAAGGGCAGAAGCTGCTATTTAAGCCCGAGAATAAATTCCAGTCTAACTAAACAAAACTTTTACTGCCATGATGGTACCAACACCAAATATCTACTCTCTCGTGAAGGGAGCAGCCGAAGGGCGTACGCGTCTGAATGCCTTTGATAAATCTCTGTTAGAAGCGGGCGTGGGAGATACCAACCTGATGCGAATGAGCAGCATCCTGCCACCAGCTGCCAATCAGGTTTCAATCAATGATATCTCGCTTCCTAAAGGGGGCTTGATTCCGCTTGCATACGCTACCATTGATGGAACCACACCGGGACAGTGGATCTCAGCAGCTATTGCCGTCGGTATCCCTGAAGATGACCGTGAGCCGGGAGTGATTATGGAGTTTGAGGATCACTCTCCGCTCAAGAGCGTTGAAGAGATTGTCAGACAGATGGTGGTCGATGGTTTCGAATACAGAAACAGAAAACTGAAAGAGATCAAGTCGCTCGGTATTGAACACCAGGTGGAGCTGTGTGGCTCTGTATTTGCCGCTGCTGTGCTCTGGTACAAATAAGGAACCATTTTTAGTAAATGGATTCGGATCCGTCAGATGTAGAATTAGATCCTTTATCAGTAAACCTGAGTTTGATTCTAAAATTTCGAAAAATGAAGCTCTTACTCTTGGAAAGAAGGAAAATTTCAGGGCCTCAGTCAACATATTTTTAATTGAACTCAGGTTGAAAGCACCATCTCTCACTTACGATTTTTTGAACCCTGAACTTTTTTGACCTATGCCACTGCAATACAATGAATTTTATAATGAGCAGACCGGTCTCACGATCGGCCTCAAGAAACTCCTTTTTTCCAAAGAGTCTGAGTTTCAGACGGTAGAGGTGTATGAAACCGATACCTGGGGAAACCTGATGACGATCGACGGTATGGTGATGCTGAGCGAACGCGATGAGTTCGTTTATCACGAGATGATCAGCCATATTGCGATGTTTACCCATCCAAACCCGAAGCGGGTTCTCATCATTGGTGGTGGAGATGGCGGAACGGCTCGTGAGGTTTTGAAACATACCAGC
Organism: Balneolaceae bacterium; assembly: GCA_020832225.1. GTDB lineage: Bacteria > Bacteroidota > Rhodothermia > Balneolales > Balneolaceae > Rhodohalobacter. The sequence goes on from JAFIFA010000169.1 coordinate 21,917, forward strand.
GTGGAGCAGGTAGATATGGTTGAGATCGACAAAACCGTGGTCGATGCCTCCAAACTGCACTTACCGGGAGTGGGTGATTTCGATAATCCAAAACTAAATGTTCTCTACGAAGACGGGATCGCGTTTGTCAAAAATGTGAAGCAGCCTTATGACGTGATCATCATCGATG
>JAFIFA010000174.1 GCA_020832225.1 Balneolaceae bacterium
TGGATCACCTCTTCCGATGATTTCTCTTCGTGGGGAGGAGGGGGAACAGAGTATCACAAACCGGAACTGAATGAACTCATCGAAGCTGTAGACTTCATCTCCATGCACACCTATCCCATGCACAACACACACTATAATCCTGAATTTTGGGGAGTTCCTGAGGATGAATTGCAACTGAGTGACATGGAGAAGATTCATTCAGCTATGGACAGATCACTTGAGTTTGCTATCAACCAATACGAAGCGGTTGTTGAATACATGCGTAGCCTGGGTGTTGAAAAACCGGTTCATATAGGTGAAACGGGTTGGGCAACAGTTTCGAATGAGTATTATGGGGATGATGGGGCGCGAGCAACAGATGAGTATAAATCAGGACTCTACCACGAAATGATTCGGGATTGGTCTGATGAAAACGGAGTAACCGTCTTCTACTTTGAGGCGTTTGATGAACCATGGAAGGATGCTGAAAATCCGCTCGGTTCAGAAAATCATTTTGGGCTTATAAATTTGCAGGCAGAAGCCAAATATGCAATCTGGGATCTTGTTGATGAAGGAATTTTTGATGGTTTGACACGTGATGGCATGCCAATCACGAAAACATTTGGCGGCGATCTGGATCTGCTTATGGAGACGGTAAAAGTGCCTCCTACTGAAGAGGAAATAAAGGCCAGACAAGAAGAATAAGCTCGATATAACCGTCCGGTAAGGGCAGCCTATTTAATGGATTAATAATTGTATAAATCACCGAACATGAATTTTGGAAGGCTTGAAATTGAGGATTTTGAAACCTCTGAGGAAGGGAATCGTTTTGCCCGGATTCCTTTATTTCAGGAATCTGAGAAGCGTGTTCAGGTCTGCCTCAATCTCACCGAGAAGCATCTGCAGATTACCGGTAGGGGTGGATCATTTAAGGAAGCATCAGCTTATTTGCGAAACCAGTTCAGTAAAGAGAAAAGTTGGGAATTAGTGGAAAAGCTATTCAAACGGTGGATTTACCTACCTATGAATGACCTGTCATAAATCTTAAATACCAATAGATGTCACAGCCAAAAGCGTTAAAAAAGAAGGTGCCCTATCGTCATAAGATAGCATTCGGTATGGGTATGTTGGCCAATCAGATGTTTCCTGCCACACTGGGAATATTCATGGTTGTACTGGTACAGAATCTTGGATTTCCGGGCTGGATGTGGGGAATCGTCTATTTTCTTCCCAGGGTTCTTGATGCCGTTACCGATCCTATCGTGGGATTTATTTCTGATAATACCCGCTCAAGGTTTGGGCGTAGAAGGCAGTATGTGATTACAGGTGCGGTTATCATGGGGGTCGCATTTTCGATCATGTGGCAGCTCTACGGTGAGAATTCAGTCAATTATAATTTTGGCTACTTCTTATTATGGTCATTCGTCTTCTACATCGGTTTAACCATATTCAGCGTGCCATATGTGGCAATGGGATATGAAATGAGCGACGATTTTCATGAGCGAACCGAAATTATGGCCATTGCACAGTGGATAGGTCAGTGGGCATGGGTAATCGCTCCCTGGTTTTGGGTGATCATGTACGACCCGGCATGGTTCCCAAGCGCTGAGGCAGCCACTCGAGAGCTTGCCATCTGGGTCGGTATTACCTTTGCACTTTGTGCTATGATTCCCGGGATTTTTATTCCCAGTAAATCTACTGTGAATGAAGATTATGAATCGCTGACACTGAACAACATTAAGCGGAGCCTCAAAGAGATCATCCGCGGGTTCAAGGAGGCATTGTCATTAACCCCATTCAGAAAACTCTGTATTGCTACCTTTTTCATCTTTAATGCCTTTAACACAGTAGCCGGTTTTTCTTTCTTTATTATTGTGTGGTATCTGTTTGGCGGAGACGCAGGCGAAGCGGGCATTTGGACCCCTCTCTTTGGTAGTGCGGGTGCATTGGTTACCACATTTTTAGTTATACCGACTGTGGCCCGTATGTCAAGACTTCTTGGCAAGAAAAAAGCATTCATGATTGCGCAAACTATAGCACTCTTTGGGTATGCAAGTCTATGGTTCCTTTTTGTTCCCGGAGAGCCGTGGATGTTTTTGCTGGCATTGCCTTTTCACTCATTCGGAATTGGTAGTCTGTTTGTATTGATGATGTCGATGACAGCGGATGTTATTGATATAGACGAACTCAATTACGGAAAACGGAGAGAGGGAATATTCGGTGCAATCTACTGGTATATGGTGAAATTTGGCTTCGCGATCGCCGGAGGCTTAAGTGGGCTCATTCTTACCATAGTTGGTTTTGATGGTAATCTGTCTGTTCAGCCTGAAGGAGCGATCACGGGATTGAGAGTATTCTTTTCGGCTCTGCCTATGTTTGGAACAATAGTTGCGCTTTGGGTAATGCGAGACTATGATGTGAACGAAGAAAAAGCAAATGAGGTACGGGAGATCTTAAATGCCCGAAAAGCAGAAAAAGAAGCCGTTGCTGTGCCGTATTCTTACCAGAAAGACCGTTTGCTCTCCATGACCTCTGTCGATTCAAATGTGGAAGTAATCGCATCTGAAATCAACAAACTGAGCATAAGTAAGTTAAAGAAACGCTTCAAAGAGTCGCTGAACAGCGGTATTCATGGATTCTGTTTTAGCCCTTATCTGGAGGGCCAGAATCTTGGAGATCAGTTATCGAAAGAGCAAATTGAGAAAAGGATGAAGGTGGTGGCTCCGCACACTAAGTGGGTTCGTTCTTTCTCCTGTACCGATGGAAATGATCTAATTCCCGAAGTGGCCAAACAAATGGGACTGAATACAATAGTTGGAGCCTGGCTTGATGATAACCATGAGGCGAATAAAAGGGAGATTGAAAATCTGATTAAGGTAGCCAAAGCAGGTCATGCAGATATAGTTACTGTTGGAAACGAATGTTTGCTCAGAAATGAACTGAGTGAGGATGAGATCGTTGCGTACATCCGGCAGGTTAAAGAGGCGCTGCCCGGTGTAATGGTTAGTTATGTAGATACATACTATCAACTCCATCTGAGCCCAAAAGTGGTTAAAGCGTGTTATGTTATACTTACCAATTGTTATCCTTTTTGGGAAGGCTACGATGCCGAACATTCATCCCTCTATTTGGCAAAGATGTATGAGGTGATAGATAATTTTGCTGGTGACAAGAAAGTGATCATCGCAGAAACGGGATGGCCTACCTATGGGAAAAGCGTTGATCAGGCCGAACCTTCCGTTGAAAATATGATGAAGTATTTTATCCGCTTAAAAAAATGGAGCGAGCAGGAAGAAATTGAAGTCTTCTACTTCTCTTCATTTGACGAATCCTGGAAAGCTCGCCATGAAGGTGATGTTGGTGCCAGATGGGGCCTTTGGAATAAAAATGAACAGCTAAAAGTGAATTAAAATGTCGTATAGGTCAGAGAAATTCTTAACGTATAAAGGTACAAATGTCCCTGAGCAAGTCAGCCTGTTAAAGAGGTTGCCGGAAGATGAATTGAACAAGCTCTTCCTTGACGTATTAAAAGACGGAGTACATGGGTTTTGCTTTAGCCTGTACGAAGAAGGCCAAAAACCGGGAGACATCATTTCAGAAGAGCAGATTCGACGGAGAATGGAGATCTTAGCACCTCACACAGCGTGGATTCGGTCATTTTCATGCACGGAAGGGAACGAATGGATTCCCAAAGTAGCCAAAGATTTTGGGATGAAAACGTTGGTCGGTGCATGGTTAAGTGATGACCTTGAAAAAAATCGTGAAGAAATTGAGGGCCTCATTAAACTCGCTGATGAAGGTTATGTAGACATTGCTGCTGTAGGGAATGAAGTACTTTATAGAGATGACCTTTCAGAAGATCAATTGCTGAAATACATTCAAGAAGTAAAAACTCAACTTCCGGAAATTCCGGTAGGTTATGTAGATGCCTATTATGAGTTTGTTCAACGGCCTCAGTTATCAGATATGTGTGATTTAATTCTGTGTAATTGCTATCCCTATTGGGAGGGTACTCCTTTCGAATATTCATTGGATCACATGCGCCATATGTATCAGCTCGGTATTGATGCTGGTAAAGGCAAGAGAGTTATAATTACTGAAACAGGATGGCCAAGCAAAGGGGAAGGTTTGGGAGGTGCAAAACCTTCATATGAGAACGCTATAAAATATTTCATAAATACCCATCTATGGGCTGCTGAGAATAATATTGAAACCTTCTATTTCTCATCTTTTGATGAAGCCTGGAAAGTAGGTTCAGAAGGCGAAGTAGGTGCATATTGGGGTGTTTGGGATAGTAAAGGCAAACTGAAGTTTGGATAATGGATACATTTAAAGCTTTGGGGATGGTGCCTGGAAGGGCAATTTGCTACTCAGGTTTCAGAGAAGGGCAGCAACCGGGAGGTACAACACCCGATTACGACGAAGTGAAGGAAGATCTGCTGATCCTGAGCCCAAACTGGGACTATCTACGGCTTTACGATTGCGATCTTCATTCACTCAGGGTGTTGGAAGTGATCAAAAAGGAGAACCTGGACTTTAAAGTGATGATGGGTGCCTACATTGAAGCAGAGAAGAACAATTACAACTGCCCATGGGGTGGTGGTGTATTCTCAAAAAAAGAGCTTGCAGCAAAACAGGAATCGAATGAAAGAAAAATCAACAAACTGATTAAACTGGCCAACCAATATCCCGAAATCATTTTCTCACTTTCTGTCGGGAATGAGGCCTGCGTAAGCTGGACAGATCACTTGGTGCCGCCTGAACGGGTGCTGAAATATGCAGAGCAGGTAAAAAATGAAACGTCACAGCCGGTTACCTTCTGTGAAAACTACGTACCGTGGCACAATTCACTGGAAAAGCTCGCCTCAGAACTCGATTTCATCTCCATCCACACATACCCGGTTTGGGAGTACAAGTCAATTGATGAGGCACTGGATTATACCCTGGCAAACTACTATCCGGTAGCTGAAAAATATCCGGATAAACCCGTGGTCATTACAGAAGCGGGATGGACCACACAATCCAACGGTCGCGGAATCGACCCCGAAAACGTGAATGAAACGTTTCAAAAAATATACTTCGAAAAGCTGATGGCGTGGGCCGACCGGGAGGGAATTCTCACATTCTATTTTGAAGCGTTTGACGAACCCTGGAAAGGATCTCCTGAAGCTCTTGAACCGGAGAAGCACTGGGGCCTTTACAGGGAAGACCGTTCACCGAAGCTGGCAATGCGCACTTATCGAAAAGATGAGGTCATCTGACCTCAGATAATCGGGTGGAATGTGGCCAATAATCTGCATAAGAATATGAATAGGTGGGCATTAAAGGACTTTTACAAACAAAGCTGTGAACCCAACGAAACATGGCCACGGCTTAAAACCATAAAACAAACAACAAAGTGATATGAAAAAAGCTTGCATAATTGCAATGGTAGCGATCTTTGCATCATTTTATGCATGTAGTGAAGACAGTATACCAATCATCGAAATCGAAGAAGAGACAGAACTGGATGAGCGATTCATCGGTAGCTGGTCTTTGGACCCGACTGCAGGCTCCAAAGCGGTAGGGCCAACACCGGATGATCTTTCATGGTGGTCTATCGGTGAAGGTGACATTGATGCACGTTCCTGCATCTATGATGATCTCTATATTTTTGGTGAGGATGGGGATTTCATGAATGAAATGGGCGAAGAAACCTGGCTGGAAGAGTGGCAGGAAGGCGTGGATGCCGATGGCTGCGGCGCTCCAATCGCTCCACACGACGGAAGCACCGTTGGTGAATGGTACACAGTGGATGGCGACCGTGTGCGACTGGAAGGTGAAGGCATCTTTCTCGGACTCTCCAAGGTTCATAACAGTGGTGAAGACGGACAGCCGGAAAACAACCGGATTACCTACAATTTCGAATTCTCTGATGATGATCAAACATTAGAAATCAGGATCTCCGGATGGCTTTCAGGCGAACCGGATGCAACTTGGTATTATCGTTTTATAAAGCAGTAGATACGAAATACATATCAGGTGTAATCATTCAGATGAATGTTCATTGAATCTAAGAACCGGTCTACGTGCCGGTTCTTTTTTTTTTTTTCTGAAACCCGGAGATGAATCATTTATTTAGCACCTGAAATCAAATTATAAGTGCAACACAAATAAACATCATTGTTGGGCTCTGAATATTTTGAATATATTTTGCTAACTAAAGCCGCGTGATTATACTTAGAGCTTACCTGGTTTACCGAAGACAGGAGGCCGGTTTCGTCAACATTTTTGATTAGTAAATGGGCAGTGTTAAAGCAGACGCTATACTATAGTAAAAATCTCTACAGGAATATTTAAAATGACTTATTCTACTTTAGACCTTAATAGCGGTGGAAAAGCTTCCATAATGGATTCCGGATCTTCGGAAGAGACGATATTGATGGTTCACGGCAACTCACTCAGCAAAGAGACATTTGAGGCTCAATTGAACTCGTCACTAACTGATCGTTTCAGGATAATTGCGGTTGATCTACCCGGACATGGAGAAAATTCGAAAAACTCTTCGAATGGTGAGAATTATAGCATTAAAGGGTTGGCTGACTTTCTAACTGAAGTAACTGCAACACTTCAATTGGAGAAAGTTGTAATTGTGGGACACTCTCTTGGAGGGCATTTAGCAATTCAGGCTGCAGCAGATATTCCCGCATTAAAAGGGATAATAGCAATTGGAACCCCACCATTGACCCCCAAAGAGTCTGAATTGGCTCCATTTCTTGATCACCCATCTTTGCCATTTGCGTTTACGGCAGAGCTGTCTGATAGCCAGATAGAAGAGTTGGCAGCTTCCTATTGGAACAGCAGTAAATCTGTGCCTGAAATTATTATAAAAAGCTTTGGACATACAGACCCACATTTCAGGTCAGATATGGGAGCTGATGTTGCAAAAGGGAACCTGCTCGACGAAACTGAAATAATTGAAAAGTTACCATTTCAGGTGGCATTATCTGTTGGTGAGTTTGATCAGCTCGTCAATCAAAACTATATACAGAAAGTTGTGGATGAAGAAACAATCTGGAAGGGTGGTGTTCAGGTCATTTCCGGTTGCGGTCACACCCCGCAAATGGAGAATCCGGAAGCGTGTAACTCATTGATCGGGGCTTATGCCGGCGAAGCATTTGAAAGGGATTAATAACCGTTTTTAAACATGTAGCTCATCAATTGGGCCGTATTCTTCACGCCTGCTTTTTTGATGATATTTTGGCGGTGTGTATAGACGGTTTTTGGTGATATATAGAGCTTTTCGCTTATCTCATCGCTGTTCAATCCTTTTGCAAGTAGTTCAATAATTTCTCTTTCTCTTTTGGTGAAATCAACCTTTTGAACACCATGTGGATCCAGAAAACGGTAGCCGGGAATCTTGGGACCAGTCATAAAGCTCTGTATCTCTCTTGAGCTGTTCAGATGAGATACATCGGTAAATATCCCAAAAGAGGTGAGGAGGTTCTTGTCTGAATCGTGTGTAAGGACGCCGGTTTGCCGCTGAATTTTACGATAGACTCCATCTTTATTCTTCATCCGATAGATGATGTGAAAAACGTGATCGGGCTTTAATCCATACTCATTGGCTCCCGCCTGAAGCGCCTGAATTGTGATCTCCTTCACTCTCTCTCTGTCATCAGGATGAATCAGTCCATAAAAGAAGTCTACGTGTTTAATTTTATCAGGGGGGTAACCAAAGATCTCCTGAACGCTATCGGAGAGGTAAAGCACTTTTTCATTAAAGTAGCTGAGTGCATAGACACACTGATTGCCAATGGGCCGGAACTTTTTAATTAAGTCTATCGCTTTACGTTCTTCCGCTTCTGGATCATCAATGTTTAGATTGGAGTTTTTCAGGTAATCAATATTATCCTTGATCCATTTCATGGGAAGCGGGTAATCTTAAGCTTATTTTTTCATTTTTTTGAGCAGGTTAATTCTTAATTAATAAAGGGTAGAAATAGTGTTTTTACAAAAGTAAATTTGAAACATTTTCTAAATCAATCTCTCTCAATGAGTATGAGAGATTTTAAAAACTGTTAGTATGATCAGATAAGTTGATTTATATAGAGATATTCTATCAACCATACATCAAAAAATGATTCAAAAATTGAGTGGGATTGGATCGGTTGCGCAGAGATAGAGTGAACTTTTTATGCTCTTTGGGTAAATCAGCAATTAAAGTTTAACAGTGTATCCTAAGAGGTCATAAACCATTGCTCTGCCATTAAGTGGTATACTCCGCATTGATTCGTACATACTCATAGGAGAAGTCCGAGCCCCATCCCACAGCCTCCTCATCTCCCTGATTCAGATCGATCAATATGATGATGGTGGAGGAGTTCATCACTTTCTTGAGTTTCTTTCTAACCCCATCAACTGGCTGTGCTTTTTCGAGAACGGGATACATATTGTTAAGTTCGGTTCCAAGGTAGAGGTCCAGCTTTTCGGGATCGAATACGACACCTGAGCGACCGGCTGCGGCGATGATTCGTCCCCAGTTCGGGTCGGAACCGAAGATGGCTGTTTTCACCAGGTTTGAGTTGGAGACGGTGCGGACCACCTGTCGTGCTTCCTCTTCAGTTTTTGCACCCCGGGTTCGGTATTCAACCAGTTTGGTGGATCCTTCTCCGTCGGATATGATCAGTTTTGCCAGATGGGTACAGAGCTTTTCAAGATTGGCAAGGAAGAGATCGTAGTTGGCATCTTTCTCGGTAATCTCCTTATTTCCTGCCTTCCCATTGCACATAATGGCGACCATATCGTTGGTTGAGGTATCGCCATCAACGGTGATCATATTGAATGATTTATCGACAGCCCTTTTTAGCGCTTCATCCAGCAATTTGGGAGCGATCGCCACATCAGAAACGATAAAGCCAAGCATGGTACCCATATTGGGGTGAATCATACCGGAGCCTTTGGCAATTCCAGCCATATTGATCTCAATTCCGTCAACGCTAAATGAGGTGAAACCCTCTTTTGCAAAGGTGTCTGTGGTGAGTATCGCATTGGCCGCGAGTGAACCGGCGATTTCACGACCAGACAGTTTTTGTGCACTTTCACGGATTCCTTTCAGAACTTTTTCGGTTGGAAACGGCTCACCAATGAGGCCGGTGGAGGCAACAATAACCTCCTCCTTCGCAATTTTTAGCTCCTTCGCGGTGGTTTCGGCCATCGCAACAGCGCCTTCCCAACCCTGCTTTCCGGTACATGCATTGGCGTTTCCGGAGTTAATGACGAACGCCTGTGCCTTGCCATTTTTGATATGCTCACGGCTCAGCTTGATCGGTTCGGCACAGACCACATTCCGGGTAAAAACTGCAGCGGCAGATGCCGGAACCTCCGAGTAGATCAGTGCCAGATCCCGTCGTTTCGATTTGATGCCCATATGGGCGCCCCAACAGGTGAAGCCGCGAACGTGAGTAATATTTTTCAGCATGGTTTTTAGTGCTCTGTTAACAGGGGAGAGGCAAGACGTTATGGACTACCAACCCCAAAAGTGTTAAAAATTGATCAAAGGAAAAAGGTGATCAGGGATTCAGTGGAATATGTTTCAGTCCGGTCGACTCAATCAGCCCAAAGAGAATATTCATGTTTTGAACCGCCTGTCCGGCTGCGCCTTTCATCAGGTTGTCGATGGTTGAGACTGTTATAATTTTGTTGGTCCGCTCATCGTAGGTTGCGTAGACGTCGCAGTAGTTGGATCCGCGAACATGCTTCAGCATAGGTGGTTTGTCTACTACACGGACAAAATGCTCCTTTTCAAAAACGGAGTGAAACAGCTCTTCAACGGTCTCCTTGGAGACCTCTTTTTTGGGCGTACTGTAGGTAGTGGTCAAAATTCCGCGGTCGATCGGCAGCAGGTGGGGAGTAAAGAGCACTTCCGTCGTAAATCCGGTATAGCCCTGAATCACTGATTCAATTTCCGGCATATGCCTGTGCGAGCCAATCCCATATGCAGAGAAATTGCCAAAGAGATCCGGAAAGTGAGTTCCCGGTTTGGCCTTTGCACCGGCACCTGTAACGCCCGATTTTGAGTCGATCACAATTCCGGATGTATTGATAAACCCATATTTGATCAGCGGTGTGAGCGGTATGATTGCAGAGGTGGGGTAGCAGCCCGGATTGGCAATCAGCTTCGCATTCCGGATTTTATCCCTGTAGAGTTCAGGCAGGCCGTAGACGGCATCATCCATATACTCTGATGCGATATGTTTCTTGTTATACCACTCCTCATAGATAGACCGCGAACCGAGTCTGAAATCTCCGGAGAGGTCGATAATAGTGAATCGATCCAAACCGTGCTCCTTCACGAAATTCATCGAAACGCCGTGAGGAAGCGCCAGAAAAACAACGTCCGGGCTATATTCGCTCACATTACGTACGCTTTCCAGTTTGATGTCGGAGATATCGAGCAGGTGTGGATGTATGGATGAGATCCTCTCACCGGCCTTACTCTCACTGGTCACAAATTCGATCGAGATATCGGGGTGCTGCAGAAGCAGTCTCAACAGTTCCGACCCTGTATATCCGGTTGCTCCTACAATTCCAGCTTTAAACTTGGGCATAAATGGTTTTTTTTGAGTCTTGAGTCTTGAGTCTTGAGTCTTGAGTCTTGAGTCTTGAGTCTTGAGTTAGACATCGTCTCACGTCTCACGTCTCACTTCTTCCCTTCAACCTCTTTAATCGATTCAACAAGTACATCCACCACTTTGTCGATCTCCTCTTTTGTCATGATGAGGGGAGGTACAAGTCGGATTACGGTTTCGGAGGCGCAGTTGGAGAGCACGCCGCGTTTCATCATTTCAACAACCACTTCAGCTCCTGGGAAGTCGAGTTCTACACCGATCATCAGTCCCATTCCGCGAACTTCTCTGATGGCGGGCCAGTTGGTGGAGAGGTCTTTCAGACGGGTGGTGAGGTAGTTGCCGCGAACCCGCGCCATTTCGCAAATTTTATCCTCTTCAATCACCTTGAGAGTTTCGAGTGCGGCGGCACAAGCCAAAGGATTCCCCCCATAGGTGGTGCCGTGATTTCCATAATCAAACGCGGCAGCAAACTTCTCCTGAGCGATTACTGCGCCAATCGGGAAACCGGATCCCAAAGCCTTTGCAGAGGCCACAATATCGGGCTTCACACCGTAGTGTTGATAGGCAAACATCCGTCCGGTTCGGGCAATACCGGTTTGAACTTCATCCAGAATAAGCGGGATGTCATGATCATCGCATATTTCACGGGCCTTGTGTAGAAAATCGCGGGAAACCGGCACAATGCCGCCCTCACCCTGGATCGGTTCCATAATGATGCCCACAGTCTGATCATCCACCGCCTCGACAAGAGCTTTTATGTTGTTGAACTCAACCCGCTGAAAACCGGCCGGCATTGGAGCAAAGCCCTTCTGATATTTATCCTTGCCCATTGCAATGGTGCCAAGGGTACGGCCGTGGAATGAGTTATCCATCGAGATGATGTTACCGTGACGCCCATTTTTGCCTGAATACTTACGGGCCAGCTTGATGGCGCCCTCCACCGCTTCTGCACCACTGTTGCAGAAGAAAGCCCTGTCGAGACCTGATACCTTTACCAGCTTCTCTGCGAGATTGCTTTGCGGCTCATTGTAGTAGAAGTTGGAGATATGCATCAGTTTCGCAGCCTGCTTCTGAATTGCTTTCACGATTCTGGGATGGCTGTGTCCCAGGCTGTTCACTGCGATACCCGCCAGGGCATCGATATATTCATTTCGCTCATCATCCCAGACTTTCGCCCCCTTGCCTTTCACCAGGGTAATCGGGTATCTCTTGTAGAGGTCAAAATGGTACTTCTCGGCCTTTTTCTGAGCGGGTTGCTTCCCAATCAGTGTCTTGGCGACTTTCATCATTTTTCCTGGTATGTTCGATGGCATTGTGTAGGGTGTTTAGGTTATTCGTTAATATCTGTACTGAAATCAGCAGGCAATCTCACTCTTTTAGCTGACAGTAGACAACTTGTTGCTGCTATTTATAAATGGAACCCGAACATAAATTGAAGGGAGTGATCGGTGTCTTCAAAGTTGTAAATAAAATTTCAAAGTTAACGACTACCCACTCTTTATTTGCCGGTTCAATCTTCTGAATCGCTTTTTATAACGGTTCCTGTAAGTTCATTTACCCCAAATATACGCAATAAATTGCCCTCTTTCGTTCCATTGATAATGTGTGCGGAGACTACTCCCTTCTCCACCGCAATGAGGCAGGCCTCTATTTTTGGAATCATTCCACCCTGAATCACAGAGCCGAAGAGTGAGCGCGCTTCGGCAGGGGTGAGTGAATGAATAATAGATTCAGGGTCAGAGAGGTCATTAAGCAGACCGTCGATATTGGTCATAGCCACAAATTTTTTGGCACGGAGGGCACCGGCCAGATGACCGGCAAACATATCGGCGTTGATGTTGTAGCTATTGCCATCCTCGCCAATGGAGACGGGGGAGACAACGGGAAGAAATCCGTTGTCGATAAGGGTATCGATCAAACTGGTGTCGATGCGTAGCACGTCACCCACAAATCCCAGATCCCGTTTCTCATCAATACCGTTCACCGTTTCGGTGTGATATCGTTTTTTGGCGGTCACTATTCCGGCATCCTTGCCTGAGATACCCACAGCTTTGATACCGGCGTGATTGAGCAGTCCGGTTATCTCCTTATTGACCATCCCGCTGAGGGCCATCTCCACGTAGCTCATCGATCGTAGGTCGGTCTTTCGGTGTCCACCGATAAACTCCGACTCAATTCCCACATCGCCCAAAAGCTGCTTGATCTCTATACCACCTCCGTGTACAACCACGATTCGGGAGCCTCTGCGGTGTAGCTCAGCAATCTGCTCTATGATCAGTGATTTGGTGTGAGGGTCGGTAAGCGCATTCCCCCCAACTTTGATAAGGCAAGAGACTGGTTTTTGTGAATCGTTTAAGGAGCTGTCGGTCAATTTGTTACGGGTCTGTTAGATTGATTGTATATGCTCTTTGTAAAATGCGGCTTTTTTGGGAAACGTTCATGTTAATTGATTGGAAAGACCGTAGAAATACGGATATTCACCTATATTTAAAAAAAGTGTGATGTTGTTTTGATCCGTTTTACGCTGATTCAGATATCAACAGACAATCTGAATCAAAACGTATCTAAACAACATGAACTATCGACTGCTTACGATCGCACTTGTGGCTGCTTTCATTGGTGCCTGTTCAGACAACTCCTCTTCAATTCTTGATGACCAATTTGGAGAGGTAACCTTCAACATCTCGGGGGATATTACCGGCGAAAAGTCGGGTATGGCCGATTTCTATAGCATGAGCAGCTTCGGCATCTCCACCTGGGAGATCAGCATGAGTGATTTCAACCCATCCACATTCTCACTTGTCATCATGGCGTTTTCGAATGAGGATATTGAGCGTCCCGGTACAGGAACCTATCCGATTGGCCCGAACTCGGAAAGTGACCTCTATTTTTCAGCCTACTATGCAGATGAGTCAATCGATTACGAAGAGTATTCATCCGATTTCGAAGGTTTTGGGGGTACGTTAACCATAACCGAATCGAACAGTGACCGCATACGCGGTACATTTCAGATGACGCTCGGTATGTTCGATTATGATAATGGTGAAGTAATTGGAGAGGTGGCTATCTCATCCGGAAGCTTCACAGCACTGCCGCGTCAGTTCTGATCAGCGGTGAAATTGCGGGAATCCGAACTGTAAGATTCCCGCTTTTCTATTTTTTCAGGTCGGCCTAAACGAGTGAAAGCCCGATTCGTCCGCGCTCCAGGTCCAGCTTGGTGATCTCCACATTAACAATATCCCCGACGGAGACAACATCGTGGGGATCTTCAACTCGTTGACGGCCCTTACTCATCTGTGATATGTGTAAAAGTCCGTCCTGCTTTACGCCGATATCCACAAATGCACCGAAATCAACCACATTTCGGACGGTTCCCTCCAGCTTCATTCCTGTGGAGAGATCTTCCATCTTCATCACATCTTGGCGGAGCAGCGGTTTAGGCAGCGACTCCCTTGGATCTCTTCCCGGCTTCTGCAGATTTTCGATGATCAACTCCAGCGTTGGAACACCAACCCCGACCTGCTCTGCTACCTCAACTTTATTTATGTTGGCGAACGCAGACTCAATTTTCTTCTGCTGCCCTGAGAGGTTCTCAATATCGATGCCAAAAAGGTTGCAGAGCTTCTCTGTGGCATCATAACTCTCCGGATGGATGGCGGTGTTGTCAAGAGGGTGCTCTCCTTCCGGAATTCGCATAAAGCCGGCTGCCTGCTGAAATCGGAAATCACCCACGCCCGAAATCTCTTTGATCTGCTCGCGGCTTTTGAATCGGCCCTTTTTCTCCCTGAACTCAACAATCTTTTTGGCAACCGAACGGCTCAGGCCTGAGATGTGGGTCAGTAACGGTGCACTGGCGGTATTCAGATTCACACCCACCTCATTCACGCAGCTTTCGACTACATCATCCAGCTTTTTGGCCAGTTCACTCTGGTTCACATCGTGTTGATAGAGTCCCACACCGATCGATTTCGGATCAATCTTGACCAATTCGGCAAGCGGATCCTGAGCTCTTCGTGCAATCGAGATATTACCGCGTTGAGCGGCATCAAGGTCCGGAAACTCCTCTCTCGCTACGGTTGATGCGGAGTAGACAGAAGCACCAGCCTCACTGATAATCAGATAGCTGAGGTTCTCATCTGGCTTGCCCTCTTTTCGCGTCTGGATCACCTCAGCGATAAACTGTTCGGTCTCACGGCTGGCGGTTCCGTTACCAATTGCGATTAGGGTAACATCATATTTGTCGATCAGGTGATTAACGGTCTTGGCACCTTCAGCCACTTTCTTCTGTGGCGGGGTAGGGTAGATGGTGGTGCCCTCCTTATAGTTCCCAATCTCGTCGATAACCGCAATCTTGCAGCCTGTACGGAAAGCGGGGTCGACACCCATTACCACCTGATCTTTGAGGGGTGGCTGAAGCAACAGGCTTTTCATATTGGTGGCGAAGGTTTGAATGGCGTGTTCATCCGCCTGCTCGGTAAGCTCTTTTCGAAGCTCCCGCTCGAGAGAGGGCATTAGCAAACGCTTGTAGGCATCCTCAACGGCGTCCTGAATATAGGGGGTGAAGATCGAAAGGTCATTGCTGATCACCACATCGTCAAGGTTTTCGAGGGTTCTCGACTCATTCAGCTCCAGGTTGATAAAAAGAATATTCTCCCGCTCACCCCGGTTCAAGGCAAGCACCTGGTGAGGTTTAATGTGTGGAACCCTGACGCTGAACTCATAGTAGTCTTCAAAGTTGGTGCGCTGATCAATTGCCGGGTTTTTCTCCGATTTGATGATTGCGTGTTTACGGATAAGTGATCTGAGCTCATCGCGCACCTCTACCGATTCATTGATCCACTCAGCTACAATATCGAGCGATGTTTTGAGCACGGTTTCTGCATCGGGCAGTTCATGCTCATCGCTGACAAACTCCCGGGCATGGTCGAGCGGATTACCGCTTGTGATCTCCTGATCCCAGATCTTCTTCGCCAGCGGCTCAAGACCTTTCTCCTTGGCCATATCGCCACGGGTTTTTCTCTTCTTCTTGTATGGCAGGTAGAGATCCTCAAGAGTCTTGAGGTCTTTGCAGCCCACAATCTTCTCCTCCAGCTCAGGCGTGAGCTTCTCCTGCTCTTTGATCGCTTTCAGAATGGTCTTTTTGCGATCCTCCAGCGTTCTGTGGAAATCAATGGAATCTCGTACTGCCCGGAGTTGCTCCTCATCGAGTCCGCCGGTAGCCTCCTGCCGGTAACGGGCCAAAAATGGTATGGTGGCACCCTCATCGATAAATCCGGCAACGGTTTGAACCTGTTTGTGTGAGAGGCTTAATGAGGAGGCAATGTGGCTGAAAATTTGAGAGTCGGTCATGTAATTGATCAGTAATATGGTTGATGAATCCTTGGAAGGGAAGGTAAGGGGAAGCGGACATCAGATTCAATGAGAAGTAAGCTCTTTACTTGTAAAGGGGGCAGACCTTCAATTTCCTGATTCGTTACTGTGAGCTGTGAATAGATTTCAAAAAATACTACATTACAGAAATAGATTTCTGCAGACGTGACGAAAATAAATATACTTAAGTGTGAAGTGAGACTATGGGCAGTCCGGAAGATGTAACGCGGCTTCTGAATAATATTAAGAAAGACGATTCCGTCTACGATCAAATCTACGATCTGGTTTATGATGAATTGAAGCAGATGGCAGAATACCGTATTCGCCTTGAAAGCCCGGATCACACCTTTTCGAGAACAGAACTGGTTCACGAAACATATCTGAAGATGGTGCGCCAGAGCGATACCGATTTTAACAACAGAAGTCACTTTCTCGCTATCGCCTCAAACTGCATGCGTCAAATTTTAATTGATCATGCACGTAGAAAAAATGCAGTAAAACGGGGTGGAGATCAGGATAAGATGACCTATGTGGATGGCCTGTTTTCTAAAAATAAAGAGATGATTCAGGAGCTGATCGATCTGGATGATGCACTGGAGAGGTTGTCTAAACTTAATCCCCGGCTAACTGAAGTGGTTACCATGCGTTTTTTTGGTGGGATGAAGGTGGAGGAGGTTGCAGAGGCACTGGATATTTCAGAAAGCACCGTTCACCGGGATTGGCTAAAAGCTCGCGGATGGCTGCATAAAGAACTGAAGATGTAGAATCCCTGCCGGCAACGAGTTGAATTCCTCCGAGAGAATCCACTCTGAAGTTAGTATCTTTAATTGAATGCACTTAAGGCGATAACAAAATCGCTGTTTCCGTTCAATTTTAACTTCTATTCATGATCCCATCAAACGCCGAACTCCGGGAGGCCGCAGAGAGATATGCCGCTGCCGGTGGACGTTCAACACTCAACCACTTCAAGAAAACATTCCAGCTCGAATATAAGGAGGACGACTCACCCGTTACCAACGCTGATCGCGAAGCAGAAACGGTGATCCGTGAGATGATCCGGTCCGACTTTCCCGGTCATGGTATAATTGGCGAGGAGTATGGCAAGGAGAATGAAGATAGCGATGTGGTCTGGATATTGGATCCGATTGACGGCACCAAATCGTTCATTCATGGAGTTCCATTCTACACTACCCTGATCGGTGTGCTGGTCAAAGATGAACCTGTTGCCGGCATCATCTACGCACCGGCACTGGATGAGCTGGTATCCGCTGCAACGGGAGAGGGGTGTACGCTGAATGGGGAAGAGTGCAGGGTGAGGGAGTGCGATTCACTTGCCAAGGCTACCTTTCTAACAACTGAGGTAGACACGTTTGAGAAGTATGGATTTAGGGCACCTTTTTCGGAACTTTTAAACCGAACGAGGCTTCACCGTACCTGGGGGGACGCATACGGACATATGATGGTGGCGACCGGCAGGGCCGATATCATGATCGATCCCATTTTAAATATATGGGATGCCGCAGCGTTACTTCCTGTAATTACGGAAGCAGGAGGCGCACACACCGATCTGAAAGGTAAGAAGACAATCCAGACCGGTAATGGCCTCTCAACCAACAAGACACTGCTTCCGGAGATTCTCAACATTTTTGATCAAGACTGAAAATTCCGACTCTATGCATAAGATTATACGTTCCTCTCTTCTGACAGCTCTCATAATCACAGCTGTAACCATGATTCAGATTCAGGCTCAGGATAATAGCTGGGATGTTGAGCTCTTTCCCGAAATGCCCTATTCATTTGAGCATCTCGATGCTGAGGTGAACATATCCGAAACGGGTGTTATTGAGGGAGACATTCTCTATACAATCCGGTTTCTGGATCAGGATGCCGACTCTATTGTTTTGGATGCCCCGGGAATTGAGATATTGCGTACCGTAATTAATGATGAATCCGCCGAATACTATCAGCGATCTGATCAACTGGTGGTCTACACCGCAAGAGAGTACGACCGGGATGATGAGATCGCTCTGAGGATACAGTATCGTGCAGAACCAAGGTTTGGTCTTCACGAGTCGGCAAAAGGTACATTCTGGACCTCAAACCTTCCCCGTTCCACTTCACACTGGCTCCCGGTAAAAGATCATCCGCTTGTGGAGTTTAGCCTCGATCTGGTGATTACTCACCCGGCCGGTCAGAATGTTATAAGCAATGGACGTATGGGAGATACAGAGGTGGTTTCGGTTGATGAGGAACTCACTACGTTTTCTGCCAATAACAGGAAAGTTACACCCGGCGGACTGACCCTGGTTTCGGGGAACATTGAGCGGCTCGCCACAACAATGGAAAGCAACGGGAGGAGCCATCTCTCAGACGATGCCGCTTCCCATTTTCAGCGTCGATCAGATTCCCATATTCATCTCTGGTCAGAAACGTCAGCCGTGGATACGAGTTCTGTAATCCGTGCGGCGGGTGAAGCCTTTGCAAAAATGAGCAGAGAGACCGGGCGTACCTATCCTTTTCGTGATCTCAATATCGTTGTACTCGAAGATTCCGCCTGGGAAACACGACCCTACGGAAGCGGAACACTCTACCTGTTTATAGATCAGGGTAGCATTGAAGAGCAGGCTCATCGCGGAGTGATGAGTCAGTGGATAGGGGCGAAACTGCGTGAGCCGAGATGGTCTGATAGTGAGGCGATTCATCTTCTGCAAGCCTACTGGCTGGATAGAGTTTATGGCACTGTTTCCTCGCCAGATCAAGACGGATATGAGGAGAAAAGACCCTACCACACATATACCACAAAGTCGCTGTCACAATGGCAGAAATCGCTGGAAAATGACGACTGGAGTAGGCTCAGGAGAGTGCTTGATGAGAATTCAGAAAGATTCTTGAGTAGTGATATTAACACACTATCTTGGAATAGTTTAGCTGATATTGTCTATAATATTTCAGGCCGTACATTTTTCGATATTCCGAACATGGAAAGCGCAGCCTCTGATGACTCTCAGGAAGAGTCGATACGCGAATATCTTGCACAGATGGAATGGGATGAGGATGAGCGAACAGTTCGGATAACATTCACCGCTCTGGGTGAATCCATTGATGAACTGGTTACCGTTCAGGCCACTGAATTTACATTCCTGGATGAGAAGGAGCATGAGATTACCTTTACCGGAGAATCCGATGCCATCGAACTGAACGTCTCTTCCAATATTGAGAATCTGAAGCTTCACACTCCCGATCGAGATAACCTGATTCTCTCCGAAGAGAAACCGTTCTCTTTCTGGATCTATCAGCTGCGGGAGGATGAGGATGCAGATCGTCGTAAAGAGGCAGCCCGTGCACTCTCCGGTTTCCCTGAAAATCCAGATCTGCAGCTGGCTCTTACCGACATGTTCTCCGTAGAGGAGAATCCTGAAGTCTATGCTGAAATTGTGAGATCGCTTGGTGCTATCACCGCAGGTGCATCGGGGACCGATCAGATCTTTATGGATCGTGCCACCAACCGATATCCGATAGTGGTGAGGGAGGCGGCCCTGGAGTCGCTCGCCTATTTCCGGGATAACGACTCTGTGATTAGCAGGCTCAGAAGTGTGGCGGGTCAGTCTTCGGAGGGCACGCTCCGGCGCACAGCCATTCGCTCCCTGAGCGAAGTAACCAGCCTAGATGCTTTTCGGAATATCTCAGAGAACCTGATTACTCGGGATGAAGTACTCAGTGAAGTACCGATGATCTTGCAGTTACTCGCCGAAAAAGGGGAGGTGGAAGCGGCAGTTCAGTTCTCGTTCACATTCCTCGCAGAAGGGTTTCCCTACTCCGTAAGAAGTGAGGTGCTCGAGTTGGTACTGCGGCATGATGAGTCACGATCGGCATGGGAGGATCGTCTGCCGGGCCTGCTTGCCGACAGAGACCCCAGAGTTCGCTATAGAGCGACCGAAGCACTTGAAAGGGTAGGAAGTCAGGTAAGGGGTGAGATCGTTGCTGACGCGCTCGCAGAAGAGCATGACGAGCGGGTGAGACGAAAGTTGAGCGATAATCGTTGATTGGTTGTATTTCTACTTCAACTTCAAACTAACTCTAATCCAGTGAAGATATCTGAACTTAAAACCGAAGAGCTTAAACAGGCCTGTGTAAATTATCAGGTTAAGGAGCTCTATGTTTTCGGTTCTGCAGTTACCGGACAGATTACCCAAAATAGCGACTTGGATTTTTTAGTGGAATTCAAGAGATCGGGGTTTGAGGGTGCTTTCGATCAGTACATGGGTTTAAAAGAGAGCCTTGAAAAAATATATGGGAGATCAGTTGATCTGATTCATCAAAAAAAATTCCGCAATCCTCTTTTCGAAGAAGAGGTACATAAAACTAAAGCACTTCTTTATACCGCATAGTGCCGGAAAATTATTACTTGATGTAAGTCTCTCGTGCCGGGAAATTATGGAATTTACAGGGGGAAATCGTACGAAGAGTTTCAAAAAGATCGAGTGTTGCAACTGGCCATTGAACGTGAATTCGAAATTATAGGGGAAGCTCTTTATAGATTGGAAAAAGTGGAACCTGATAAATTGGCCGACAGGATTCCTGAATATCGTAAGATCATCGATTTTAGAAACATTCTGGCACATGGATATGATATTATCGATGAGGCAGTAGTATGGGATTTTGTCCAGAATAAAGTCCCTAAACTGTTAGAGTAGATTCAGGATTATTGAATCATATATTAACTACATTTTTGCAGTGCTTTAAAATCTTAAAGAGGGATAGTATTTATTTAGATTGCACTGTAATTTATACCTGAAGAGCTATCTCAGGAAACAATATCCTTAAGAGTGCTTATTTATCATCCCTTAAAGTAAACAAGCCGATTCGTAAAGCGGCCTGTTTTTAACATTTGCATCGGGAGTTTCACTGGTTTCTCCTCCGCTACTGCCTGATCCACTTAAACAGATCCTTGAAAGAAGCTGTCTTACCGTAGCTGAGAATTCCCACCTTATAGATTCTGGCGCTGAGCCACATCGTGCCAACAAACGTTAGCAACATCAGTGAGATCGAGAGTCCGATCTGCCAAAATGGAACTTCTGTTATGGCAATTCTGGTCACCATCACAATTGGGGCGAAGAAGGGGATCAGCGATCCCACCACTGAGATGGTGCTGTCCGGGCTTCTCATTGCGTGAAAGAGAATGATATAGGCGATCATAATCGGTGCAGTGATCGGCAGCATGAGCTGCTGGGTGTCGGTTTCCGAATCGGCAGCTGAACCAACAGCGGCAAACAGCGAGCTGTAGAGAAGATATCCGAGAAGGAAGAAGACGATAAAGTAGACAATCAGCGATGTCTCGATTGTGGGAATATTAAGCAGGGTGTTGATATCCGCTTCGGTTGCGGCCATCTCATCCGGCATCTGAGGCGGGGTGGCGTCTCCCATAAATGCAGCTGCAATCGGTCCTGATATAGCGGTGAGCCCGGTTAGAGCCAATATCCAAATGGCAAACTGGGTAATCGCAATGGCACCTACGCCGGCCATCTTGCCTGTAAGCAGTTCGATCGGCCTCACGGAAGAGGCGATCACCTCAATAATCCGGTTGGTCTTCTCTTCAATCACACCGCGCATGATATATCCGCCATACCCGAAGATCGCACCAAAGATGATGATTCCCATAAAGAAACCAACCATGGAGAAGAATTCGGTGTCATCCTCACGCTCTTCACCTTCACGGCTCAACCGGCGCGATTCAACGGCTACCGAAGACTCAAAAATACTTCTTACATCCTCGCCAACTTCAGCACGTACAAGTCTCTCCTGTCGGATTGCTTCCCGGAAATCACTCCGCACGGCTGTTAGAAACTGCATTCCACCGCTTCCGCTGTAGATCAATTCGAGTGGACGATCCTCAGTTATATTCTCCTCTGTAATGATGATATAACCATTGATTTCATCTCGCAGCACCATCGCCCTCAGTGAGTCGACAGGCAGATCGGAGTAGTCGACGTACCGTTCACTGTCAAAATCCTGCAGTGTAGAGACGATCTGCCCGGTCTCATCAGATACGCCCAGACTGTAGGTGATCTCTGAATCCCAGACGGCAATGAAGATACCGACACCGATCAGCAGCGCAAAGCCGACCGGAACCAGAATGGTAGCCCAAATAAACCCTTTACTTTTTACCCGTGTAATATACTCCCGTTTCAGTACCAGAAATGTTTGTCGCCAACTCATGCCTTGAGTGCCTCCTCCTGCTGTTTTTTGATATTGTCTTCGCCCACCGTTGAGATGAAGATCTCATTCAGGGAGGGTTCAACAAGCTGAAATTTGTGGATCTCGGATGCCTGCATTGCTTTGCGTAAAATTTCCTGAGGATCCTGTCCGTCAAGAATTCGAATCTCTGCAAAGTTAGTAGAGCGGTTGTTGATACGAACCTCACTCAGTTCATCCAGAAACTTACTGTCGCCCTGAAACTCAAGCAGCACGGTATTTTTCCCAAAGTTCTTTTTAATTTCACGGAGATTACCGGTGAGGACCACCTTTCCGTTATTGAAAAGGCAGATGTCATCACACATCTGTTCCACCTGCTCCATGCGGTGGGTAGAGAAGAGGATTGTTTTGCCACTCTCTTTCAGTTCAATGATGATCTCCTTCAACAGTTCACTGTTGATTGGGTCGAGCCCGCTAAACGGTTCATCAAATATGTAGATCTCCGGATCGTGGACAATTGTGGCGATGAACTGGATCTTCTGGCTCATCCCTTTTGAGAGCTCACCCACCACTTTGGAGTGCCAGTCGTATGCGTTGAACCGTTTCAGCCAATATCGGATCTTTTCGCGCGCATCCTCGGAGCTCAGACCTTTCAGCTGGGCAAGATACATCAACTGTTCTCCCACCTTCATTTTCTTGTAGAGGCCACGCTCCTCAGGCATGTAACCGATCATCTTCTGCGTTTTTTGTCCCACAGAGATTCCGTTTATCCTGATGCTTCCGGTGTCGGGCAATGTGATATAGTTGATCATCCGGATAGTGGTCGTTTTACCTGCGCCGTTGGGCCCGAGAAGGCCAAAAATTCGACCTTTCTCCACCTCAAAAGAGACATCGCGCACGGCATGGGTGTCTCCAAACGATTTATTGATGTTTTCTACTGATATGGTCTTCATGATCCGATTCGGATTGTCATTAATGGTATCGATACTTTAACATGCTCTTGCCGTTAATTTCCGCAAACGCTAAAGATGTGGAAGATCAACAATTAACAGCAACTTTACATATTACTATTCAGCAAATAATTCGCGCTGCTCAAATTGCAGGTTAGAGATTCTTTTTCTTACTTGAGAGCGCCCGATTGCTGTTGTTGTTTCTGCAACATCGTACATGAGCGTCGGAAGACTTTAGGACGGATACGACCATACATCACTTAAGTTACACTGCTCACTATGAAAATTCTGCACATATCTGCTGAATGTTATCCTGTTGCCAAATCCGGCGGACTCGGTGACGTTGCCGGTGCACTACCCAAATATCTCAATCTCTCCGGGCAGGAAGCCTCTGTTGTAATGCCCTATTACAGCAATGAATGGCTTGCAGATGCAGAAACGGAGCCGATCTATCAAGGTGAAGCTCCATTTGCCGGAAATTGGTTTCAATTCTCTGTTCACCGTCTGGTATCCCCATCGCTCGGTTTTGAGCTCTATCTGGTGAGCATTCCCGGGCGTTTTGACCGTCCGGGTGTCTATATCGATCCATGGTCCGGACATCCATACTGGGATGAGAAAGAGCGGTTTTTCAGTTTTCAGATCGCTGTACTGGAGTGGCTTACGCAGTCCGGATCTCTGCCGGATGTAGTACACTGCCACGATCATCATACGGGCCTTGTTCCTTTCATGATGAATCAGTGTTTCCGCTATGAAGTGCTCTCAACTACACCTTCCGTTATCACGATTCATAACGGGGAGTATCAGGGGCGATACGATATAGGAAGCTACTCTATTCTGCCGGCCTTCAATCTGGAGAAGATCGGACTGCTTGACTGGGATGGAGCGTTGAACTCGTTGGCTGCCGGAATCAAATCGGCATGGAGGGTAACAACGGTTTCTGAAGGTTATATGGAGGAGCTGCTTGACCACTGCCACGGGCTGGAGTTCCTTTTAAGGCATGAGAAAGAGAAAACGGCAGGTATTCTTAATGGTATCGATTCAGATGTGTGGGACCCTGCAACCGATTCGATGCTGGAGAAAAACTACAAGGCTTCTACTCTCAAATCGGGGAAAAAAGCCAACAAAAAAGCGTTGTGCAAACAGTTCGATCTGGATGAGAAGAAACCACTGTTTGCATTTATTGGTCGGCTGGTTAGGGAGAAAGCGGCCGATATGCTGCCGAACCTGATCCGGGAGTGCAATGAGAAGGGAGTTGAGGCCTGCTTTTTGGTATTGGGAACAGGAGACCCTGCACTGCACGATCTCTTCAGCAAACTAAAAAGCAGCCATGTTGGTTATTTTGATGCCAGACTTGAGTACAATGAAAAACTGGCTCATTTGATCTATGCGGGCAGCGACTTTCTTCTGATGCCATCCCGGGTTGAGCCATGTGGTCTCAATCAACTCTACTCCATGCGCTATGGAACCATACCGCTCGTCAGAAAGACAGGCGGACTCGCAGATACGGTTAAGGACATAAGCGAAAAAGATGGCTATGGCCTGGTTTTTGGCCCATTTGATCAAAGTGCAGCCTTTGAAGCCTTGAAAAGGGGAGTGGAATTGTTCAGCGAAAAACAGTTTTTTGATAAAACACGTAGGTATATCATGGAACTCGATTTCTCATGGCAGAGCGCTGCGGGAAAATATGTGGAACTCTATGAGTCACTTAAATCCTAAAAATCATCCATCATGACTGACAAGACGATTGCTATCATCTTAGGCGGAGGACAGGGGACCCGGCTTCAACCGCTCACTAAACATCGCAGTAAACCGGCTGTACCAATTGCCGGTAAATACAGATTGGTGGATATTCCAATCTCCAACTGCCTGAACTCAGGGATTCGTAAAATTTTTGTTCTGACTCAGTTCAACTCTGCTTCGCTTAACAGGCATATCAAGAATACCTACAACTTCGATCTCTTTTCCCACGGGTTTGTTGATATTCTTGCCGCTGAGCAGACACCCAAAAGCCATAGCTGGTTTCAGGGAACAGCTGATGCGGTGCGCCAGTCCCTTCACCATCTGGCCAACCATGAGTATGAGCATGTATTGATACTTTCCGGCGATCAGCTCTACCAGATGGATTATGACAAACTGATCAAGCAGCATATCGAGCAGAAGGCAAATCTCTCTGTAGCAACGATTCCGGTCAACGCAAATGATGCACAGGGTTTTGGCATCATGAAGACTGATGATGCAGGCGAGATTCAGAGGTTCATCGAAAAACCGGATTCAGATCAACTTCCGGAATGGAGTTCAGAAACGTCTGAAGAGATGAAAGCCCAGGGTCGAAACTATCTGGCATCGATGGGTATCTACGTCTTTAACAAAAAAGATCTGAGCCGTCTTTTTGATGAAAACCCCGAAGCGGTTGATTTCGGGAAAGAGATCATTCCCAAAGCGATTGAGGAGGGAGCTAAGGTAATCAGCTATCCTTACAGCGGATACTGGACCGACATCGGAACCATCGCTTCATTCTTTGAGGCAAACCTGGCGCTTACAGAAACGCTGCCCGAATTTAATCTATACGACAACGAGCGACAGATCTACACACGAGCACGTCTGCTCCCGGCATCCAAACTTACAGGTACCTCACTTCAATATGTACTCGTTTCGGAGGGGTGTATTATTGAAGCGAGCCGGATTGAGCGCTCCGTAATTGGGATTCGGTCCAGAATTGGCAAAGGGACC
>JAFIFA010000185.1 GCA_020832225.1 Balneolaceae bacterium
TACTCTCCAGCAAGGATGAAAAGAATATGCGCAGGGCTCTTCTTTTTAACGGATTCTGCCGTTTTCCAACCGTGCTTCTCTATTGTGTGATGGGGCTGCTGATCGGTACTCTCGTCGTAATGACACCCGGATTGTTGGAGGCCATCCCTGAAGGTCAGGCAGATTATATGGTGCCTGTATTTATAGTGGAGTATCTGCCCAATGGTCTGATCGGACTTTTGGTAGCGGCAATATTGGCCGCGGCGATGTCATCACTCGATTCGGCCTTAAATTCACTAAGTGCGGCAACCGTACAGGACTTTGTTCTGCCAAACCGCAAAGATCCGGTTTCATCAGCCGAGCAGTTTCGCCTCTCAAAACGGTATACCGTGGTGTGGGGAGTAATCTGTGTGATCCTCGCATTTTCGGCCGGTAATATTGCTCCAACGGTGATTGAAGCGATCAACAAAATCGGTTCGCTCTTCTATGGGCCTATTATTGCAACCTTTGCCCTGGCTATGCTGACCAAATCTGTAAATGCGAGGGATGTGAATTACGGGATTTTTGCGGGTGTTCTATTCAACCTGCTGCTTTGGATCTTTGCAGAGGGTCTGATTTTCTGGTTCTGGTGGAATGCAACCGGATTTGCCGTTACTACAGCCGTGGCACTTCTGCTGAACAAAATGGGGACTGGGGAAGAGGAGAAAGGGCGGATTAAGGTGGCACCTCCAACCTCATACTACATTAAGGAAAGTACGCTGCTGTTTCTCTACTTCGCTGGGATTCTTCTTTTTAGCATCTCGATCGCCTGGTGGCTCTGATTTTTAAATTCAACAAGGATCATGCAGAACATTTTTATTGATATGATGGACTCTCTGTAATATCTTAAAGATCGTTTTTACACACTTTAAAATAGGTTAAGTAAGTCCATACCTAATTGCACGATTCATCAGATGTGTCTATGAGAAACACCCGCTCTCTCTTATTATGTCTCTCTTCCATCGTATTTCTTCTGCTGTTTGCCGGATGCTCATCTGATCCGGATACCCCATTTGTACTGCTTTCACCCTCTGATACGGGTATCGATTTTGAAAACCGGATTGAGAATACACCGGAGTTCAATATTCAAAACTACCTCTATTTTTATGATGGGGGAGGTGTAGCGGCGGGAGACCTCAACAATAACGGGCTGCCCGATCTCTTCTTCATATCAAATATGGGAAATCACAAGCTCTACGAAAATCAGGGTGACTTTCGCTTTGAGGATGTTACCGAACGTTCGGGAATCTTTGGAGAGGAGGGGAGCTGGTCAACCGGTGTTACCATGGCCGATGTAAACGGAAGCGGATATCTGGATATCTATATCAGCAGGGTAAACTATCTGAACAAGTCTGGTGCCAATCAGCTCTGGATCAACAATGGAGATGGTACATTTTCGGAACGTGCTGCCGATTTTGGTCTCGATTTTGAGGGTTACTCAACTCAGGCTGCCTTTTTTGACTATAATAATAACGGCCGTCTGGATCTATTTCTTCTAAACCACTCCTTCCACAGTGAAGATACCTACGGAGATGCACAGGTTCTGAGACAGAGAGAACATCCAAGAGCGGGAGACCGGCTTTTCCGAAATGATGGTGATCGCTTTACAGATGTAACTATAGAGGCGGGAATCATCAGCAGTGCGCTTGGCTATGGTCTGGGTTTGGCTATCTCTGATATCACCCAAAACGGATATCCGGATATCTATGTGGGTAACGACTTTCATGAGGATGACTATTTCTATATCAATAACGGTGATGGCACCTTCACCGAATCACTCTACTCAATGTTTGGGCACACCAGTAACTCATCCATGGGTAACGATATCGCCGATCTCACCAATAATGCCCGTCCGGATGTCTTTTCGCTTGATATGATGGCGGAAGATCATGACACCTTCATGCGTTCCGGTGGCCCCGATCCGATGATCGTCTACAACGCCAAGCGGGGGTTTGGTTTTGGTGAAAAGAACAATCGAAATACGCTTCAGATCAATCGGGGGTTTGGTGATGATGGGCTGCCACGATTTAGCGAGGTTGCATTTGCAACAGGCACAGCCAGAACGGAGTGGAGCTGGGCAGCTCTGATGGCCGATTTTGACAACGACGGCTACGCCGACATATTCGTCACGAACGGAATGCCGCACCGGCCAAACGATCAGGACTATGTGAGAGCACTACAGCGTGTTCGGCAAAATTACTCGGGTGATGAACTCCGCCAAAAGGAGTATGAGCTGATCGAAACCATGCCGTTTGCACATGTTCACAACTACTTCTACAAAAACCACGGCGAACTCAATTTTGAGAATGTGACGCACAGCTGGGGTTTTTCAGCGCCCACGTTCTCTTCAGGTGCAGTGTATGTTGATCTGAACAACAACGGACGTCTCGACCTGGTGGTGAACAACACCAACGAGCAGGCCCACATCTACAGAAATGATTTTGGTACGGATGATGAAAACGAAAGCCCCGACAGTTTCCTGATGGTAAAGCTGAATGGCAGTGAGTTCAACACAACCGGAATCGGAACCAAGCTGCTCATCTACAAAGAGGATCAAAAATTCTACCGCGAGCAGATGCCAACACGCGGATTTCAGTCGTCGGTGGACCACCGTGTTCACTTTGGCCTTGGAGATATTTCAGTAGCAGATTCCATGCTAGTCATCTGGCCCGATCACACCTATCAGACCCTTATGGATGTTGAGGTGAACCGTCAGATCGAGGTGAACCACTCCGATGCATCAGGCCGTTTCGATTACAGTCGGCTACATGAAACGGTGAATCAACCACTCTTTACCAATCTATCTGATCGCCTGCCTGAACATCGTCACCGGGAAAACAGCCATGATGATTTCAATCGGGAGCCTCTGATGCCCTATAAGCTTTCCACACAGGGTCCCGCACTCGCAGTTGGAGATGTTACCGGAAACGGTCTGGACGACTACTATATAGGTGGAAGCAGAGGGTTTCCCGGTAAGCTCTTTCTCCAACAGAGCGACGGCAGCTTTGTAGAGAGCGAACAGGAAGATTTTATGGAAGACCGAGACTCCGAGGATGTAGACGCAATCTTCTTTGATGCTACCGGAAACGGGGATCTGGACCTCTTCGTGGTTAGCGGAGGCAATGAACACGCCGGTGAAGTTGTGGAGCTGCTCGATCGACTCTACATTAACGTAGGTGATGGCAATTTCTCCCGTTCCATGAATAGTGTGCCGGAAATTGCAGTAAATGGATCTGTGGTAACTGCCGCCGATTTCAACGGAAACGGCCACATCGACCTCTTCGTCGGTGGCCACACAATGCCATGGCGGTATGGAATCGGTCCGAGAAGCTTCCTGCTTGAGAACAATGGAAATGGGGTTTTTAGTGATGTAACAGAAGATCTGGCGCCCGGCCTCGAAACGATCGGAAATGTGACCAGCGCAAAGTGGATTCAGGAGCAGGGAAGTGACTATCCATCTCTTGTTTTGGCCGGTGAGTGGATGGGTGTCCACTACTTTCGAAACAACGGAGGAGAATTGAATCAGGCTACTGATGAGGTTGGCATTGCAGGCCTGAGAGGGTTGTGGCAGTCGGTTGAGACTGCAGATCTGACCGGTAACGGATATGAGGACATCATTCTTGGAAACTTTGGCATCAACAGCAGAATCGAGGCGTCATCTGAAAATCCACTCAGGCTGTTTGTAAATGATTTTGAAGGGAGCGGACAAACTGCACCACTGATTGCATATGAAGTGGACGGACAACTAAAACCGTTTGAACAACTCGATGAAGTGATCGCTCAGATCCCATCTCTGACCAATCGCATTCGCAGTTATGAAGATTATGCAGGAAAAACAATATACGATCTGTTTGATCGTCAGACACTCGATGAAGCGCTTCAGAAAGAGATTACGGGTCTGCGTTCCATGGTGCTGATCAATAATGGAAATGGCAGATATGAGCCGGTTCCACTTCCCGACGAAGCACAATGGTTCCCCGTAATGGATATCTTTGCAGACGATTTTGATGGAGATGGAAACATCGACCTGCTTCTGGCCGGAAATATCTATGATGTAAAACCGAGCATGGGTGGAAGGCAGGATGCCGGATACGGGCTACTGCTAAAAGGCAATGGTGACGGCACCTTCCGTACGATTGAGTTTGAGCAGAGTGGTTTTTTGGTTGAAGGACAGGGTAGGGCCATTCGCCCGTTACAACATCAGGGAAGCTCAGCCGTACTTGTTGCAATCAACAACAGGCAACCAAAACTATTCCTGCTGAATCAGTAACAGAATCTATATATCTAAAGGTACAAAAGTTTGAAAGAAGTGATGAAGCCAGAAAACAAGCGTTTCAAATTTAACCTCTTTTTTATGCCGGCAGTACTCCTCACGGTGGTATTGATAGCGGTATCGTGCAGACCGGGTGAAGACCCTTCCGATCCCTCATCAGACGCGTATGCACAGGCGGTGGCCGATTTCTATATGAGCCTTGGAGCGAGTCAAACCGACCAGGCACGCTTTGCTTTTAACAAGATGAACGATGTGGCGAGGGCCTTTCCTGAGGAGGCTGCGGCCTGGGCCAATCTTGGTGTTTATGCGATGCGGCAGGGGAATTACGATCTTGCCGAAGAGCGAATGCAGCAGGCGAGAGATTTGATGCCGGAACAGCCGGAGATCCTCTTTCTTTCAAGCATTTTGGAGAGCCGTCGCGGGAATGTGGGAGAGTCGGTTAACTACCTCAGAGAGGCAGCTGATGCCGCTCCTGAAAACCCCAGAATTCTGTTTGCACTCGCTATGGAACTAGAGCGACAGGATGATGTGGCTAATGCTGATGAGATCAGGCAGACGCTTGAATCGCTCAACAATCTGCTCCCCGAAAACCAAATTGTACTTCTCGAACTGGCACGTGTTGCTGCCAAAGAGCAGAACCGTGAGTCTGCAGAGCGATATGTAGAACAACTGGCGCAGCAGAGGGATCGCTGGGATCGAGACAGTCTTGAACAGCTGGAACTTATATATGAAGCACTTGAAGATGAGAGCTTTGGCGAGTTGACCCTTGAACTTTCATTTTTGAGAACAGCTCTTGAAGCTCTGCCCCGGGTTCAAAGCGATCTGCTTACCGTACAACTTCCACCGGCGGATATCGGGTTTCTGATTACCAGGTTCCTGCATCTGCCCCAGCCACAGGTTGAGGTGGCAGAGGCCGATCGTGAAATGAGCCTGGAACGGGAAGCGATGGATCTGCCCGAGAGCTCCTCAGTCTGGGTGAAAGGGGTGACGCTGCTTGAAGATGCACCTCCTTTCCCAATCTCTGTGACCGATGGTGAAGTGGTGATTGATGATCAGGTTCGACTCGATTTTCCCGGCTCTACTGATACAAGATTGCCGGTACATGCGATTTCAGAGATCGATTTTAACTACAACTTTATGAACGACTTGGCATTTGCGGGAAGCGATGGTTTCCGTCTCTACCGACAAAATGATGACCAGACCTTTTCGGATGTCACCCCCACACTCGGCCTAAACAGAGGAACCATCAACGGAAGCTACAGCGGTATCTGGGCGTTTGATGTGGAGATGGATGGAGATCTGGACCTTCTTTTGGCTCCTGAATCAGGCGAACCATTTGTGCTTCGAAATAATGGCGACGATACCTTTACCGAGGCCAACCCCTTTCGTGATGTTGGTGAAATTGTTGACTTCCGATGGGCCGATAAGGATGGTGATGGTGTGCCCGAGGCAATTTTCCTGACCCGGGATGGCGAGATTGTGGTTTTCAGAAACCTTACGGCCGGAGAGTTTGCACCGCCGGTTACCATAGCGGAGAACCGGACAGCAATTGTGGTTGCCGACCTGGATGCAAGTACGCAGTTCGACATCATCTCAATTGATGAAGACGGTACGGTTTACCAAAACCACTATGGTCTCGGAACAGGTGAGTGGCACGAATCTGTGTTATCTGAAGAGCACAGCGGTTCGTATCGTCCGGGTAAAGTGAATCTCTTTTCGGCCGATCTGGACAATAACGGCGCTTTGGACCTGATTCTCTCTACTCACGAAAATAGCGTTATATGGCTCGGAGACACCGACAGAAATCCGGTGCTTTGGCGGGAGGACCTCCCGGGCGGCATCGTCTCTTTGTTTGATGTGGATGGAAACGAGAGGCTCGATCTGCTTGGCGTCGATGATAATCTGGAGCCGTTCCAGCTTAAGAATAGTGGTACCAAAAACTATTTTGCCAGATCGATCCGCGCCCGGGCTTCCGGTACGGAGGGTGACCGCAGAATCAACTCCTTTGGTATAGGAGGAGAGATGGAGGTGCGCTCCGGACTTCTCTATCAGAAACAGCTCATCTCCTCACCGCTTGTTCATTTTGGTCTTGGCGAGTATGATGAGGCACAGATGCTCAGAATTGTCTGGCCAAACGGATCGGTTCAGGCCGAATTTGCTGAATTGGGAATGGGGGCCACTATCTTTAATGAACAGATTCTGAAGGGATCATGCCCGTGGCTCTTTACGGGAGATGGCGAGGAGATGCACTTTATCACCGATATTCTATGGAGATCACCGCTCGGACTTCGTATTAACGCGCTTGAGACTGCCGGTGTAGTTCAGACCCTGGATCGCGTTCGCATTCCGGATGGAAAAATTGCGGCTGTAGATGGTGAGTATGATGTACGAATCACCGCAGAGTTGTGGGAGAGCCACTTCTTTGATTATGTGAGCCTGGTTGCAGTTGATCATCCGGAAGGAAGCGAGATCTTTATTGATGAACGATTTGTATTCCCCGAACCGGACCTCTCAACCCGATTGATGGGGCATCCGGGACCTGTTGCCAGGGTAACTGATGATCAGGGTAACGATCTGACAGAGATTGTGGCTCAGCTGGACGAGAACTATATCAGCCCGTTCGAAAAAACTCGTTATCAGGGGCTCGTTGAAGAACACTCTATTGAAATTGAGTTAAACAGCGCAGATGAAGCCCAATGGCTGCTGCTCTCAGGGTGGCTAAGGCCAACCGACAGCTCACTGAACCTTGCATTGAGTCAGGGATCGAAACAACCCCCACAGGGACTTCAGGTTGATGTTGCTGATGGAGAAGGAGGGTGGATCAGAAAGGATGACAACTACGGAATTCCAGCCGGGAAGCTCAAAACGATCCTGATCGACCTTGAAGGGTGGTTTGATGGTCATGACGACCACCGTGTGCGTCTTACTACCACCTCTGAGATCTATTGGGACGCTATCTTTCAGGCCGATAAAATGGACGATTCACTTCTTACAGAGACAAAACTGGAGCGAACCAGAGCGGATCTTCGCTATCGCGGATTCTCCGAGTGGTATCGAGTAAATGATATCTCCCCGAAACTGCCCGACTACAGTGTGGTTGCCAGCACCAATCAGCGTTGGAACGACCTGGAGGGTTTTCACACCCGCTTTGGAGAGGTTGGCGAACTGCTCGATGAAATCGATGATCGATATGTAATCATGAACGCCGGGGATGAGCTGCTCCTCCGCTTTGCAGAGATCGATCCGCCTGCGGAGGGATACACAAGAAGCTACGTTTTTGTTTCAGACGGATGGGAAAAAGATGGCGATTACAACACGGAGGCATCAACAACCGTCATTCCGTTGCCTTATCATGGAATGGCTGATTATGAATATAAAGCGAGTGGTACACTCTTTGATGATCCTGTCTTCCAGCGGTTTCGGGAAGATTGGGTAAACTACCACACCCGCTATGTAACACCACACCAGTTTCGGACAGCTCTGCGTTTTGAGGAGTGAGATGATAAAACTTGCAGAAATGATACAGAATGTAAAACTTACCGTAATAGATTGGCTCAATAAGGACTGTTTCTTCGTCAACCAAAACTCAACCCAATTTGCATGACCCGGGAGACCATTACTAAGATATTTGTGGTTCTCTTTTTTGTGATGCTTCTGATGATTCCATTTGGTATGCAGAAGTATGATGAGATGGTAAATAGTGACTTCTTCGAAACAATGGAAGAGGTACAGGAGCGGTATGGGTTTTTCCTTGAGGATGTGACCGATCAGCTCGGTATCAATTTTGTGCATCAGCGTCCTGTTGTTGATGAGAAACTCCATCACATACTTCCGCAAATCGCCTCGGTGGGTGCTTCCGTTTCTGTGGCCGATGTGAACCGAAACGGGTTTCCGGATATCTACTTTACCAATAGTGAATTTGATGCCAAAAATGCACTCTATATCAATCATGGCGACGGGCGTTTCGAAGAGTCTGCTGAGGCTTTCGGTATCGCTGATATGAACCGGCCGGAAGTTGGGGCTTCGATGGGGGCCGTTTGGGGTGATTTCAACAACAGTGGTTATGAAGATCTTTTTATCTATCGATGGGGCAGGCCTGAGCTTTACCGAAATGAGAACGGAGAGGGCTTCGTTAACGTAACGGAGGGTGCGGGTTTTCCTGACTATATCAATGCAAACACCGCATTTTGGTTCGATTACAACAACAACGGCTACCTGGATCTTTTCATCGGTGGCTATTATCACGAAGATGTAAACCTTTTCAGCCTCACCGACACCAGGATGATGCCGGACAGCTATGAATACGCTACCAATGGTGGCCTTAACTACCTGTTCGAAAATCAGGGCGATGGCACATTCAGGGATATTTCGGAGCAGGCGGGGCTTCATGAAACCCGGCGCTGGACACTTGCTGCAGCAGCGGCAGACATCAACGACTCCGGATATATGGATATCGTTCTGGCCAATGACTATGGGGTTGATGAGATCTTTCTGAATGAGCAGGGCGAACGATTCCGAAATGTAGGTCCGGAAGCGGGCATTGGTTTTGTGCCAAAGAGCGGAATGAGTGTCGCATTTGGGGATATTATGAATCAGGGGCAGTTTTCTATCTATGTGACCAACATCTCGGAAGCGGGCGTTCTGATGCAGGGTAACAATCTCTGGGTGCCTTCAAGAAGGTCTTCCGGTGATATTCCGAGATACAGAAATGTAGCGGGAAATATGGGTGTGGAGATTGGAGAGTGGGGTTATGGAGGTCAGTTTATCGATCTGAACAACAACGGTAATCTGGATCTCTATGTGGCAAACGGTTATGTGTCGGCTGAACCGGATACCGACTATTGGTACGACTACTCACGCGTTGTAGGCGGTCATCGAAATATCATCATCGATGCCAATAACTGGCCGGCGATGAATAACCGGACCTTTTCCGGATATCAGACCAATAAGATTTGGCTTAATGATGGGGCAGGCCGTTTTCGTGAGGTTGCTCGTGCCGTGAATGGCGCACTCGACCTAGACAGCCGGTCGATTGCCTACGCCGATCTCTTTGGTACCGGGGCAATGGATCTGATCGTAGCCAATCAGCATCAGCCCGCTAAAATCTACCGAAATCACGTTAGAGAGGACCATAACTGGGTTGGATTTAATCTGGAAGGGGAGAAGAGTAACAAGAGCGCAATAGGTGCCGTTGTCCTTCTGCACTGGGATAATAAGGTAACACGAAAAATGGTGACCGGGGGCGATGCATTCAGCTCTCAGAGTCAGCGAGCAGTCCATTTTGGAATAGGGATGGTGGATCAGGTGGATCGGGTCGAGGTCCGATGGCCATCGGGAGAGGTTCAGGTGATTGATAACCCTGAGTTGAACCGTTACCACAATGTAAGGGAAGAGATAACAGAGCCGATCACACAATCTCCCTGAACTGAATGAGTAGAACCACAAGCCTGCCCAAACCATTTGATCGGATCACCTTCCCGAAAAGCTATATAGGTCCGCTGTTGATTAGCGGTATTCTCCTTGCAGCACACATCTCCTTTGGGATCCTCGATACCTGGACAAAACTTTTTGCCGCAATTGGTACGGCATTTATTGTTGAATCGGTTCTACATAAGGCTGTAACCGGGCGATGGAGAGATCTTTCAAGCGCTTACGTTTCGGGTATTTCAGCAGGTATTCTGGTTCGCTCTCCGATGATATGGCCGTTTGCACTCTGTGCCGCCATATCGATCGCCTCAAAATATGTCTTTAGGGTAAAGGGACAGCATATCTGGAACCCAACCAACTTTGGCATTGTGGTGATGCTGATCATTGCCTCAGACAGTATGGCTGTTCTGAGCATACAGTGGGGTAATAACATGTGGGCAATGCTTGTGATCTGGTTGGTGGGGCTCTACACCATTTCAAAAGTGAACCGTTTTAATATCTGCCTCTCATATATTCTGGCATTTATAGCATTTGCCTGGGTACGCGCTGCATTCACCGGCGGAACCTTTGCGGCTGAGGTTGCACCGCTAACAGGGCCGATGTACCAACTCTTTGTACTCTTTATGATTACGGATCCCAAAACCACCGTCCGCTCCAAAACAGGACAAAGCGTGGTTGCTGTGATGATCGCATTCACAGAGATGCTCTTCCGTTTTGGTGAAGCCGTATATGCTCCTTTCTATGCTCTGTTTGTGGTGGGGCCTATTGCACTTCTCATTGAGATGTGGTGGGAAGAGCGTAGGCAAAATGCGAAACAGGAATCCGCCTCTCCCCGAAAAGTTCAGCAGTAGTACAATCTGCAGTTCTTCGATTGTGGATGAAAATTTGAAAATGTAAGCGCTCTCAGAAATTGTGCGACATGAAACAAATTTTCATAAAAAGTCCGGAAATTTTTGATCATTTAAGCCTGTAGAGAGTAAATGGAATTGAAAATTATGTGAAGATTACCGTGAGTTAAAGAAAATGTAAGCGGTTCAAAAAGAGAGTAGCTTTTGAATTATTGATATAAATGATTTGGGTCCTTAAATCAATGATGATAAATCAGTTATAAGGGGAGGGATATTTTTAATTGACATTTAAAGACAAATCACTCCTTTTTTGGGAAGCGCTTCCGTGATGACTTTTAACAATTCGGCTACAGATCTTCATCTTTTTCAGTCATGTACGGCAGTGAAAGTCCAAGTTTTACATGCTGAAAACTTTGTAATATGGAAGGGCTTTTTTATAATAACTAACAAACATAGGTAGGCTTCTGCTATTTAGGGGACTCAAAACACCTACTACTTAACCATTAACATAAAACGACAGATATGAATGGTATAAAGCTACGGAAAAGCTTCTTTTCCAATTCTGAAATGCTGAATTCATGGTTGTGCTGTGTATCTGCCAGCAAAGCTATGAAGGTGACATCCCGTCTATTTCTGATGGCTGTCCTGGTAATCGGCTTCAGTTTCACTGATTCATTTGCTCAGGAGCGAATTGAGATCACAGGAACTGTTGTAGATGCATCAGACGGTGACCCACTGCCCGGGGCTAGTATTATTGTACGGGGATCCTCTGAAGCGACTGGTTCAACAATCGGTACAACCACTAACATGAATGGTGAGTTTACCCTCAGGGTACCCGACAACTTGAATGTTCTTGTGGTCTCCTTCATCGGTTACCTCACACAGAATGTTGAGATAGACGGCCGTACTGAAATTAATATTGAGCTTCAGCCAGATATACGTACCCTCGACGACGTCGTTGTTGTTGGATACGGTGTTCAGGATCGGAGAGAGATTACTAGCTCCGTAGCGAGTGTAGGTGCTGACCAGTTTAACCGTGGTAATATCAACAACGCAGAAGAGCTGCTTCAGGGTAAAGTTGCCGGACTTCAGATCACTCGTCCCGGTGGCGACCCAAATGCCGGCTTCTCAATCCGACTTAGAGGTCTCTCTACTATTGGTGCCAACACAGAACCGCTTGTAGTGGTTGATGGGGTAGTAGGAGCTAGTTTTGAAAACGTTGATCCGAATGATATCGAGTCGATTGAAGTGCTTAAGGATGCTTCTGCTGCCGCGATTTACGGTACACGGGGTTCCAACGGTGTGATTCTAATCACCACCAAAACCGGCGATAGAGATGACGGCGGTATGAATGTGACCTATAACGGCCAGATCTCAACCTCTATTGTTGCCAACCGTTATGAGACACTTACGGCCGATGAATACAGAGGTCTTACCGATCTTGGATACTCCATTAACGATCTTGGTGCTTCTACTGACTGGTGGGAACTGGTAACACAGAATGCCTACACACAGTCTCACAGCCTTGCAATTTCAGGTGGCGACCGCAGAACCACATATCGCGTTTCAGGTAGCTACCGAGATGTCCAGGGAATCCAGAAAGGAACTGGTAATCAGCGTCTGAATGCAAGACTCAACATACGTCACAATGCACTGAATGACAGAATGACTCTGACCGGTAATCTCTCTATCAACAACCGCGATGAACAGATCGGACTTGGTGAAGTATTCCGTTATGCAACCACTTTTAACCCTACCGCGCCGATCGACAATCCGGGTTCCGGTTTTGACAATTTCAACCCGCTACAGATCAATGAGCGGTCTGTATGGGATCAGGAGTCGAATCGATACACCTTCCGGTTAAACGCCGATTATGATTTCTCGGATCTGGTTGACGGCCTCGGTGCCTCAGTTTCATATGCTCAGGAAAATCAGGATTTCTTCCGCGGTGAGTACTACAACCGTAACCTGCGATTCCGTGGTGCCGGTCGAACCGGTCTGGCAATTCGCGAAACGGTGAACAACCGAAATGAACTCTTTGAGACCACAGTTAACTATCGTAACTCATTCGAATTTGTTCGGGTTGAGTCGGTAGCCGGCTACTCCTACCAGGAGTTTCGCAGCCAGGGGCAGTATGCGGAAGGCGGCGATTTTGTGAACGACCGTCTACAGTACAACAACCTCTTTTTTGCAAGAGAGTTTGACCGCGGTTTAGGTACAATCTCCAGCTTCCGAAATGAGAGCAAGCTGATCGCTTTCTTCGGCCGAGTGAACCTGACATTCGACAACACCTACTTCCTCTCCGGAACATTCCGTCGAGAAGGATCTACACGATTTGGTCCCGAAAACAAATGGGGTAACTTCTTCGCTGTAAGTGGTGGTGCTGAACTGACCAACATTCTCGACATCCCACGTGCTGACGAATTCAAAATTCGTGTGAGCTACGGTGAAACCGGACAGAATGCACCGTTTGACGGTATCTCTCAGCTTCGTTTCGGTCCTGGCCCAAGCTTCTTGGTTGACGGCAACTTTGTGCCATCACTCAGCCCGGTAAGTAATCCGAATCCGGAACTGCGATGGGAGATCAAGCGTGAGATCAACGCCGGTATCGACTTCGCATTTTTTGACGAAAGACTTTTCGGTTCTGTTGACTACTACACCAGCCGCACTGAAGATCTTCTCCTTGAATTCGGTGTTCCGGTTCCTCCGAATCTCTTCAGCCAGCAGTGGGTGAACATCGGTGAGATTTCGAATCAGGGAATCGAAGCTCAGGTGAACTATAACTTTATTCAGACACAAAACGCGTTCCTCTCGTCCGGATTCACATTCGCGACCTACAACACGCGTCTTGAGTCACTCTCCAGCGGCGACCTTCAGTTCGGAGATCGTCAGCTTCTGGCAAACGTAGGCGCTCCGGGTCTGAACGACTTCTTCATGGTACGTGTGCAGGAAGGTCGACCGATCGGTGAAATCTTCGGGCCGAAATTCATTGGCCTTACACCGGACGGTCAGTGGGTGTTTGAAAGTGCAGACGGCCAGCCTGTTCTGCGCGACGACATCACCACCGACGACTATCAGGTTCTCGGAAACGGGCTGCCCGATTTCACACTCGGATGGGATACCACCGTACGCTACCGCAACTGGGACTTCAACATGTTCTGGAGAGGTGCATTCGGCCACGATCTGGTGAACACATATGACGTCTTTTACAACAACCCGACAGTAGCAGATGCTTATAATGTATCCAAGCGGGCTGTTGATCTGCCGCTCACTCAGAGCCCATTCTTCTCCAGCTTCCAGGTGGAGAGTGCCGATTTCCTCCGACTGGAGAATATGACCGTCGGTTATACATTCGGGCTTAGTGAACAGGCACCTGTCAGAGATCTTCGCCTCTACGTTTCAGGTAACAATCTCTGGACCATCACCAACTACAATGGTGTGGATCCTGAGGTACGTTTCGGAGACGTTGGACCAACTGATAACGCCGGCCGTGCCGGTGGAGCGAATTCCCTGGCTCCGGGAATTGAACGACGGAATCAGTGGTTTACACAAACATCATTCGTCTTCGGCGTAAGCTTAGGATTCTAAAACAGTTTTAACAGAAATTATCAGAGTTATGAAAAAACATATTTCAAGCAAAACACTACTGATAGGTACTCTTTTGGTATTCTTCAGCTTTGCCTGTACAGACCTTACCGAAAATGTACCGAGCGAAATTACCCAGCTTGAGAGTGAAGAGGAGTTTATCTCCACTCTCGGGGAGGCCTACTCCATTTTGAGTGGCTGGGGCGGACATGGAGGGCTTCTGTCACTTCATGAAATCTCAACTGACGTTGCTGCAATCCCGGTTAAAGGCCAGGATTGGGATGATGCAGGTATTTGGGTGGATACACACCGCCACAATACCCGTGTTGACCACGGCCCAACTAATGGCGTGTGGACATTCCTCTTTTCCGGAGTGAATGCTACCTCTCGTCTTATTACTCAGTTTGAGACACTGATTGAAGAGGGAGCCACAGACCCTGAACTTGCGGAGCCGTTTATTGCGGAGATGCAGGTGATGCGGGCTTTCTACTACTATTGGCTGCTCGATACATTTGGCAACGTGCCGATTATCGAAGACTTTGCCACGGTTCCCGCTAACCCGTCCAACAATGCTGACTTCCAGCAGGGCCGAACTGAGCTCTTTGAGTTTATTGAAAGATCCGTACTGGAGAACATTGACGCCATCAGCGACAACCCTTCAGGCAGCTATGGCCGTATTCACAAATACGCAGCCCACTTCCTGCTGGCGAAGCTCTATCTGAACCATGAGGTCTACCTCGATGGCGAAAATCCCCAGTATTGGGAACTGGCTCAGGAACAGCTTGATGAGATCATCGATTCCGGTGAATTCGATCTTGAATTGAACTATAATGCGATTTTCGCTACAGAGAATAGCAACTCATCAGAAACCATCTTCGCCATTCCATATGATGAAGTATTTCTGGAAGGACACCAGATTCATCACATGACCCTGCACTACGATCAGCAGGCGCAATTCGATTTTCAGGATCAACCCTGGAATGGATATACCACACTGGCCGAATTCTACAACTCATTTGATGATGATGATGTAAGAAAGGAGCGTTTCTTCGAAGGTGACCAGTTTTCACTTGATGGAGAGCTTCTGATTGATAATGAGGGTGGAGGACGTCCGGTGAGTTTCACACCTGAAATTCCATCACTCCGAATGACCTCGTCAGAGCCACTTTACAGAACAGCTGGTGTTCGCTTCGGTAAATTTGAGTATGCTATTGGGGCAACGCCACACCTGAACAATGATTTCCCTGTATTCCGTTACTCGGATGTTATTCTGATGAAGGCTGAAGTGCTCTATCGTCAGGGTAATGCAGGTACCGGTCAAATGTATCTGAATATGATCACTGATCGTGCAAATGCACCTGAGCTGACCATCAACGAGGAGAACCTCCTCGCTGAGCGTGGCCGTGAACTCTACATGGAACTCTGGAGACGTAATGACCTGATCCGATTCGATCGCTACGGCGATGCGTGGTGGGAGAAGTCAGAGTCTGATGATTTCAGAAAGGTCTTCCCGATCCCTAGAGATCAGCTGGATGCAAACTCCAACCTGAATCAGAACCCCGGCTGGTCCGGACTCTGATATAAATCAGGGGATTTTTTCCAAAGGGGCAGATGTTTCATCTGTCCCTTTTTTTGTTCAACAGTGAGGAAAAATCCTGCCCCATTTGGCAAAAGATGATATATTCATTAGTTGATCAACTCTTCATCAGGCACCCGTTTGTCACGTTTTTATATGAACCTGAGTTCGATTGTAAGTTTTATAAAGAATAGATTACCCTCCTGTATAAGGAGAATTCAGGGGTGGTTCACCATGCCGTTTTTAAGGCTGCAGATTAAGAAATTGCTTCAAATTTCATTTCAATCATCTCTTAAATTTTTCCCAAAATGGTTGGGTCAGACTCTTTCTATGAAGGGAACTTACAATTACCAGGAACGATACATTAAAATTCGAACTCAGGTAATAAAATGTAGTCTGTCAATTTCACTTCTGCTTTTAGTTCTTTCATGCAGACCATCTGCAGACAAATCGACTGAAACACTTTTTCAAATGCTCCCCGCAGATGAGACAGGCGTGATGTTTGATAATATGCTTCATCCCACCGAAGAGTTTAACATGTACATCTTTCGCAACTTCTACAATGGTGGTGGTGTTGCAGCCGGTGATCTAACCGGCAATGGATTGCCGGACCTCTTTTTTACCGGAAACATGACCAGCAACCGTCTGTATGCCAATCATGGGGATTTTCGGTTTGAAGATATCACTGACGAAGCCGGTCTCAATTCTGATGGATATTGGTCTACAGGAGCAAGCCTGGCCGATGTAAATGGTAACGGACTTTTGGATATCTTTGTAACCCTATCGGGTGAAGATGGAGGAGAGAAACGCCATAATCGACTCTACATTAATCAGGGCGACGGTACATTCACAGAGGAGGCAGAGGAGTGGGGGATTGCCGATATGGCGCTCTCTACACACGGTGTCTTCTTTGACTACAACGGAAACGGTAGAGTGGATCTCTATCTGGTGAGCAACTCTTTTCGATCGATGGAGGGTTTTGCCGGTATTACAGGGGATGCAAGGGAGATTCCCGATCCATTTGGTGCCAGCAAATTATACAGGAATGACGGTGATCGATTTACAGACGTAACAGAGGAGGCCGGTATCTACAGCTCCGTGCTCGGCTTCGGCCTCAGCGCTGTAGCTGTTGATGTTAACCGAAACGGACTCACCGATCTTTATGTAGCCAACGACTTTTTTGAGCGCGACTATCTCTACATTAATAACGGAGATGGTACATTTACGGAATCGCTCGAAGAGATAATCCGCAGCATCAGCTTCAGCTCAATGGGTTCAGACATTGCCGACCTGAATAACGATGGCTGGCCCGAGGTATACGTATCTGATATGCTTCCTGAGAAGGAGGATAGGCTGAAGTCGAAGATGACGATAGAGTCTTGGGATGAATATCGTGACCTACTGAATAGGGGATTTCACCACAAGTTTACCCGGAATACCCTGCAACTAAATCGCGGCGACGGAACATTTTCAGAGGTTGGACGATTTGGCGAAGCCCAAGCCACCGACTGGAGCTGGGCGGTTTTGATGGCCGATTTTGACCTGAGCGGCCACAACGACATCTTTGTGGCCAACGGAATCTACAAGGACCTGCTTGATCAAGACTACATTGAGGTGGTTGCAAATCCAAGGGCGATTCAGGAGCAGATCAGAAGGGGAGATACGAATGTGATCATGAATCTGATGGATCAAATGAGCTCTACACCGCTCCCTAACTACATGTTCAGTAACGACGGCGATCTTCGTTTTACCAATCGCAGTGAGGAGTGGGGGCTCTCGGAGCCGGGTTTTTCCAGCGGAGCGGCCTGGGCAGATTTGAACGGTGATGGTGCCCTGGATCTGATTGTCAACGATGTAAA